>JAHFUS010000022.1 GCA_023264975.1 Actinomycetes bacterium | reverse complement strand
CGGCGACGCGCCTGGCGGGCGGCGGTGGGAGCGGCGTCGATCGCCTCTGCCGGGACGGCCTCAGCCGGCGACGTGGCGGCGGCCCTGCGGGGCGACCGCTTCCGGGTCGACGGCACGGCAGACGGCGCGGGAGCGGCGGGCCCGGACTGGCCGGCAGCCTCCACCGGTGACAGAGGTGTCGGCGCAGCAGCGGGCTCGGCGCGGGGGGCGCCGGCGCGGGGCCGAGCCGGACGCTTCCTCGGCCCGATGGCGGTCGAGGGCACGTCCGTGGTCGGTACCGCGGGAGCGGGCCCCTCGCCGGCCGACGTGGACCCGGATGCCGAACGTGACCGGCGCCCGCCGGCCGGCGATGCGGCGGCCAGCTTCACGGCCGGCCCGGCATCGGGCGCGCCAGCGGCGGCATCGGGCGAAGCCCTGCGGCCCCGCCCGGTCTTCTTCGCCTTCGGTGGCAGCGCCGCATCCCCGACCTCGGCCGCCGCCTCACGCACCGCCACGACGACGTCGGTCGGCACCACAGCCTCGCCGAGCGCAGCGGCAGACGCCACCGCCGCCTCGTCATCCGAGCGACCCCGGCCCCGCCTGCGCTTGCTGGGCCGGCGGGCCGACTCCTTGATCTCCTCCTCCACCGTCTCGGCGGTGGGTGCACCCGAGACGTGGGCGAACTCGGGCAGGGCCAGCTCGATGCCCCGCCGCGGGGGGTCGAGTGCCTGCAGGACGAACTGGCGGGTCTCGCCCCGCTTCAGGACCTCCTTGGCCGCCCGCGGCGCGGGGTCGCCGAGCCCGGTGAGCGGGATGTAGCACCGCAGGCCGTCGGCCGTCACAAAGGCGCCGTGCGACGAGAACGACTCGACCTCGGCGTCCACAGGCGAGCCCAGAGGGTGGGTGGCCACGAACTCGATGAACGGCAGCGGGTCGTTGACGGGCTCGGCCGGCGGCGCCCCGCCCCGGCTTCGCCTTCGCCGTTTCACCTTGGGAGAGTCGGGCTCGACCGCCTCCTCGGTGGCCACGGCGATGGCCTTCTGGACCTTCTTGATCTCGTCCTTCGGGCCGGTTTTGGCCCGGCGGGCCTCCCGCATGGAGTCGCGGCTCTTGGGGCCCCGCACGGGCGTCCGGGGCGTGAAGATCCAGCCGACGCCGGGCACAGGCTTACCGCCGATGAGCCGGTCGTTGTTGAACAGCCACTCGTGCTCGCCGTGGAACTCCTGGAACGAGTCGTTGGACAGGACCGTGGCGCCCACCTTCTCGGCCACCCGCAGCAGAAAGGCGTCGCCCCGCCCGATGGCGCCGGCCGGCGGCGACACGATCTCGTTGTGGGCGACCGCCTCGTCGAAGTCGGTCCGCTCGGAGGGATCGATGCGATGCCCGAAGGTGGCGTCGACCACGACGGTGATCACGTCCTCGGGAAACTCGCGCCGGTACTCCCGCACGGCCACGTCGAGTTGGGCCAGGCTGGGGAGCGAGCGACCTTCGGTGGCGATGTTGGAGCCGTCGACGACGACATGGCGGGTGGGCATCTGCGTCTTGATGCTAGGTGACACCGCGCCGGACGCAGCGGATGCCGGCTCCGGACGTCGGGCCGGCGGTCAAGGCGGCCCGACCCGCTCCGGCGTCGGACCGTCGACGGGGGGATCCCGGTTTCGACCACCACGTGCGCAAGTCCGGTGAGGTCGTCATCCGTCGCCACGCCGAGGCGGTCACCACGCTCCGAGGCCGTGCTGCGTAACGCTTCCTCGACGCCATCGCGCAGGTGATCCCCAGCAGGTGGTGAGGCCCGGGCAACCGGCAACTACCGACTGGGCAACGAGCGGCCCAGCTGAGCGGCCGGCGTCACGTCACCGAGGAACACGGGCGACGTCGTCGGCGACCGGGCGGGCGGGGGACGGTGTCGAGGCTACGCCTGCCACCGGGGCCCGGTCAGCGCCGGCGGGCATTTGCGCCGGGTCAGCGCCGGCGGGCATTTGCGCCGGCACCAGGACCCGGATTCCGGGCCCTGGGCGCCGGTGTCGGTCAAAGCCCCTGGTAGGCGCGTTCCAGGAGGTCGGCCTGCTCCAAGTGGTGCATGGCGATGCTCCCCGACGCCGGGCTGCCCGACTCGATCCGCGACACCGAACGCAGTTCGTCGTCGGCCCGGAGCAAAGCCAGGATTCGGGCCCGCACGAAGGTCCACGCACCCATGTTCTCGGGCTCCTCCTGGAGCCACACCACCTCGGTGGCGTTGGGGTAGCGGGACAGGGCATCCACCACCTGTGCCGCCGGCCATGGGTACAGCTGCTCGATCCGCACGACCGCCACCGGCAGCTTCCGCCCGTCGCGCGCCGCCACCGCGTCGTAGGCGACCTTGCCGCTGCACAGCACGACCCGCTCCACCGACGCAGGACGGTCGACCGTGGCGTCGGGGAGCACCTCGTGGAAGCGACCCGAGACAAGGTCGTCCACCGGGGACCGCGCCTGACGGGCCCGCAGCAGGGACTTGGGCGTGAACACCACCAGCGGCTTGCGGCGCGGGTGGCGGACCTGGCGGCGCAGGAGGTGAAAGTACTGGGCCGCGCAGGTGACGTTGGCCACCTGGATGTTGTCCTCGGCCGCCAACGTGAGGAAGCGCTCGAGGCGGCCGGACGAGTGCTCCGGGCCCTGGCCCTCGTAGCCGTGAGGCAGCAGGAGGGTGACTCCGGACGTCTGCCCCCACTTGTCCTCGGCCGCAACCATGAACTGGTCGATGATGATCTGGGCGCCGTTGACGAAGTCGCCGAACTGGGCCTCCCACGCGACCAGGGCGTCCTTGTGCACCACGGAGTAGCCGTACTCGAAACCCATCGCCGCGTACTCCGACAGCAGCGAGTCGTAGACGAAGAACCGGCCCTGCTGACCGGGCGGCGCCACGGCGGCGAGGGGCACGTGCTCGGCCCCCGTCTCGTAGTCGACCAGCACGGCGTGGCGGTGGCTGAACGTGCCCCGCCGGGTGTCCTGGCCGGCCAGGCGCACATCGCCACCCTCGAGCAGGAGCGACCCGAAGGCCAGGGCCTCACCGAGCGCCCAGTCGACCTGGCCCCCGGCGTACAGCGCGGCCCGGGCCTCCAGCTGCTTGGCCAGCTTCGGGTGGACGGTGAACCCGTCGGGCGCCGTGTGGAGGGCGGCGGCGATGCGGTCGAGGGCGGTGCGGTCGACGCCCGTCTCCGGCGACGCCAGCACCTCGGTGGGAGGAGCGCCCACCAGGTGGGTCGGCTTGGGCGGCGCCGACTGCCGGGTCTCGTCGAGCGCCACCTGGAGGCGGGCCGAGAAGTCCTCGAGGGCCCGCTCCGCCTCCTCGAGGGTGATGTCCCCCCGCTTCACCAGTGTCTCGGTGTAGAGCTTGCGCACCGACCGACGGTTCTGGATGCGCTCGTACATCTGGGGTTGGGTGTAGCTCGGCTCGTCGCCCTCGTTGTGACCGAAGCGGCGATAGCAGACCATGTCGATCACGACGTCCTTGTTGAACGTCTGCCGGAAGGCGAAGGCCATGCGCGCCACCCGCACGCATGCCTCCGGGTCGTCGCCGTTCACGTGGAAGATCGGGGCCTGCACCATCTTGGCCACGTCGGTGGCGTACACCGACGAACGGGCCGACTCCGGGCTGGTGGTGAAGCCCAACTGGTTGTTGATCACCAGGTGGACGGTGCCGCCGGTGCGGTAGCCCCGCAGGGCCGACAGGTTCAGCGTCTCCGCAACCACGCCCTGGCCGGCGAAAGCGGCGTCGCCGTGGATGAGCAGCGGCAGCACGGGGTACTCGACGCCCCGGTCGAGCAGGTCCTGCCTGGCCCGGGCCATGCCCTCCACCACCGGGTCGACCGCCTCCAGGTGGGACGGGTTCGACGCCATCGAGATCGGGATCTCCCGTCCCGACATCCCGACGAACTTGCCCGACGCGCCCTTGTGGTACTTCACGTCGCCCGAACCCTGGACGGTGTCGGGGTCGATGTCGCCCTCGAACTCCCGGAACAGCTCTCGGTACGACTTGCCCACGATGTTGGCCAGCACGTTGAGCCGGCCCCTGTGCGCCATGCCGAGCACGACCTCCACCAGCCCGGCACGCGCCGCCTCGTCGATGATGCTGTCGAGTAGTGGGATGGCCGACTCGCCGCCCTCCAGGCCGAAGCGCTTCTGGCCCACGTAGCGCGTGTGCAGGAATCGCTCGAACGCCTCCGCCGCGTTGAGGCGGAACAGTATGTGGCGCATCTCGTCGACGGTGAGGGTGTGGTCGACGCCCTCGGTGTGCTCCTGGATCCAGCGCTTCTGGTCGGGCTCTTGGATGTGCATGTACTCGACGCCGACCGTGCGGCAGTAGGCGTCGCGCAGGATCCCGAGGATCTCCGACAGCCGCAGCTCGTCCTTGCCGGCCAGGCCCTCGGTGAGGAACTCACGGTCGAGGTCCCAGATGGTGAGCCCGTAGGTGGCGGGGTCGAGCTCGGGGTGCATGCGCGGCTCTTTGGAAGCCAGCGGGTCGAGGTCGGCGATGAGGTGGCCACGCACCCGGTACATGTTGATCACGGTCTGCACGTGGAGCTGCTTGGTGAGGTGCGACCGCTCCTGGTCGACCGGGTTCACGTCGCGCCGCCAACGGACCGGCTCGTAGGGCACGTGCATGGCCCGGAACACGTCGTCGTAGAAGCCGTCGTCGCCCAGCAGAAGGCCGTGCACCCGCTTCAGGAACATGCCGGACTCGGCGCCCTGGATGATGCGGTGGTCGTAGGTGGAGGTGAGCGTGACCACCTTGCTCACGCCCATCTGGGCCAGCGCCCGCAGGTCGGCCGCCTGGTACTCGGCCGGGTAGTCGATGGCGCCCACGCCGATGATCGCCCCCTGGCCGGGCATGAGCCGGGGCACCGAATGGACCGTGCCGATGGTGCCCGGGTTGGTGAGGGTGACGGTGACGCCGGCGAAGTCGTCCGGGGTGAGCTTGTTGGTGCGGACCTTGCGGATGAGGTCCTCGTAGGCGAGCCAGAAGGCGCGGAAGTCGAAGGTGTCGGCCCGGCGGATGCAGGGGACGAGCAGGATGCGGCTGCCGTCGCTCTTCTCCACGTCGACGGCCAGGCCCAGGCCCAGGTGCTCGGGACGGGCGACGGCCGGCTTGGCGTCGGGCGTGTGGGTGAACGACGAGTTCATCACCGGAACATCAGCGAGGGCCCGCACGATGGCCCACCCGATGAGGTGGGTGAACGACACCTTGGCGGCGCCGGCCCGCACCAGGTGGTTGTTCAAGATGGTGCGGTTCACCTCGAGCAGGCGGGCCGGAATGGTGCGGGCGCTGGTTGCGGTGGGGACGCCGAGGCTCGCCTCCATGTTGGTGGCCACCCTGGCCGCCGCACCCCGTAGGGGCGTGATGGGAGGCCCGCCTGGAGTCGGGGTGGCGGTCGGCACCGGTGGCGCCAGCGCGGGGGCGGACGGGGCTGGTGTGCCGACAGGGGCGGGGCCCGCAGTGGTGGGTGCCGTCGTCGCCGTCGCCGAGCCGTTGCCGCGATGGTCCGAGCGGTAGTCGGCGAAAAACTCACGCCAACTCTCGCTGACCGACTCCGGGTTCTCCCGGTACTGCTCGTACATCTCGTCGACGAGCCAGTCATTGGCCCCGAACGAAGCCGTGGGGCGGCGGTCCTCAGGCATCAGTCCGCCAATCCTACCGGCCGTTCCCAAACCTGCCGTTGTCTCGGATCCTCGCGGAGGTCGACGCTGGCGTGTGCGAACGGCGCTTCCAACCTTGTATCGACCACGACCGCAGGCTCGGTAGCGGTCATAGCCCGACCAGGGAAAAGCTTCTCACTCTCCCTCGCAGCCTGCCAGCCGCCGGCGAAGGGGGCGGTAGTCGGGAAGACGATCACACGCGCTCCCGCCCGGAGCACAGCCCAGCCTCCGCTACCGTCGCAACCATGCCTGCGCAGTTCATCTACACCATGCACAAGCTCTCCCGCTTCTACCCGCCCGACCGGGAGGTGCTGAAGAACATCAGCATCTCGATGTTCCCGGGGGCCAAGATCGGCGTGATCGGCTCGAACGGGTCGGGCAAATCGTCGCTGCTCAGGATCATGGCGGGCGAGGACGACGGGTACGCGGGCGAGGCCCGAATCACCCCCGGGTTCACCGTGGGCCACCTGGCCCAGGAGCCGGTCCTCGACCCCACCAAGGACGTGCTCGCCAATGTGGGCGACGGGGTGGCCGCCACCCGGGGCCTGCTCACCCGCTACGACGAGGTGTGCGCCGCCATGGGCGAGCCGGACGCCGACTTCGACGCCCTGCTGGCCGAGCAGGCCACCCTGCAGGACGCCATCGACGCGGCCGGCGCCTGGGACCTCGACCGCACCCTCGAGATCGCCATGGACGCCCTGCGCCTGCCGCCGGGCGACGCCGACGTCACCACCCTGTCGGGCGGCGAGCGCCGGCGGGTGGCCCTGTGCCGCCTCCTGCTCCAGCACCCTGACCTGTTGCTGCTGGACGAGCCCACCAACCACCTCGACGCCGAGTCGGTGGCCTGGCTGGAGCGCTTCTTGAAGGACTACTCGGGCACCGTGGTTGCCGTCACCCACGACCGCTACTTCCTCGACAACGTGGCCGGGTGGATCCTCGAGCTCGACCGGGGCGCCGGCATCCCGTGGGAGGGCAACTACACGTCCTGGCTCGACCAGAAGCAGGCTCGCCTGGCCCAGGAGGACAAGTCCGACTCGGCCCGCCGGCGCACCCTGCAACGGGAGCTGGAGTGGGTGCGCATGTCGCCCCGCGCCCGCCAGGCCAAGGGCAAGGCCCGCCTCACCGCCTACGAGAGCCTGCTGGCCGAGGCCCAGGCATCGGAGGGCCGTACCGAGAAGCTCGAGATCTCCATCCCGCCCGGGCCCCGCCTGGGCGACGTGGTCGTGGAGGCCGAAGGCCTGGTGAAGGGCTACGGCGACCGCCTTCTGGTCGACGGGCTCACCTTCACCCTTCCGCCCGGTGGCATCGTGGGGGTGGTGGGGGCCAACGGCGCCGGCAAGACCACCCTGTTCCGCATGATCGCAGGCGAGGAGAAGCCCGACGAGGGCGACCTCAAGGTCGGGTCCACCGTCGTGCTGGCCCATGTCGACCAGAACCGGGAGACCCTCGAGGCCGGCAAGACGGTGTACGAGGAGATCACCGGCGGCGTCGACCACCTCGTCGTCGGCGGCCGGGAGATGCACGGGCGGGCGTGGGTCGCCGGCTTCGGGTTCAAGGGCTCCGACCAGCAGAAGCTGGTGGGCGAGCTGTCGGGCGGCGAGCGGAACCGGCTGCTGCTGGCCAAGGTGCTCACCACCGGCGGCAACGTCCTCCTCCTCGACGAGCCCACCAACGACCTCGACGTCGACACCCTCCGGGCCCTGGAGGACGGCCTGCTGTCGTTCGCCGGCTGCGCGGTGGTGATCAGCCACGACCGCTGGTTCCTCGACCGGGTGGCCACCCACGTGCTGGCCTTCGAGGGCGACTCGGAGGTGCGCTGGTTCGAGGGGTCGTACACCGACTACGAGGCCGACCGCCACAAGCGCCTGGGCGCCGAGGCCGACCGGCCCCACCGCATCAAGTACAAGCCGCTCCAGCGGGCGTAGCCGGGCGCCCGGCGATGGCGACGACGGCCGTGTCGACCAGGGCGGTGCGGCGGGTGGTGCTCGCCGTGTGCGTCGGCGGCATCGTCGGGATGATCGTGGCGTCGGTCAACGACAACGACGGCGCCGCCCTCACCTTCGGCCTCATGACCACCGTGGCCGTGGTGTGCCTGGTGGTCGCCACCGCCGTGACCCGCCCCGTGGGCGCCGTCGACAGGACGGCGCCGGTGGACGAGGCCCAGGCCGCCCGCGTGGAGGACCTGGTGGGCGGGCTGGTGGCTGCCGGCGCAGACGAGCAGGCGGTGCGCTCGCTCGTCCGGGAAGCGGTCCGCCTCGGCCGGACGACGTAGAGCGCCGGGGGCAGGTGCACGGCGGACGCACCCACACCCCGACGCCGGACAAACCTTCACACCTTCTCGGCCCGGCGTCAATCCCACGAGGTGGGCAAAGTCGTCAGGATCGTCGACCGCTTCCCCTACGCTCTCCGGGGTGCGGGCAGGGAAAACGCTCAAAGCGACCATGAGGTGTGCCGATATGAACGCATGGCGAACGCAACTGTGATGAAGAGCCGGGCCGTCGACCGCCCTGTCGAGCCCGGGAACTCGGCCATGTGCACCCACTGCGGCGCGCCCGTGAAGTTCGTGGCCCGGGCGCAGCTCCGCCAGGTGATCGCGAACGTGTACGAGGGCGGCGTCTGGGTCAGGGTGGAGCACTTCCACGCTGACTGCTACGCCGAGGCCGGCGCGCCGTACGGCCCAGCCAGCTAACGCCCTTCCTCCCCCGGGCGGGCGGCGGTAGCGTGGTGACGCCGTGCGCACCCGCGTCACCCGTTCCTTCACCTTCGAGGCAGCCCACTTCCTGCCCTGGCACCCGGGGCAGTGCCGGAACCTCCACGGTCACAGCTACCGGCTGGAGGTGGCCGTCGAGGGGCCCGTCGACGAGAACGGCATCGTGCTCGATTTCGCCGACCTGAACGATGTCGTCCGCCGCGAGGTCGTCTCGCGGTACGACCACACCCTGCTGAACGACGTGCTGGACAACCCTACGGCCGAGGTCGTCGCCGCCGATGCCTGGAAACGTCTGGAGGCAGCCGGCATGACCCTCGCCTGGGTACGGCTGTGGGAGACGCCCACCTCGTCGGTCGAGATCCTCCCCTGACGACGCCCGCCCTGGTCGTGCTGTCCGGGGGGCTCGACTCCACGGTGTGCATGGCGGTGGCCCGGCGGGACGGCGCCGAGCGGCTGCTGGCGGTCACCTTCGACTACGGCCAGCGCCACCGCATCGAGCTTGAACGGGCCGCCGCCGTGGCCGCCGTGTTCGACGCCGATCACCTCGTGACGCCGATCGACATGCGGGGCTGGGGCGCATCCGCGCTCACCGACGACACCATCGACGTGCCCGCCGCCGCTCCCGACTCCGGCGGGATACCGGTCACCTACGTGCCCGCCCGCAACCTGATTTTCCTGTCCGTGGCCGCCGGCATCGCCGAGGCCAGGGGCGCCGGCTCGATCTACCTCGGGGTCAACGCCCTCGACTACAGCGGCTACCCCGACTGCCGGCCCGAGTTCATCGCCTCCTTTCGCGCCACCGCCGCCCTCGCGCTCAAGCGGGGCGTGGAGGGCGATCCGCTCCAGGTCCGCACCCCGCTGATCGACGCCACCAAGGCCGAGATCGTGCGCCTCGGTGTCGAGCTCGCCGCCCCCCTCCACCTGACCTGGTCCTGCTACCGGGGCGGGCCGGCGCCGTGCGGCGACTGCGACAGCTGCGCCCTACGGGCCAAGGGCTTCGCCGAGGCGGGCGTGGCCGACCCGGCGGCGCTGTAGGCCGCCGTGGCGGATGGCACGGTCGCCGCGCTGGTGGTGTCGGAGGTGTTCGGGCCCACCCTCCAGGGCGAGGGGCCGTCGGCCGGTCAGGCCGCCGCCTTCGTGCGACTGGGCCGGTGCAACCTGGCCTGCACGTGGTGCGACACGCCGTACACGTGGGACTGGGAGCGCCACGATCCGGCCGACGAGCTAACGACGATGGCGGTGACCGGGGTACTGGCCAGGCTCGACGCCATGGGCGTGGACCTGCTCGTCGTCACCGGCGGGGAGCCCCTGCTCCAGCAGCGCCACCTGCCACCGCTGCTCGAGGGGGCCAAGGCCCGCGGGTGGACGGTGGAGCTGGAGACGGCGGGCACGGTGCCGCCCACCGCAGCTGTCGACCTCGTCGACCGGTTCAACGTGTCGCCCAAGCTGGCCGGGTCCGGGATGGCGTTCGAGCGCCGCTACAAGCCGGACGTCCTGCGGGCCTTCCAGGCCACGGGCCGGGCCGTGTTCAAGTTCGTGGCCGCCGGCCCGTCGGACCTCGACGAGGTCGACGCCATGGTGGCCGAGTGCGGCCTGGAGCATGTGTGGGTGATGCCCGAGGGCGTGGACGGGCCGACCCTGCTGGAGCGCATGCAGGCGTTAGCCCCCCACGTGGTGGCCCGGCGCTGGAACCTCACCCCTCGCCTGCATGTGCTGCTGTGGGGGGACCAGCGGGGAATCTGATCCGTCGAGTCGGGTGCGCGTGCAACTCCCTCGTGGCGTGCAATCGTGGTGCATGCGCAGGGCCCGCCGCTTCTTCCTCATCGCCCTCGCCCTGGTGGTGGGCGTCACGACCCTGGTGGTGGCCGCCTGGGCGCTCGACACCAGCCGGTCGGACGGCAAGGTAGCCCGCAGCGTCACGGTCGCCGGCAAGGACGTGAGCGGGCTCGACCGGGCCGAGCTGGCCAGCGTGATCACCGACCTGGCCGGCAGCTACCGGGGCCAGCCCCTCCGGGTGGATGCACCCGGCGGCGGCTTCACCATCGACCCGGCCGAGATCGGCCTCGCCGTGAACGAGCGCGCCACCATCGACGCCGTTCTCGATGTCGGCCGGTCCGGCGACCCGGTGGGCCGCATCAGCGGGTGGGTCACATCGTTCCTCCACGACCGGGAGCCGGCGGTCGTGCTGGCGGTGGACCGGGCCGCTGTCTACCGGGTGGTGGCCGAGCGGGACAAGGACCGCAAGCCGCCCACCGAGCCCAAGGTGAGATCCGAAAAGGGCCGGCTGGTGACGGTGGACGGCGTGCCCGGCCTGGGTATCGACCCGGCGTCTGTGCTCGACGCCCTCTCCCGCTCCGGTGCGAACGGCGCGCCGGTCGAGGTTGCGGTGGAGCGGGGCCCGGTGCCGCCCCGCTTCGACGTGGTGGACGCGGCCCGGTTGGTGTCGGCCGGCGAGGCGGCCACCGAGGCGCCCTTGGCCGTGACCGTCGACGGCCAGGCCGGCGAGGTCCCCGGGGCCAAGCTGCGATCGTGGCTGCGGTCGGTGAGCGACGACACCGGCATACGGCTGGCGGTCGACACCGTGAAGGCCACCGACGAGCTGGCCAGGCTGCTCCCGGACCTCGGCACGCCGGCGGTCGAGACCAGCTTCACCGTCGTGGACAACGCCCCCCATATCGTCCCCGGCACGCCGGGCAAGGCGTGCTGCGCGCCCGACGCCGGCGCCCAGATCGACGCCGCCCTCAAGGCCCGCCTGGCCGGCAGGGCGGCCGGCGGACCGGTTGCGCTCCCGGACAAGCCGCGCGAGCCGAACCTCACCGTCGAAGAGGCCACTGCCCTCGGGGTGAAGGAGGTCGTGGGCACGTTCACCACCAACCACGCCCCCAACCAGCCCCGCGTCGCCAACATCCACCTCATCGCCGACATGGTGCGGGGGCAGCTGATCCAGCCAGGCACGACGTTCTCGGTGAACGACTTCGTGGGCAAGCGCACGGAGGAGAAGGGGTTCGTGGTCGACCACGTGATCGAGGACGGGAAGTTCACGGAGTCCGTCGGCGGCGGCATCTCGCAGTTCGCCACCACCACGTTCAACGCCGCCTTCTTCGCCGGCCTCGAGTTCCCCGAGTACCAGTCCCACAGCCTCTACATCTCCCGATATCCATTCGGTCGGGAGGCGACGCTGTCGTTCCCCCATCCCGACCTGAAGATCCGCAACCCCAGCCCCTACGGCGTGCTGATCTGGCCCACCTACACGGGCAGGTCGCTCACCGTCACCCTGTTCTCCACCAAGTGGGTGGAGGCCACCCAGACCAATCAGACCAAGGAACCACGTGGGCCGTGCACCCGCGTTCGCACCGAGCGGACCCGGCTCTACCTGGCCGACGGCACCACCAAGGTCGACTCCGTGCAGGCCCTCTACCGCCCGGCCGAAGGCGTCGACTGCACGTAGCAGGTGGGCGTCGAGAAGCGAGTTCGCCACGACCGTGCTGGCCCACCAGGCCGATGCCACCCTTGCCGCCGATCTGGACGAGCTCGCGGGCGGGACGACCGGCGAGGTACCTCCGTCGTGATGCGCCACGGCGCTGACGGGGCGAGCCGGGTGGTGGGCGGTATGCGCCGTCCAGGTGTGGCAACCCCGGTTGCCGGGTAGTGAGAGCGTGAGGTAAAGACGGACGGAACGACGACCGAGCCGAGCCAGGAGGGTAGGAGTGGCCACCGCGCTGTTGGAACTGGCCGAGGCAGCTGAGGAGACAGCCCGAGATCAACAGAAGGTCGCCCGTCGGGCCCGGGCCCTCGACCGAGAACGTGGGCGCGGCGTGTCCTGGTCACAGCTGCTTGAGCGAGGGTCGCTCTCGGGGCTGCTCGACCTCCTGGCCGCCAGCGTCGCTCGGATTCTCGACGCAACGGCCAAGCTGCGCCGGGTCATCGTGGGCTCGCTGAGCGACGAGGGCTTGTCCATCCGCCAGATCGCCAGGCTGTTGGGAGTCTCCCACCAGCGCATCTCGGCGCTGCGAAACCGCGGAGGCTGACCCTTGCCGTGCCCGTCCCGGCGGACGTCGACCTGGATGTCTGCAGTGGGGCACGGCCGGTGAACATCCAGATCGCGTTGTGCCTTCCCCAAGACGCCGAGACCGTTGCCGTCGTGCGCTCGGTGGCTCTGGCCGCACTGGTGCAGATGGGGGTCGCACCCGAGTGCATCGACGACATCAGACTGGCCCTGAGCGAGGCGTGCACAAATGTCATCGAGCACGCGGGGGCGACCGAGGACTACGAGGTGAGGCTCGATCTCGACAGCGAGCGCTGCGCGATCAGCGTGATCGACGGCGGGCGGGGGGTCGATGTGAGCGGGCTGTCGAGCGCAATGCCCGACCCCGAGTCTCCACGAGGGCGAGGCATCGCGTTGATGACCGCACTCACCGACAGCGTCGAGTTCTCGGCCCGACCCGGCGTTGGAACAACGGTGTGCTTCCTAAAGCGGCTCAACCTCACCGCCGACGGCCCGCTGGCGCCTCTCCGACACAGCGGTTAGCAGTTCTTTTCGTGCCATCTGCGACTGCATCGCCAGCGCCTCGGCGGGCGAACGCTCCCACTGCATCAAGCTCTGTTCGATAGAGCACTGGAAGGCGGCGGTTCCCCCTGGTTCGGGGGTGGTGCCAGAGTGGCCCATGGACGTAATCGTCAGCGGTTCGCACGGGTTCATCGGCTCGGCCCTGGTCCCGGCCCTGGAGGCAGCCGGTCATCGGGCCCGCAGGCTCGTGCGGGGCACGGCCGGCCAGGGTGAGGTGGCGTGGGACCCCGACGCCGGCACCATCGACACCGCCGCTCTCGAGGGCACCGACGGCGTCGTGCACCTGGGCGGGGTGGGCATCGGCGACAAGCGGTGGACACCCGAGCAGAAGGAGCGCATCCGCCAGAGCCGGGTGAAGGGCACCACCGTGCTGGCCACAGCACTGGCCGGCCTTTCCACCAGGCCGAGGGTGCTGGTGAGCGGGTCTGCCGTCGGGTACTACGGCGACCGCGGAGACGAGGTCCTCACCGAGGCGAGCTCGGCCGGCGACGGGTTCCTGGCCGACGTGGTGCGGGCGTGGGAGGACGCCACCGGGACAGCAGCCGACGCCGGCATCCGGGTGGTGAAGCTGCGCGCCGGTGTCGTGCAGTCCCCCGCCGGCGGCGCTCTGAAGAAGCAACTCCCCCTGTTCAAGCTGGGCGTGGGCGGGCCGCTGGGCACCGGTAGGCAGTGGGTGAGCTGGATCACCCTCGAGGACGAGATCAGCGCCATCCTCCATGTCCTCGGCGACGACTCGCTCTCAGGCCCGGTGAACGCCACCTCGCCCGAGCCCGTCACGAGCGCCGTCCTGGCCCGCGCCCTGGGCAAGGCCGTGCACCGGCCCTCATTCCTGCCCGTGCCGAAGGCGGCCCTCGGTCTGGTGGTGGGTCGCCAGATGGCGTACGAGATGGTGACGGCGAGTCAGCGGGTGATACCCGCCAAGCTGCTGGAAGCCGGTTTCACCTTCCGCCACCCGGAGGTCGAGGCGGCCATGGCCGCTCTGCTGCAACGGTGAAACCAGGCGCCCGCGGGCGGGGGCGGGCGGGGACGAGAATGCAGGAATGAGGACGGCCGACGTGGCGGTGGTGGGCGGCGGTCCCGCCGGCGCGGCCGCCGCCATCACCCTGGCCCGGGCCGGCCGGTCGGTGCTCCTGGTCGACAAGGCCACCTTCCCGCGCGACAAGTGCTGCGGCGACGGCCTCACCACCGGCGCCCTCCGCCGGCTGGAGCGGCTCGGCCTCCGTCCCGAGGACGTGCCCTCCTGGTACGAGGTGGACGACGTGCACGTGCGCGGCCCGGCCGGCCGGTCGGTGACCTTCCCCCTCCCACGCGACCAGGGCATGTACGCGGCGGTGGCGCGGCGAGCCGACCTCGACGGCGCCCTGCTCGACGTTGCCCGCCGGGCCGGTGTCGCGGTGCACGACGGCTGCCGGCTTCGGGGGGCGGCGGCGGCGCCGGACGGGGAATCGGTGGTGCTGGAGGTCGACGGGGTGGGACCGATCTCGGCCCGGTACGCAGTAGGCGCCGACGGTGTGTGGTCGCCCCTGCGCAAGGCGCTCGGCGCCCCCCACGAGCCCGGCTACCTGGGCGAGTGGCACGCCTTCCGCCAGTACTTCACCGGCGTGAGCGACGAGGCGGCCAGCCAGCTGTGGGTGTGGTTCGAGCCCGACCTGCTGCCAGGCTACGCCTGGTCGTTCCCCCTCGGTGGAGGTCGGGCCAACGTGGGCTTCGGCGTCCTGCGCCGGCCGGGCGTCACCACCCAGGGCATGAAGCAGCAGTGGTCGGACCTGCTGCGCCGCGACCACGTCCGCCGCGCTCTCGGCCCCGGCTCCGTGGCGGAGGCGCCCCACAAGGCCTGGCCCATCCCCGCCGCCGTCGAGCACACCACGCTGTGGGCGGCCGGCGGCCGGGCCCTGTTCGTCGGCGACGCAGCCCGCGCCACCGACCCGATGACGGGCGAGGGCATCGGCCAGGCCCTGGAGACGGGCGTGCTGGCAGCCGAGGCCGTGCTCGGCGCCGGCGCCACCCGTCCGGCCCAGGCGGCGGCCTCCTACGACGCTGCCGTGACCCGCGGCCTGGCCGTCGACAACCGCATGGCCGGCTTCCTGTCCAAGGTCGGCATCGCCCACCGCAAGGGCCTCCGCCTCACCCTCCAGGTCGCCGGCGCCAACGACTGGACCCGCCGCAACTTTGCCCGCTGGCTCTTCGAGGACTACCCGAGGGCGGTCGTCGCCACCCCCCGACGCTGGCGCCCCGGCACGTTCACCGGCGCCGGCGCCTACGCCCCGGCGTCGCCTCTTCACGCCCGCCAGAACTCCGCCGGTCGCCTTTGACGACGTGCGCCCGATTCCGAAGTCCTGCGCTCCGGTGGTTGCTTCCCGTGCCTCAGCGGGCGGGGCGGAGGCCGGCGGCGGTTTCACGCACCGGCGCGGCAGACGTGGGGCGCGGGGCGGGCGGGCGGGGGACGGCAGCCACGGCGACGACGGCGGGGGCGGAGGCGCCGGCCGTGTCGCTCCCGCCGAGGTTGGGAGTACCAAGGGCGTCGACCCGGCCGTCTGCGCCGGCCAGCCAGTAGCCGCGCACGCCGGTCATGGCGGCCACGCCGACCACCGGGGAGGTGGCCGGGCGACCCGCCGCTGCGCCCTTGAAGCGGGCGTCGCCGAAGGCGAACACCCCGCCGTCGGCCGCGACCAGCCAGTAGCCCCGGCCTGAAGAGGTGCCGGCGACGCCCACGACCGGGGCGACCGGCGGCGTGGCGGCGGTGGACCCGAGGAAGTCGGCGTCGCCGAACGCGAACACGCCACCGTCGGCGCCCACGAGGCGGTAACCGCGCCCTGTCGGCGTCGGCACGAGGGCCACGATGGGCCGCACCAGGGCACTGGCGCCGAGCGAGCCGAGGAAGGTGGCGTCGCCGAAGGCGAACACACCCCCGTCGGCCGCCACCAGCCAATAGCCCCGGCCGGAGGGCGTGGCGGCGATGCCGACGATCGGCGCCGTGCCCGCTCCTGCGAGCGAGCCGGCGAAGGCGGCGTCACCGAAGGCGTACACACCGCCGTCGGCGGTGGCCAGCCAGTAGCCGCCTGCGGTGGGGCTGGGCGCCATGCCGACAACAGGGCTGGTGAGCGCCAGGCCGTCGGCTGCGCCGTGCAGGGCGGCGTCACCGAAGGCGTGCACGCCGCCCTCGGCGTCGGCCAGCCAGTAACCGCGGGTGTCGGCGGGGGGGCGCTTGTCGAGCACCCACAGGCCGCTGTCCCGGTCGGCCACCACGACGTGGTCGGCCGTGTGGTCGACGCCGGTCACGTGGGGCACCGCCGGGGTCGCTCCCGGCGCAACCGGCGGCACGAACGACCCCACCTCGGACGGGCTGCCCGAGGCCAGGTCCAGCACCCGCAGGCCTTCGGCGCCCCATGCCGCGTACACGCGGCTTCCATCGGCGACCGCCTCTTCGACGGCGAACGATGCGCCCGGGTCGGAGGGGGTCGCCGTCGCCGCAGTGCGGTACAAGGCGATCTGGCGGGGTGCGTCGGGGTCGGTGACGTCGAGGACACGCAGGCCCGACCACCGGGCGGGCAGCTCCACCACCTCGGCGGAGACGTCGGCGGCGACGCCGCAGGCGGCGCCGGGGTCGAGGGCGGGCGGGCACAGTGCGGTGCGCAGGGCGTCGCCGTCGGGCTTGCGCAGGAGGAGGGCGGGGATGGCGCCTGATGCCCGTGCCGCCGCCCCGTCCCCGGCCGCGACGCCGGCGGGTGCGGCCGGGGCCGTCGCCACGTCGGCCACGTCGGCCAAGTCGGCCACGTCGGCCACGTCGGCCTGGAAGCTGCCCGCCACCACCAGACCGAGGGCGCCCGCCTGCCGGGCCCGGGACAGGCGGCTGGCCGGCGTGCACCCGTGCCCGGACAGGGTCGGCTGGGACGGGGTAAGGGCGGCGTCCGTGACGGCGATGCGCCCGGCGGGGTCACCCAGGTAGGGGTCCGGCGGGATCGTGGTGCCATCGACCTCGTGGCGACCGGGGCAGCCCCGCCCGACGTACACGAGCTCGCCTGCGGTGGGACCGGCCCCGTCCGACGAACTCGACAGCGCCCGGGCGCAGCCGGGCTTCTCGCCGCCGGCGTCGGCCGGCGCGTCCACCCGCAGCGCCCACGTCGACGACCACCAGGCGCCCTCGGTCGCCAGCGCCAGCCGGCGGCCGCCGCCTTCGGCCACGGTTGGATAGCCGTCGCCGGCGTCGAGGACGATCTCATCCGGCGCCCGGGTCCCCTCGGGAGCCAAGGCGAAGCCGGTGATGTCGACCAGGGGCCCGAGCCGGTCGGCCGGCGTCTGCCGCGATCGGGGGAGGTGGACGGGCGAGCACCCGTCGTCGACGGCGAGCGGCCGGTCCCCCCGCCCGAGGGGCACGAAGCCGAGCGCCCTGGGCCTGGCAGGCGCGGTCAGGTCGACCACGAACGCCTCCGGGCCCGGCTCGTCGGCTACCGCCGTGGCCCTCGACAGCGACACGACCCGGCCGTCGGGGCGCTGCTGGAGGTCGACGGTGCGGTCGGTGCGGGCGCACGTGCCCCGCAGGACGGCTCCGCAGCCGGTGCCGCCACTGTCGGCCAGCCGGCGGGGGTGGGGAACCCGGCCCAGCAACTGCGGGTCGGAGGGGTCGCTGACGTCGTAGAACACCAGGCCCGTGCCGCCGTCACCAGGGGTGCACGGCCCTACGGCCACCGCCGCCAGGTCACCCGTGAAGCCGGGCGTGCGCACGGCGAGGGCGTCCACGTCCTCCACGCGCTCCCCCGGCGCCAACGCGATGGTGCCGGCCACGATGGGCGAGGCAGGGTCGCGGAGATCGACCACGGCCACCGACGCCGAGCAGGACGGCGTGGCCGCCGTTCCGGCGGCGAGGGGGTCGATCGCCGCCACCGGGCGCGGCGCCCCGTCGCCTGCCGCCACCAACGCCGTGTCGCCCACCACGACTACATCGCCGTAGCCGCCCCGGCCTCCGAGGTCGGTGTGGCCGACCACGGTGAGGTCCTGCTCCTCGGTGGGCGTCCGCCCGGCGCCGGCCGGCGTGGGGACGGCGGCGGCGACCACGGACGGAACGGCGGCTAGGGCCTCGTCGATCCATGCATCGAGGAATGGCTTGGGGTCGGTGGGCCCGCCGCCACCGGGGTGGACCTCGAAGTGCACATGGGGGGAAGTGCCCCGGGCGTTACCCGAGTCGCCCACGTAGCCGATCACGTCGCCTGCCCGTACCGCCTGCCCCGACACCTGGCCGGGCTCGTAGCGGCTCAGGTGGGCCAGGTAGTAGTAGGTGCCGTCCGCCTCGGTGACGTACGCGGTCAGGCCGCCCACCGGGTTGAACCTCTGGTTGAGGGTTCCGGTCGCCGGGGCGCGGGCGGGCGTGCCGTAGGCGGCGAAGATGTCGGTGCCCTCATGCAGGTGGAGCACGGGCACGAAGCGAGGGAACCACCAGTCGTCGGTGAATGTGGCCCGCCCACCCACCGGGAACCGCCCGAAACCGGCCTGGACCGACTCCTGCTCGGTCATACCCATGGCTACAAGGGGCGACAACGCCTCGATCAGGGTGGCCGTGCTGTTCGGCCCCGAACGGCGCACCGAGTCGATCTTGGCCTGGAGGGCGGCCGGGATCTCGGGCACGGTGCCCGGCGGCGGAGCGGCGTCGCCACCTACGGCGGGAGGGTTGCCCACCGGCGCTGTCGGGCCGGTTCCGGGGCGGGCGGTCGTCGACGTGGCACCCGCCGTGCTGGGCGTCGTCGGTCCCTCGTCCTGGCCTGGAGCTGTGGTCGAGGTCGACGGTGAGGTGGTGGGCGTCTCGGGCTGGGTGGTGGTCGTCGTGGTCGACGACGTTGATGTCGACGTCGAGGTGAGCGGATCCGTCGTGGTCGTGGTCGACGGGATCGTCGTCGTGGTCGCCGGGTCCTCCTGGGCGCGCGCGTCCCCGGTGTGCGACACCGCCATGCTCGCGGCCACCAAGGTCGCCGCCATCGCCCGGACACAGGGGCTCAACCGCACGCGCACCGACCGGAAGTCAGACGGAGGACCGGACCAGTGGGCGCGCCGCCGGCAATTGTCATCATCTGGTCGGCCCTCCATGGTCTGCCGGTTCCGCCGAGCCGGCCCATCGGGCGGCCCACCCAGGCTCTCGCCCAGAACCTTCCACGCTAGCTCCCCACGACGTCCAGGATTCCCGGCCGGCCGTCCGGGGCCCGCGCCCTACGATCCCGCCGTGGGCGACCTCGGGTTCGACGGCAAGGTGGCGGTGATCACAGGCGCAGGTGGCGGCCTCGGTCGCGAGCACGCCCTGCTGCTTGCGTCGCGGGGCGCACGGGTCGTGGTCAACGACCTGGGGGGCTCGGTGCGGGGCGAGGGGGCCGACGACGGCCCGGCCGCCCGCACGGCCAGGGACATCGAGGACCTGGGCGGGGTCGCCGTGGCGGACACGTCGAGCGTGGCCACACCCGAGGGCGGTGAAGCCATCGTGGCCACCGCCCTCGAGGCATTCGGGCGCGTAGACATCGTCGTCAACAACGCCGGCATCCTCCGGGACAAAGCGTTCCACAACATGACCCCCGACCTGCTCGATCCCGTCCTCGCCGTCCACCTCGAAGGCGCCTTCTGGGTCACCCGGCCGGCGTGGGCCCACATGCGCGAGCAGGGCTACGGCCGGGTGGTGTGCACCACGTCGAGCTCCGGCATCGTCGGCAACTTCGGCCAGTCGAACTACGGGGCGGCCAAGACGGGGCTGGTCGGCTTCACCCGCGTCCTGGCCATCGAAGGGGCCCGCCACAACATCCGGGTGAACGCCGTCGCCCCGCTGGCCCGCACCCGCATGACCGAGGAGGTGCTCGGCGGCTTCGCCGACCGCCTCCACCCCCGGGTGGTCTCGCCCGTGGTGGCGTGGCTGTGCCACGAGGACTGCCCCGTCTCGGGCGAGGTGTTCGCCGTCGGCGGCGGTCGGGTTTCCCGGTTCTTCACCGGCCTCACCCCCGGCTACTTCGACCCCGACCTCACCATCGAGAAGGTGCGTGACAATTTCGACACGGTGCGGGCGGAGGAGGGCTACACGACGCCGGCCAGCCTGGCCGAGGAGCTGGCCGAGCTCTTCACCCGCTTCACCTAGCCGGGGCGCCCCGCTCAGGCACCGCGGCGCAACGGCCAGGGCCCGGCCCACACCGCGGCGCGGTCGTCGACCAGGCCGCCCACCACGATCCGGTCGCCGGCGATCACGACCGAGGTGGCAACGGCGTAGCGGTCGGCGGCGAACGGCCTGCCCAGCTCGACGCTGTCCCAGGTGGCGCCGGCGTCGAGGGAGTGCCACAGGGCGGCTGAGTACCTGCCGGCCCGGGAATCGGTCCCGACGGCCACCACCTCGGCCCCGGCGACGGTCAGTCCGCTGATGAACTGGGCGTCGACGCCGCCCAGGACAGGCGACCCGACCCGGCCCCATGTGGTGCCGTCGGGCGACGTCCACACGGCGGCGTCGGCCACATCGCCCACCGAGGCCCCACCGGCAGCCACGAACCCGGTGCCGGTGGCGACGCAGTCGTCGATGGTCTGGTCCCCCGGCCCGCCGAACGAGGGAGCCGCCACCTGGCGCCAGTCGACCCCGTCAGGGGAGAACCATGCGGCTGCGTCGCCGTCGACGCCCCGGCGGACCGACCCGGCGACCAGGAAGCCGGCGGGACCGGCGCAGGCGGCGGTGACCACCTCGTCGTCGGGCCCCGAAAGCCCTGGGATGCCGTCGACAGGAGCCAGGCGGCCGGCGCCCACCTTGGTGAACACGGCGCCGTCGACGTTGCCGGCGCCGCCGGTGCCGACGAAGGCGTTGCCCGCCACCACCATGCGGTCGCCCCGGGTGGCGACTCCGTCGAGGTAGCGGGTACCGGCCTCGTCGGGCAGGTCGCCCGGGAGCGGTACGACCTCGTCTTGGCGCCAGACCCCCCGCTCGTACACGTAGGTGGCGAAGGCGTGCCGGCCGCCCGTCGCGCGGGGCGGCGAGAGGCCGCCGACGGCGACGGGCCGCCCCGACGGGTCGAGCCCGAAGTCGAACACCGAGGCCCGGTCGATCGACCGCTCGCCCTCGGTCCACGCCAACCCGTCGGGAGCCGTCAGCATCCGCACGTCGTCGCGCTCTGTCCCGAGGGCGCGCCCCGACCGGGTCACGTTCACCGAGGCGATCGCCTCGTCGTCGGCGACGCCTACGTCGACGAACGACGGGCTGGGCCGGGGAAAGGGGAACCCTCGGGCGGTGGCCGTCACCTCCGTGTACCGGGCGTCGCGGAGAAGCGCCAGGTGGGGAGCGCCGGACACGGACGACGCCATCACCACGTCCGTCCCGCTCGCCGCCAGCAGGTCGAGGTCGAAGTCGTCGGCGCCCGCCGCCTCGGAAGGAAGCTGGATCTCCTGCCAGGCGATCCCGTCGTCGGACCCCCACAGGCGGTTGGCCGCGCTCCCACCGCCCGTCGCGATCAGGCCAGGACCCAGGCGGGCCACAGTGGTGACCTCGGTGCCGACGGCGTCGCTCGACTGGCCCAGCTGTTCGAACGTGGCGCCGCCTCCCGCCCACGCCCTGCCGTCGGGCGACCGCCACGCCACGGGGATGCTGCGGCGCCCGTCGCTGCCCGCCCCCACCGCCAGCAGGCCCCCGTCGTCGACGAGCACCACGTCGTCCACGGACTGCCCGCCCGCGCCGACGAAGTCGGGCGCACCCGCGGCCGCCTCCCATGTGGTGCCGTCGGCCGAGAACCACACGGCGGCGTCGACGTCGTCGCCCCGACGGACGCCTCCCACGGCCACGAACCCGGCGGGCACGCCGACCACCTCGTTGACGAAGGGCTGGCCCGAGGCGGCGAACACCGCCTCGGCATCGGGGAGCCGCTCCCACGACCGCCCTGAGGCCGACCGCCACACGGCCACCGCGTCGTCCTTTCCCTCCTCGCTGCGCCCGCCCACCGCGACCACGACTTCGGGCCGGGCCGCTACGCGCTGCACCGACACCTGGTTCCCGCCGGCGAAGGCATCCCCGCCTCCGGCCCGGGAGAAGCCGTCCTCGCCCTCCACCCATACCGCGCCACGGCCGGCGGATCCCACCAGCTCGCGGCCCACCACGACCAGGCTGCCGTCGGCCCGGCGGGTGGCGCCGTGGGCCTCGGTGCGGCGACCACCCACCATCTCGCCCGTCCACCGGAGGGCGTCGTCGGAGCGCCACACCGTGGCCCGGGGCACGCCGGCTGCGTCGAAGGAGGTGCCGGCGACAGCCCACCCCCGGTCGCCGGCAGGCGCCAGCAGCGCGGCCAGGGTGGCCGTCGTGCCCCCCTCGTTCAGCGCCTCGCTGGTCGACCGGGCCCAGCCCTCCAGACTCCGTTCCGCCGGCCCGGCGGCCACGCCGGTGGTGGACGACAGGAGACTCGTCTCGCTGTCCTCGGGCGTCGAGCCGGTGCAGGCGGCCAGCAGCGCGACGGCCACGGCGACGACGGCAAGACTGCGGGCGGGCGGACGCACCATGGGCCGTGAAGACTACGAGAGCGGGGCGTCCGCCGGCCGGGCCTGCCTGGGCCGGCCACGGTCCGGGCGCCGTCCCTCCGCTGCTGCCCACCACACCAGCGGGACCTGGAGCGGCAAGCGGGACCAGGCCGCTACCGGCGACCCCACGATCCCGGTGGCGCCACTGGCCCCGCCGTCGAGGGCCATCTGCACATTGGCCGGGAACACGGCCACCAGGATGGCGGCGCACACCCAGCCGCCGGCTCGGCGGGTACGGGGCGCCGCGAGCAGGGCGGCGCCGAGCACTTCCACCACACCGCTGGCGTAGACGTAGAACCTGGCGTGGCCGAGTGGCCGGGGCACGATCCGCTCGTAGAACTCGGGCGCGGCCAGATGGTAGATCCCCGACCCGGCCATCAGGGCCACGAGCGGCAGGCGGGACGGGATACGCATCGGGGCCGAGCGTAGGTTCGGCCGGCGCCCGAGGCGCCGCGGCGACCGAGCTTCCAACCGGCGTCAGCCGTCGGCGCCCGGCAGGCCGGCGAGGAATGGGTTGGTGCGGCGCTCGGCGCCGACGGTGGTGGTGCCGCCGTGCCCGGGAAGCACCCGCACCTCGTCGGCCAGCGGCAGGATCTTGTCCGCCATGGATGCCAGGAGCATCTCGTGCGAGCCGCCGGCCAGGTCGGTGCGGCCCACCGAGCCGCGGAAGAGGTGGTCCCCGCTGAACAGGATCGGCGCCTCGCCGTCGACCTCGAGCAGGAAGCACACCGACCCCTGGGTGTGGCCGGGGGTGTGGAGGGCGGTGAACGTCATGCCCGCACCCCGCACCTGCTGGCCGTCGTCGAGATGGTGGACGACCTCGGGCGGGGTCAGGTCGAGGCCCTGGCGTTCGAGCATCTGGCCCAGGGTGGCGCTGGTGCCCACCGGGTCGAGGAGCATGTGGAGGTCGGCGTCGTGGAGGTGCACCGCCACGTCGCCGTCGGTGCCCGCCACGACCGTCGAGATGCCGCCCACGTGGTCGACGTGGCCGTGGGTGGCGAGCAGGGCGACCAGCCGAAGGCCGGACGCGGCCAGCCGTTCGAGGATGGCGGCCGGCTCCGGCGGTGCGTCGATCAGCACGCATTCACCACCCGGTCCCGCAGGCGCCACAATCCACGCGTTCGTCTGCGCCACCCACAGCGGAAGCCCTTCCACCAGCATCCGCCGAAGCTACCGTTGCCGTGAAGCAGTGCCATCGCTGCTCGTGCCGGGCACGGGGCTTGCCACCGTGGGCGGCGACGTGGTCCGAGGTGCCCACCAAGGCGCAGTTGACAGCTGCGACGCCCCGCGCCGGCAGGAAGGGAGGCGGGTGTTACCAGGGCGGCCGGCGTCCCACGTCGGGCCGGCGCTCCCGGCGCCATACGAACCGCAGGCCGGACCAGTCGTCGTCGAGTGCGGCCACCTTGGTGTCGACCAGGCCCGTCGGCAGCAACTCGTCTCGCAGCGACTGCTCCGTGACGTCGCTCACGTGGCCGCCCGCCCTGCGGGGCCACACGACCCACAGCGAGGCATGCGCGTCCATTGCCTGCACGAGCCGGGGGCTCGACCGCGCCAGCTCGCGCCGTGAGCGCACGAAGGCGAGCACCACGTCAGGCGCCTTGCGGAGATCGGTGCGGATCTCCACGTCCGCCCCGAGGTCGGGGATCGACCAGCCAGCCGGCGCCCCGAGCAGCACGAGGGTGTGCCCGCCCTTCACGCCCAGCTTCTTGGCCAGCGGTGTCCCCGAATAGCCGGCCGGAGCGGGCGTAGCGGCCACTGCTCAGGCGACGATCCTGGCGTGGGTGGCCTGCTCGTCGAGGATCACGGTGGCGCCGCCTTTTGCGAAGTCGTAGTGGTCGGTGAGCAACGAGGCCCAGTTCCCCGCGTCGTTGACGCAACCCTGGAGGTCCATCCCCGGCTGGGGGTACTTGTTGATGCCGACGCACAACGCCCGTTTCACCACGATCCCCTGTCAGGTCGACGTATCTCGACCACGCATCCCGCACTCCTACAAGGCACAATAAGCCTGACAAAGGGGCAGCGGTGGACGAGTTCACGGCGCGGGCCGGAAGCCGGACGGGGGACGCATGAAGTGCCTTGACTTCGAGATCAAGATCGGGACTCCCGACGGCCGCAACGTGCCGGTGTCCGTGCTCGGCTCACCGGCCGGCGAGGGCGCCGTCGCCATGACGTTCCCGTACGACAGCCTGGCCCTCGAGAACCGGTTGCAGTCCCTCCAACTCGCCCTGCTGGCCGGTGGGCCCACCCGGCGACGGCTCATCCCCGAGCACGAGCAGGCGGTACAGCGCTTCGGCTCGGAGATGTTCGAGGCACTGTTCGCCGGCGACGTCCGCTCCCTGTTCGACCGCAGCCGCCAGGAGGCCATTCGCCAGGGCGCAGACCTGCGCATCCAGCTGCGGTTCGATTCGGCCGACATGGCGTCGCTGCCGTGGGAGTTCCTCTACGACAGTCGCCGGGCCGAGTACCTGTGCCTCTCCACGAGCACGCCGATCGTCCGCTACGTGGAGCTGGCCGACCCGCAGGAGCCGCTCACGGTGGCGCCGCCGCTACGGCTGCTGGCCATGGCCGCCAGCCCGTCGGACCTCCCCGCCCTCGACGTCGCCCAGGAGCGGGCCCGCATGGAAGCCGCGCTCGGCCAGCTGGACGACCGCTTCGAGCTCCACTGGGTCGAGGGCCAGACCTGGCGCGATCTCCACTCGGCCTTGCGCCAGGGGCCTTGGCACATCTTCCACTTCGTCGGCCACGGCGGCTTCGACACCAACCTGGGGGAGGGCGTCATCGCCCTCACGGCCGACGGCGGTGGCACCCACCGGTTGTGCGCCACCGACCTCGGTCGCCTGCTGGGCGATCACCACCCGCTTCGCCTGGCCGTCCTCAACGCGTGCGACGGCGCCCGCGCCGACCGCATGGACGTGTTCTCGAGCACCGCCTCGGTGCTGGTCCGCCGGGGGACGCCGGCCGTGGTCGCCATGCAGTACGAGATCACCGACACGGCCGCCGTCGAGCTTTCCCGCGCCTTCTACGGGGCGCTCGCCTCGGGCCTGCCCGTCGACGAGGCGCTGGGCGAGGCCCGCAAGTCGGTGGCCCTGGCCGTGCCCGGCACCTTGGAGTGGGGCACGCCGGTGCTCTACCTGCGGGCGCCCGACGGCCGGATCTTCGATATCGACAGCCACGCCGCCTCGCCACCTCCCCCGCTGCCGCCGGCGCCGCCGGCTCCCACGCCGCAGCCCGAGGCCGCGCTCGAACCGAACGCTCCTGTCGTCGCCACGCCGACCGCACCGGCCCCCAGCGCGCCCGGGGCGGCCGACGACACGGGGACGAAGCGCCGGCGGCCGCTCATCCTGGCCGGCGCCTGCCTTGCAGCGGTGCTCGCCATCGTCGTGCTGGCCGTCGTGCTCACCCGGGACGGCAAAGCCACCGGCACCGGCACCTTCAACCTCGCCCTGGACGACGAGGGTGGGTACGTCACGCACACCGTCGAAGTGCCGAAGAACTCCATCCTCCTCGTCGAGGTCGACCCCTCGGAGGAGTTCGATCCCGACGTGGCGGCCAGCACCGACGCCGCGCGCGCCCGGGCCCTGGCCGTGTACCTGAAGGGCGCCGGCTTCGACCGCTCCCGCTTCCGGGGCCTGTTCGACAACTACGGCTACGGCCCGCCGGGCTCAGTGCTGGTCGCCCGGGTCGACGAGGGAGGGCCCGGCGATCGCGAGCGCCTGCTCGTCATGGCCCCCAAGGGCGGGAGGTTCGACATCGTCGTAGGCGGCGCGGCGGGGACGCAGGGCGGCTTCGACCTCGGGGTCACGGCGGTCGACTTCCACGCCGACCGCGACGGCTCGGTGTACATCGACGACCTCCTCGACAACACCCAGGTCCGTCGCTTCCTGAGTGAGCAGGCCCGCTCCGACCTCGACGACTGGGGCTCCGTCGCCGTGCCCGCCGGCGACGTGGACGAAGGGGCGACGGACGGTGACCCGCTGGTGCTGACCACATCGGTCCCCGCCACCGTGGCGTGGACCGACGCGGGCGCCGACATCTACCCGGGGTACAACATCCTCATCACCGCCGAAGGCAAGGTCTACGACGACGTGCCCGGCAACCCGGACCGCACGTTCGGCCCGGACGGCCAGGAGGACGTCAACCAGGAGCACACCGGCGACCCCTTTCCCAAGTTCAACCACGCCGTCCTGATGGGCCGGATCGGCGAGGATGGCGAGCCGTTCGTGATCGGGTCCGAGACCGAGGTGACGGCCGACGAGGAGGGGCGCCTGTTCCTCGGGATCAACGACGGCTTCTACGAAGACAACGCCGGCTCGTTCGACGTCGTCATCAACATCTCATAGGACCCCTCTGGCCGCTTCTCGTGCGCCGGGACCAGCGGCTGCGGCTGCCACGCACAGCCGGCGCACGGCGGCGGCCGATTCGGCGTCCAGCGCCGCGTCGGCCAGCAGCCGGGCATCGCCGAGCCGCACGAGGCGGACCGCCTGCTTCACGGCGGCGACCGCGTTGGGCCGCACCGACAGGGTGGACACGCCCAAACCCAACAGCAGGGGGAGGGCGAGCGGGTCACAGCCCAGTTCGCCGACTACCTCGACCGGGCGGCCGTGGCGCTCACCGGCGGCGGTCACCTGCCGGATGAGGCGCAGGACGGCCGGGTGCATGCCGTCTGCCAGCGCAGCGACGGCGGAATTGGCCCGGTCTGCGGCCAGGGTGTACTGCGTGAGGTCGTTGGTGCCGATGGCGAAGAAGTCCACCAGCGGTGCCAGGGCATCGGCACAGACGGCGGCGGCGGGAACCTCGACGGTGATACCGACCTCCAGGCGGCCGGCGGGGTCGATCGCGTCGAGGCAGGCGCGGGCATCCCGCACCTCGTCGACCGTGGTCACCATCGGGAACATCACCTGGAGGGGACGCTCGCCGGCCAACCGGGCGATGGCCCGCAGCTGGACCTCCAGCAGCGGGCGGTTGGCCAAGGTGAAGCGGATGCCCCGGTTGCCCAGCGCCGGGTTCGGCTCCCACCCGCCGCCCCACGCCGGGATGTCGGCGCCGAGGTCGAGCGTGCGAATCACCAGGGGCCGGTCTCCGATGGCGTCGGCCACGCCTCGGTAGGCCTCGTACTGCTCGGCCTCGCCCGGCGCCTCGCTGCGACCGAGGAAGGCGAACTCGGTGCGCAGCATGCCCACCCCGTCAGCCCCCTGGGCAACAGCGGCGGCCGCCTCCTCCGGGCTGGCGGTGTTCACCAGTACGGTCACGGTGTGGCCATCGAGCGTCACCGCCGGTGACATCGCCGCGCCGCGGGCCTGCTCAAGTCGCCGGCGGGACGTTTCCTGGCGGGCGGCAGCGACGTTCACTGCGGCGGCGGCCGGCTCCACCTCGACGGTGCCGGCGTCGCCGTCCACCAGCACCAGCGCACCCGGGGGAACGTCGAGCAGGGCGGCCCCCAGGCCGGTGACGAGAGGCAGCCCGATGGACCGGGCCAGGATGGCGGCGTGCGACAGGGGGGCACCGGCCGCCGTCGCCACCGCCAGCACGATGCCGGTGTCGAGAGCGTCGACACCGGCGGGACCGATGTCGCCGGCCAGCAGCACACACGGCGCCGTCCGCCCGGCCAGGTCGGAGGGTCGGGCCACCGGGCCGGCGGCGGCGCCCGGCGACGCCCCGATGCCGATCAGCCGGCGCGGCCCGGTGGGCGCGGCGCGACCGCCGCCCTCGGTGGGATCGACCGCCGGAGACCCGCCGGCGGTTGTCAGCCGACCCGCTCTGTACGCAGGTCGGGCGTGAGCTCCTCGGCGTCCCAGAGGTCCAACATGACCTCGCTGCACGACCGCGGCGTGTAGACGGCTACGCCCATGCCATCGGGAATCTCTGTCGCCCGGAACACGATGCACCGGCGCAGGCTGGCCGGGACCTTGGTCCGCTGCCGGACGTGCCAGACACGCCCGTCCCCGAACGTCCAGGCAGTGCGCCCATCGGACGCAGGGTCCAAGCGCAGCACGGTGCCCTTCCAGGCGTGGACCGACAGCCGCTCCCGGAACGAGGCGAGGCGCAGGCTCCGTTCGGCCGACCGCAGCACCGTGGGAGCGCGGCCGTCGACGACCTCGTTGCGAGCCGGCTCGCCGAACAGGCCGGCCAGCGCGTGGGCCTCCTTCACGCAGCGGGCGTCGCGGAGGACCAGACGTGCGACGCCGGCCGCGACCAGCACCGCCGGCAAGAGGAGGACCAGCGCCATCGCCGCAGGCTAGGCCTGTCCGGACGCGCTCAGTTTCGGGCCCCGGCGGCGATGAGGTGGGAAGCAGCGGTCACGAAATGGGGGCTGCCCGGGTTGACGGTGACCTCGACCCAGCCCACGTCGGGGCTCCCGAACGACTCCACCCGCGTTACGTTGGGCAGCGGCCGGCCGGTGTCCTTGTCGAGAAGTGGCGAATCGAAGCGGAACCGGTGGCTGTCGCCGTGGAGGATCACCACGGGCTTGACGAAACGCTCCGCCTCGTCGCGGAACGCATCGAGAAGGCGGTCGAAGCCGTCCACCCCGCTTGCCGCCCGCTGGTCGGCCACCACCTCGAAGCCGGGGTCGGCCTGCATGGCAATCACCACTCCAGCCGCTCCGGCCGCCGCCGCCGCCTCGAACGACGAGTGCAGCCACTCAAGTACGGCGGCATCCCGGGCCTGGTACTCGGCTTCTGCGGCGGCCCGCTCGGCCGGGCCGCGCTGGTCCTGGATGTCGCTGCTGTCCACGTCCTGGGTGTGGTTGTTGTTGCTTCCGGCCACGTTGAGGGCTACGAACAGCACCTCGCCGTCGAACCATCGGACGTGCTCGGGGCGCTCGGCCGCCTGCCGCTCCACGGGGAACCTGGTGGCTCCGAGGGTCTCGGCAGTGGGGTACATGACCTGGCGGAGTCGGGCCAGGCGCTCGATCGGGTCATGGCCCAGCTCATGGCAGTCGGTCCACTCGTTGTCGCCCGGCACATACACCAGAGGCGCATCGAAGGCGTTGAAGGTGGCGAGGGCGTTGTCGTAGGCGACGTCTTCGCATGCCGCCCCGCCGCCGAGGTCGCCCAGCATGATGGAGAAGTCGACCTGGGCGTCGTTGATCTCGGTCACCAGCCGGGGGATCTCGCCGACCTCGTCGTCGCTGTAGGGCGTGTCGCCCCAGATGCCGAAGCGGATGCTGCCCGGCGTGCCAGCATGGGGCGCCAGGGTGGTGCGGGGAGGCGGCGACGAGCCGGAGTCGCTGCAGGCCGTCGCCAGCACCAGCACCAGGACGGCCACGGCTGCCGTCCTCCTCCCCCGTCGCACGGCCCGAGCCTGCCACCACCACCGCCCGCGGGCCACCACTCAGGTGTTCCCGCCGCAGCCGGGGGGTCGCCGGCCCGGAGTCGACACGCCTGCTCGAACTGCTCCGGCACGCCCGACCGCTCGAGCTCTTCGGCCTGGGTGGGGCCGTGCTGGCCGTGGCCGTAACTGTGGCCGCCCTGGACGAGATGGCGCCGGCGCGAGCGGGTAGCGTCCGCGCCATGAACGTCGATGTGAGGCACAGCCCGTCCTTCGCCGCCGCCCGGGTCACCCTGGCGCCCGGCGAACAGCTGCGGGCCGAGTCGGGGGCGATGATGGCCATGTCGCAGGCCATGTCGCTCCAGTCGAGCACCCAGGGCGGCCTGATGAAGGGCCTGAAGCGCTCGTTCCTCGGCGGCGAGAGCCTGTTCATCTCCACCTTCACCGCACCCCCGGCCGGCGGCTGGGTCGACGTGGCCCACCACCTGGCCGGCGACGTGATCGTGTCGGAGCTGCGCGCCTCGCAGCCCCTGTCGATCACCAAGGGGTGCTGGCTGGCTTCGTCCGACGGCGTCGAGCTCGACACCAAGTGGGGCGGCTTCAAGAACCTGTTCGGCGGCGAGGGCGGGTTCCTCGTGCGGGCGTCCGGCAGCGGCACCGTCCTCCTCGCCTGCTACGGCGCCATCGACAGGGTCGACCTGGCGGCAGGCGAGATGGTCACCATCGACACCGGCCACGTCGTCGCCTTCCAGGCGGACATGACGAGCGCCATCCGCAAGGTCGCGGGAGGCGTGGTCCAGACCCTGAAGTCGGGCGAGGGCCTGGTCTTCGACTTCACCGGCCCGGGGTGGGTCATGACGCAGACCCGTAATCCGGGCGCCCTCGAAGCGTGGATCAAGGGGATCATGCCCGGCGAGACCGGTGGCGCCGGCGGCGGCGTGCTGGGCGGCCTGCTCGGCGGCCGCTGACGCCAGCCAGGCATGGGCGCCGCCAGATGACCGCCGGCGCCCGGTTCCCGACGCCAGAAAGCTGGCTCGACCAGCTCGGCGCCTGATCAGGCGCCGAGGAGCTCGTTCGCCTGCCGGCGGTACCTGGCCGCTTCCGACTGCCGGCGGGTCGGGTCGCCACCGCTGAGCCGCATGAACTCGGCCATCAGGTCCTCGGTGGCCGCCTGCTCCTCAAGGAGGACGCGCCGCTGGTCGGGTTCCGCATCCTCGCAGGCCGACTCCAGGTTGGCCTCCGCCTTGGCCAGCCAGCGGGCCGACTGGATGAGGTACTCATCGAGCTGGTCCGGGTTGTCGCGAGCAAGCTGCAGGCGCTCCGCGGCCACCCGGCGCGAGCACATGCCACGCATGCGCCGGCAGTAGCCCTCGCGCGTCGAGCCCCGGGCGAGCGCCCGGCCGTAGTGGATGTGCGCGTCCTTGAACGCGCCCCGGCGGTACTCCTCGTCGGCCGCATCGATGAGCTTGTCGGCGTCGGACATCCGCTGCTTCCTGGTCCCTCGCCGAAAAGAAGCGGCTGCGGACCACAGCCAGTATGTCCAGACGGGGCGGCGACGACAACCGTGCCCACCGGCTCGACTACACCTGCAGCCGACTTGTCGCCCCGCAGGGCGGGGTCGTCGGTCTCGAGGCGAACGACTTCGACGACCTCGGTGTCGAGGACCAGGCGCACGAAACGAGGGCGGCCGCGTGGCGGTGTGGTCAGCAGTGCAGGACGGGGATCGACCTGCTTCGAAGCTCGGCGTTCTTTGTCACCAGCGGCGTGTGGAGTGACTCAGCGAGTGCAAGGGCAGCGTGACCATCGACGTCCTCCAACGAGGCCGCCGACAGCGCCGCCTCGACAGCAAGGCCTCGGACGGGGAACCACTCCCGAACAACATGGCCGACGGCCGCGAAGTCCACGTGTGTCCGATGGGGGGACGCCTCGTGTCGGAGCGCAAGGTACTCGGCGACCAGGAGCGAGGTCGCGTCGAGGGCAAGGATCTCGTCCGCTTCGTGGGCGATGCCCTCCAGTAGCCCGGCCAGAACGAGCAGCCCGCCGGCGTCAGCGACGACGCTGTCGTGCACCGAGTCCCTCGATTGCCGCCTCGCGGCGCTTCGCTGCGCGCTGGCGGATCATCGCGAACTCTTCGTCGCCCATCGGATTCGTCTCGGCACGGCTGCGCAGCAGTTCGGCGGGCGAGAGGCGAGCGGTGCTCCGTCGTAGCGTCTGGCGGATCCATTCCTGCTGACTCATCCCCTCGGCCTCAGCCTGCTCGGCAAGCCGGGCGACAACCCCGGCGTCGAGGTTCTTCACGTTCACGTCCATGCCTCCTATGGTACCACAATGGTATAGTGTTCGGAACCACACTGGCACCACCGCTGCAACGGTCCTACCGCCGCCTGGCACCAGGGTACGGAGGGCGTCACTGGATCGAGCCGGTGTCCGGCGTCACGAGGGCTGCGGTGGCCCCCAGCCACCGCCGCCTGGCGTCAGCATCCGCAGGACGTCGCCGGCCCGCAGACGTACGGTGCACTTGTCCAGCAGACGCTCCGCATGCGCCTCGTCGCCGCCGGGCAACAGCCAGTTCTCTCCCGGCGCTCCAGGCTCGCCGCCGGCGAGCCCCCATGGCCGCGAGGCCCGGCGCTCGGTGATGAGCGAGACCGTGACGTCCTCCAGCACCTGGAGGTCGCGCTCGATCCCGTCGCCACCCGGCGCCAGTCCCGCGCCACCGCTCCCCCGCCTCAGCCGGTACCGCAGGACCCGGAGCGGATAGGCCCGCTCCAGTGCCTCGATGGGAGTGTTTTTGGTATTTGTCAACGGTATGGACACCGCTCAGCGACCGCCTTTTGGTCTTTGCCACCGGGACATCGTCCGCCGTAGATAGTCGTCGAAGAGCGGCACGGTGAAAGCGGTGTCGCCATGCGCCGGGCTGAAGATCATGCCCTTGGCGATCAGCTGCGACCTACGGGGAGCAACCGACTCGACCTTGACACCCAGCATCGACGCGATGTCGCCGGATCGGTGAGGACCAGGACCGAGCTCTGCCATCGCCCGGAGGTAGTCCCGCTCCCGCGGGGTGAGGCGGTCGGCTCGCACGAGGAAGAAGTTGCGGTCCAGCTGGTCGAGGACGACCGGCCGTACCGACGTCACATCGTCCTCCGAGATCGGCGTTTCGCCGGCGTCGTTCCAGACGTGATACCCCCACTCCTGAAGGAAGTACGGGTACCCCTGGGACTCAGCGACTAGAAGCGCCAGTGCTTCATCGGTGAAGTCAACGTTTCGCTCCTGCGCTGGGATGGCAAGCGCGGCACTCGCATCGTCCTTGGTGAGCGAGCCGATCATCGGAAAGTCGAAGAGCCTTTCGGCGTAGGACTTCGCCTCGCCGGCCAAGCCAGGTAGCTGAGGAAGCCCTGCGCCAACGAGAACCACGGGGAGCGAGAGCTGGGTCGTCCGGTGAACAGCGCTGATGAGCGCCCCCAACTCCTCGGATCGCAGGTACTGCACCTCGTCGATCGAGAGAAGGAGTCCTGCACTCCTGTCCTTCGCTGCCTCTCCTGTGGCCACGAGGAGGTCGGTGAAATCGCTCGCCAGGTCGCCCGAGTCCGCCTCGCCGGCCAGCGCGTCGACATCGATGGCGAGACGTGACCCGTCCGGAAGTTGGAGAGTGAAGGTCTTCAAGACGCGCAGCGCCCTGAGAGCCGCTCGTGTCGTGCCACTGCGCTCGAGCTCGAGGAGGATCTTCCGGATGCGGACCGCCAGCAAGGTCCGGAAGTCCCCCGTTTCCGGCGCCTCGATGAACGCTGCCTTCATCCCGGCCTCACGGCCGATGTCGCCGAACCTGTTCAGAAGCACCGTCTTTCCCACACCTCGGAGGCCGATCGGCATGAGGCTTTTGCCTGGCCGGCCAGAGACAGCCCGACGCACCGTGATGCCGAATGCGTCGATCAACTGATCCCGGCCGAGAAGCGCAGGCGGCGGGGTGCCGGCCCCGGGGCGGTAGGGGTTGTCCAGTGGGTCCATGCCAACGGACCTTACCAAGCCTTATGCATCGGAGCCATAAGGTAAGTCAGGGAATGAGGCCCCAGCCGCCGCCGCCCGGTGTCAGCATCCGCAGGACGTCGCCTGCCCGGAGATGCACGGTGCACTTGTCCAGCAGTCGCTCCGCGTGCGCCTCGTCGCCGGCCCGTAGGAGCCAGTTCTCTCCCGCCGCTCCAGGCTCGCCGCCGGCGAGCCCCCAAGGCCGCGAGACCCGGCGCTCGGTGATGAGCGAGACCGTGACGTCCTCCAGCACCTGGAGGTCGCGCTCGATCCCTTCGCCACCGGGCGCCTGTCCGGCGCCACCCGAGCCCCGCCTCAGCCGGTACCGCAGGACGCGGAGCGGATAGGCCCGCTCCAGCGCCTCGATGGGCGTATTTTTGGTATTTGTCATGCCCGTCTGAATGCCCGACTGGCCGGGCATGGGCGGTCGTGACTGGTGTCCTTCGTTGACGATGTTGGTCATGCCCGTCTGAATGCCCGACTGGCCGGGCATGGGCGGTCGAGACCGGCGTCGTTCGTTGACGATGTTGGTCATCGCCGTGTTCGCACCGCTCATGCCGGTCCGGCCCGGCCGGCCGCCCTGCCCGCCGGCCACCGTCTCGTAATAGACCCACCCGTCGCCACCGAGCAGCACGTTGTTCATGGTCCCCTGGCCGGCGGCGCCCACCCGGTCCGGGACGACCTGGGCCAGCGCTCCGAGGCACACGTCGGCGACCCGCTGGCTGACCTCCACATTGCCGGCGCCGACGGCCACCGGCGGGACAGCGGCCACGACCGATCCGGGCGTGGCGATCACCTTCACCGGGCGCAGCGCCCCGCCGTTGGCCGGGATGGTCGGGTCCGTCACGCTCCGGATGGCGAAGGCCACCGCGCTCACCGTCACCGCCTCGACGGCGTTCACGTTGCCCGGCCGCTGGGGGTCGGTGCCGGTGAAGTCGAAGATGACCTCGTCGCCTGCGATGGTGAGGGTGACGGCGATGCGCGACGGCGAGCGCTGGTCGTCCCCCGGACCGATCGAGTCGAGCACATCCTCGAAGTGCCAAACCCCGTCGGGCAGCTCGGCGAGGGCGGCCCGCATGCGCCGCTCCCCGTAGGCCACCACCTCCGCCAACGGTTCGCCGGCCATCTCAGCCAGGCGCTCGACACCCACCCGGTTGGCGCCGAGCTGGGCGTCGAGGTCACCCCGTCGTTCCTCAGGCGTGCGGGAGTTGGCCAGCAACAGCGCCGCCACCTGGTCGGCGAACACCACGGGCGGGATGCGCAGGCCCTCCTGCACGACCTCCTCCGCCTCGGGGGGCATCGACCCGGGGGCCATGCCGCCGACGTCGGCGTGGTGCGCCCGGTTGGCCGCCCAGCCCACCAGCACACCGTCCACGTGGCAGGGGGCCACCAGGGTGATGTCGTTCAGGTGGGTGCCGCCGGCGAAGGGGTCGTTGAGGATCACCTGCTCGCCGGCGCGGACATCGAGCGCCAGCGCCGCCCGCACCGATGCCGGCATCGAGCCCAGGTGTACGGGGATGTGCTCGGCCTGCACCAGCAGCTCGCCGTCGGGCGTGAACAGCGCTGCCGAGCAGTCCGCCCGCTCCTTGATGTTGGGGCTGAAGGCGGCCCGGCGCAGCACGGCGCCCATCTCCTCGGCCACCCCAACGAGGCGCGACACCAATACCTGGAGCGACGCCGGGTCCAGCACCGGTTCCGTCATCGGGTCATCACCCACGACCCGCCCTGGCCCACCTCGGCCGACCATCCCGGCGCCACCCACACGGTGCAGTCCTCCTCGGCCACGACGGCCGGGCCGCGGGCGGGGCGGCGGGCGGCGCCCGGAGGATCGGGGAGGCGGTCGAGCGGCACGGGCGGTGGCAGGCGGGCTGTCGCCCGAAGAGCGGTGACCTCGACGGGGGCGCCCGGCCTGGCGTAGCCGTTGCGCCGACGGTGCTCGCGCCCGAAGGCGGCCACCGACGCCACCGTGAGTTCATGGCTCTGGCCCGCGTAGCGGCAGTCGAGGCCGAGTTCCACGTCCACCGGCGCACGGCCGTCCACGGTCACCGTGCCATGGGCGGTGCGGTGGTCGAGCATGACCCGGGCCGGGGCGTCGGGGGCGACGCCGAGGAGGTGGCGGGCGGCGGCCCGGGCCAGCTTGAAGCGGGCGTCGCTCAGACCGTCGTGGTCGCCGGGCGTAGGCCACGAGCGCACGAGCACGGACTGGCGAGGCGACCCGAGCAGGCCGGCGGCCGACAGCACACCGGCCCGGGGCGGCACGATAACCACCGCCATCCCCAGCGCCTCGGCCAGCGCGCAGGCGTGCAGGGGGCCGGCGCCGCCGAAGGCCACCAGGGCGAGCGAGCGCGGGTCCACCCCCCGCTCCAGGCTCACTTTGCGGACGGCCTGCACCATCGCCGCGTCCACCACCGCCAGCACACCCTCGGCCGTCACGTTCGCGTCGTCGAGCGCCTTGAGGGCGGCGTCGACGTCGAGGGTGCCGATGCCCGGCAGCACGGCGTCGTGGGGGACCCGCCCGGCGATCAGGTCGGCGTCGGTGACGGTGGCCGCGGTGCCGCCCCGGCCGTAGCAGGCGGGCCCGGGGACGGCGCCGGCGCTGCGAGGCCCCACGGTGAGTGCTCCGCCCGCGTCGACACGGGCGATGGAGCCACCGCCGGCGCCGATGGTGTGGATGTCGAGCGACGGCAGGCGCACCGGGTAGCCGGCCACCGTGCGTTCCGCTGCAGGCGCAGGCGCGCCATCGAGGACGAGACAGACGTCGGTGCTGGTGCCGCCCATGTCGAAGCTCACCGCATCCGGGAACCCGGCTGCGACGGCGGCCGCCGCTGCTGCCCCGACACCGCCGGCCGGGCCGGACAGCAGCAGGGCGGCGGGGCGGGCCATCGCCTCGTCGAGGCCGACGAGGCCGCCGGCGGACGTCATCACCAGCACCTCGCCGGCCGAGCCGGCCAGACGGCCGAGGTACGACCGGCACGCCAGGCGCAGGCCGGCGTCGACGACGGTGGTGACCGTGCGCTCGTACTCCCGGAACTCCGGCGACACCTCGTGCGAGCACACGACCTCGTGGCCGCGGTCGCGCAGCACGGCCGCCACCGCCTGCTCGTGACCGGCGTCGAGGTCGGCGTGCAGCAGGCAGACGGCCACCACGCCTGTCCCGGCCGGCACCTCCGGCACCGCAGCGACGTCGACCGCCTCCACCTCCCGGCCGTCGGAGGCCAGGCGCCCGCCGACCTCGAAACGCAGCTCCCGGGGCACCAACGGCTCCGGTCGGTCGGCCCACGGGTCGTACAGCGAAGGTCTGTCCTGACGGGCGATCTCGATGACGTCGGCGAGGCCGGCGGTGGTCACCAGTGCGACCGTGGCCCCCCCGCCCTCGAGCAGGGCGTTGGTGGCGACCGTCGTCCCGTGGGCCAGCAGCGCAGGCCGATCACCGCCGAGAACGGCCAGCCCGGCGGCGACGCCTGCGGACGGGTCGTCGGGCGTGGACAGGACCTTGACGATGCGGCCGTCACCGGCCACCACGTCGGTGAACGTCCCACCGGTGTCGACGCCGACCTCCACGAGGGTCGACCCTACCGACGCCGCCGCCGGCATGGCGCCCGGCCCTTTCAACCGCGGGATCAGACGATGGGTTCGATTACCCAGACCTCTTCCTCGCCCAGGTGCTCCTTGAGCGTGCGGACGGTGCGCCCCACAGCCGGGTCTGTCCCGTCCCACACCACGATCGCCTCGTCGGCGTTGCGGGCCAGCCACGTGTCGCGCCGGCTCATGGCGCCCGCCACACCCTGGCGGTTGCCGGGCGTGGTGGCCTGGAGCAGCACCTGGGCGTGCGCCTTGTCGAGCATGCTCCGGAACCGCTCGCGCACCTCCGACGGCCACGGCGAGTCCTGACCGGGGAATGCAAGGACGGCGACGTAGGGAACCCCGGCCTCCTGGGCCGCCTCCACGGCCAGTTGCTCGGCCCCGAGCCCCATGCCGCTCAGCAGGACAAGCTCGGGATGCATCTCCTTCTTGGCCGCCAGGACCTCGCCCAGCCTGCGCCGCACACCGTCGGCCACCTCGTTCGGGCCGTAGCCGCCGAGATCGGGCGGGCGCAGCCCGGCGGCCAGGACCCGGTGACCTTCGGGCACGCCGGCCACGGCGTCGCCGGCCGCCGACGCTGCAACGGCCGGCGCAGCGGCGGCCCGCAGGTCGGCGGGGCCGAGCAGGTCGGGGGTGCCATCGCCCCGACGACCCTTCCGGGTGCGGGCCGCCTCCACCGCCAGGCGGTCGACCAGGTCGTTCATGACATCGTTCGAGTGGCCCTTCACCCACGTGAACCGCACCCGCCCCGGCTCGGCCAGGACGGCGTTGATCAGCCGCTCCCACAGGTCACGGTTGGCCACCGGCCGGCGGGCCTTGTTGGTCCACCCCCGGGCGACCCACCCCTCCCACCAGCGGTCGTTGAAGCACTTGACCACGTAGGTCGAGTCGCTCACCACTTCGAGCGGGCCGTCGTTGGCCAGCACCGCCTCGAGGGCGGCCTTGATCTCCATTCGCTGGTTCGTGGTCTGCGGATCAGGCCCGCTCGCATACGCCCCATCCGGAACTGCCCACGCCCACCCACCGGGCCCAGGATTCCCGATGCAGGCCCCGTCCGTGTACACCCGAGTCACGATCCAGCCATCCTGCCCTGCCGAGCGACACTTCTCACATCATGGCCAGGAGGTGAGGTTCGGGAGGAGGCGCGAAGCGCCGAATGTGGCGACCGCCAGGGCACGGCCCGGCGAGAGGGGCGTCGAGGACCGCCAGGGCGGCCGGCCACCGCAGCCCCCGACAGCTCGCCGAGCAACCTCCGGTTGCGAGCGCGAAACGCGCTCTGCGCGAGCATGGTGGCATGGCAGACCCGGTGATCTTCGACGGCTTCTCCCATCAACTGCCCGATATCGACCCCCAGGAGACCGGCGAGTGGCTCGACTCGTTCGACGCCATCGTCGACTCGCGCGGCAAGGGTCGGGCCCGGTACCTGCTCATGAAGCTGCTCGAGCGGGCCCGTGAGCAGCAGGTGGGCTTCCCCGCCACCGTGTCGACGCCGTACGTCAACACCATCCCGCCCCACCAGGAGCCCTGGTTCCCCGGCGACGAGCACATCGAGCGGCGCATCCGGGCCTACATCCGCTGGAACGCGGCGGTGATGGTGTCGAGGGCCAACACCCTGTCCAAGGGCATCGGCGGCCACCTCGCCACCTACGCCAGCTCGGCCAGCCTCTACGAGGTCGGCTTCAACCACTTCTTCCGCGGCCGTGACGACGGCATGCCCGGCGACCAGGTGTACTTCCAGGGCCACGCCGCCCCCGGCATCTACGCGCGCGCCTTCCTCGAGGGCCGCCTCGGCGAGGAGCAGCTCGACCACTTCCGCATGGAGCTCGGCGGCAAGGGCCTGTCGTCGTACCCCCACCCCAGGCTCATGCCGGACTTCTGGGAGTTCCCCACCGTGTCGATGGGCCTCGGCCCCATCAACGCCATCTACCAGGCCCGGTTCAACCGGTACCTGCACAACCGCCACCTCGTCGACACCAGCGACGCCAAGGTGTGGTGCTTCCTCGGCGACGGCGAGATCGACGAGCCGGAGTCCCTGGGCGCCCTCACCCTGCCCGCCCGCGACAGCCTCGACAACCTGATCTTCGTCGTCAACTGCAACCTCCAGCGCCTCGACGGGCCGGTGCGCGGCAACGGCAAGATCATCCAGGAGCTCGAGGCCGTGTTCCGGGGCGCCGGCTGGAACGTGATCAAGGTGATCTGGGGTACCAAGTGGGACGACCTGCTGGCCCGCGACACCGACGGCGTCCTCCTCAACAAGATGAACACGACGGTCGACGGCGAGTTCCAGAAGCTGTCCGTCGAGAGCGGGGCCTACATCCGCGAGCACTTCTTCGGCCCCGATCCGCGGCTGCGCAAGATGGTCGAGCACCTCACGGACGACGAGTTGCGCACGCTGCCCCGCGGCGGGCACGACTACCACAAGCTCTTCGCCGCCTACAGCGCTGCCGTCGAGCACCAGGGCGCGCCCACCGTCATCCTGGCCAAGACTGTGAAGGGCTGGGCCCTCGGGTCCGAGATCGAGGGGCGCAACGCGACCCACCAGATCAAGACCATGAGCAAGGACCAGATGATCTCGCTGCGGGACCGCCTGCACATGCAGGACCAGGTCCCCGACGGGGCTCTCAAGGGCAAGTTCCCGCCCTACTACCGCCCGCCCGAGGGCTCCCCCGAGCACGAGTACCTCATGCAGCGGCGCCGGGCCCTCGACGGCCCCCTGCCCCGCCGGTCGTTCAAGTGGAAGGCCCTGCCGGCGCCGGACAAGAAGGTGTTCGCCGAGTTCGAGGAGGGGTCGAAGGGCCGCGAGTTCTCCACCACCATGGGCTTCGCCCGCCTGGCCCGCAACCTGTTGCGGGACAAGGGCATGGGCGCCCGGGTCGTTCCCATCATCCCCGACGAGGCCCGCACCTTCGGCATGGACGGGCTGTTCAAGGAGTTCTCGATCTACGCCCCGTTCGGCCAGAAGTACGAGCCGGTCGACGCGGCCACGCTGTCGTTCTACAAGGAGGACAAGTCCGGCCAGATCCTCGAGGAGGGCATCACCGAGGCCGGGTCCATGGCGTCGTTCACGGCCGCCGGCACCGCCTACGCCACCTGGAACACGCCGATGGTGCCCTTCTACATCTTCTATTCGATGTTCGGCTTCCAGCGCACCATGGACCTCATCTGGGCCTTCGGCGACATGCGCGGCCGCGGCTTCATGCTGGGCGCCACCGCCGGGCGCACCACGCTGAACGGCGAGGGCCTCCAGCACCAGGACGGCCACTCGCTGCTGCTGGCGTCTGCGGTTCCCAACATCGCCGCCTACGACCCGGCGTTCGCCTACGAGGTGGCCGAGATCATCCGCCACGGCATCGACGCCATGTACGGCGAGGTCCCCGAGGACCGCTTCTACTACCTCACCCTCTACAACGAGAACTACGTGATGCCGGCCAAGCCCGACGGCGTCGACGAGGGCATCATCCGGGGCCTCTACCGCTTCGCCCCCGCCCCCGACGGGCCCGGACGGCGGGCCACGGTGGTGTTCAGCGGCAGCGCCTACCGGGCGGCGATTGAGGCACAGCGCCTGCTGGCCGAGCACCACGACGTGGCTGCCGAGGCATGGAGCGCCACCTCGTACAAGGCGCTGCGGGAGGACGCCCTGTCGGCCGAGCGCTGGAACCGCCTCCACCCCACCGAGCCGGCCCGCACCCCCTACGTCACCGAGACGCTGGGCGCGGCCGAAGGCCCGTACGTGGCCGTCACCGACTTCATGAAGTCGGTGTCGGACCAGGTTGCTCGCTGGGTGCCCGGCCACTTCACCGCCCTCGGCACCGACGGCTACGGCCGCTCCGACACGGTCGACGGCCTGCGTCGCCACTTCGAGGTCGATGCCGGCCATATCGTCGTCGCCGTCCTCAAGGCGCTGGCCGACACCGGCGAGGGCAAGGCGGAGGACGTGGCCGACGCCATCGCGCGCTACGAACTCGACGCCGACGCCATCGACCCCCGCCTCGCCTGACGGCCCGGCGCCGACGGCGCAGATGAGCCGGCGGGCCCGACCGCTGCCCGTTTGCCCGCTCTCCTAGGCTCGGCTGCATGCCGAAGGTGAAGCTGCATCTCGCTCAGAACGACGCCGCCGACAAGCTGCTCTCGACCGATCCGCTGGCCCTCCTCATCGGCATGGTGCTCGACCAGCAGATCCCCCTGGAGAAGGCGTTCAAGAGCCCGCTCGACCTGAGGGAACGGCTGGGCGGGCGGCTCGACGCGGCCGAGATCGCCGGTATGGACCCCGACGAGTTGGGGGACATCTTCGCCACGCCCCCGGCGCTGCACAGGTTCCCCCGAGCCAACGCCAAGCGAGTGCAGGAGCTGTGCCGCATCGTGGTGGAGGAGTACAAGGGCAAGGCGGCCCGGGTGTGGTCCACGGCGGGCGAGGGCACCGAGCTGCTGCGGCGGGTGAAGGCCCTGCCCGGCTTCGGCGAGCAGAAGGCGCGCATCTTCGTCGCCCTTCTCGGCAAGCAGCTCGGCGTCCAGCCGTCCGGTTGGGAACTGGCGGCCGGCTCGTTCGGGGAGCCCGGCTCGTTCGTGTCGGTGGCCGACATCGACGGCCCGGAGAGCCTGGCGCGTGTACGCCGCTTCAAGCAGGAGCGCAAAGCGGCGGCCAGGGCTGCCGCCGAGCTGACAGCCGCTGCGGCGGCGTCAGCGGCGCCGCGGTAAGGCGGCGCTCGACCGGAGACCTCCTGGCCGCGGAGACGGATCTCCTCCGCTCACAGGTCCGGCACCACGACGTGGTGCGGCAGGTCGAGGGCGTGAAGCCCTCCCCGACCGGCCGCCACCCGTGTCCTTCTGATCCTCGGCGTTCGTCTCCACCACGCGCTCGTCGATTCTCGTCGTCGAGCAGCGTCACCTTCGCCGTTCGGGACCTGCCTTGCGACACGGCCCCGGCGCGGCTTGCATGGGGACCATGCGCGTCGTCGTTGTGGGAGCTGGCCTGGGTGGACTGTCGGCTGCGTGCCACCTGGCGGGCCGGGGCCACGAGGTCGTCGTGGTCGAGCGGGCCGAGGTGCCGGGTGGACGGGCCGGGCTGCTCGAGTCGCACGGCTACCGCTTCGACACGGGCCCGTCGGTGATGACCATGACAGGCCTGTTGAGCGACGTGTTCGCGGCAGCGGGCGCCGATATGACCGACCACCTCACGCTGTCGCCGGTGGACCCGATGTACCGGGCCTGCTTCGCCGACGGCTCCGCCATCCGGGTGCGCCACGGGCGCGAGCCGATGACCGAGGAGATCCGCCGGGAGTGCGGGGGCCGGGAGGCGGAGGCGTTCGGCCGCTTCTGCGACTACCTCACCGACCTCTACAAGCTGGAGCTGCCCAACTTCATCAACCGCAGCTTCAACTCGCCGCTCGACCTGGCGTGGCCGCTCGGCCCGATCATCCAGCTGGTGCGCATGGGTGGCTTCCGCAAGCTCAACCCGGTCGTGGAGGACTACTTCTCCGACCAGCGACTGGTGAAGCTGTTCTCGTTCCAGGCCATGTACGCCGGCCTGTCGCCCTTCGAGGCACTGGCCGTCTACTGCGTCATCACCTACATGGACACCGTCGAGGGCGTGTACTTCCCGGCCGGGGGCATGCACGCCATCCCCAGGGCCCTGGCCGCTGCCGCCGAAAAGGCCGGCGCCACATTCCGGTACGGGCAGGCGGTGGAGCGGGTCGTGCGCCGGGCGGGTACGAGCGGTCCGGTCACCGGTGTGCGCCTGGAGAACGGCGAGGTGATCAAGGCCGACGCGGTGGTGCTCAATCCCGACCTGCCGGTGGCCTACCGCGGCATGGTGCCCGAGGTCGACATGCCCCGCACCGCCCGGAAGGGCCACTACTCGCCGTCCGCCGCCGTGTGGCTGGCCGGGGTGAAGGGGCCGTGGCCCGAGGATGCAGCCCATCACAACATCCACTTCGGCGCGGCGTGGAAGGGCGCCTTCCAGGCCCTGCTGAAGGACGGCACGCTGATGCCCGACCCGTCGATCCTCGTGAGCGGCCCCTCGTCATCCGACCCGTCGCTCGCCCCCGAGGGCTCGTCGTCGATGTACGTCCTGGAGCCGGTTCCCAACCTCGACGGCAAGGTCGACTGGGTCTACGAGCGGGAGCGCCTGAAGGAGTCCCTCACCGCCCGGGTGGCCGCCCTCGGCTACCCCTCGGACGTCGAGGTCGAGTACTTCTTCGACCCGACCGACTGGGAGCGACAGGGCATGGAGCGGGGCACGCCCTTCGCCCTCAGCCACAAGTTCTTCCAAAGCGGCCCGTTCCGTCCCAACAACGTGAGCCGCAAGGTTCCGGGCCTGGTGTTCGTGGGATCCGGCACGGTGCCGGGAGTCGGCGTTCCCATGGTGCTGCTGTCGGGGCGCCTGGCCGCCGACCGGGTGGAGGAAGCCGGGCGGTGAAGTCCCGGCGCGACGCCGCACTGCCGGTGTCGCTGGAGGCGTCGTACGAGAACTGCCGCAAGCTCAACAAGCGTTACGGCACCACGTACTACTGGTCGACGTCGCTGCTGCCGCGGGTCAAGCGTCATCACGTCCACGCCCTGTACGGCCTGTGCCGCTACGCCGACGACATCGTTGACGACCTTGGCCCGGTGCCCCTCGCCGTGCGGGAGCGGGCGCTGGCCGAATTCGGCGAGGCCTTCTTCGCCGGCATGGCCGCCGGCCGCTCGGACCATCCGGTCCTCAAGGCGGTGGTGCACACCATCCGGGCGTTCGACATCGACCCGGACTGCGTGCGCCGGTTCCTGCGGTCGATGACCATGGACCTCTCGGTCGAGACCTACGAGACGTTCGACCATCTCCTCGACTACATGGACGGGTCGGCGGCGGTGATCGGGGAGATGATGGTGCCGATCCTCGAGCCGCTGGAGGACGCGGCCTTCGGCCACGCCCGGGACCTCGGCATTGCCTTCCAACTCAGCAACTTCTGGCGGGATGTGGGCGAGGACCTCGACCGTCGGCGGGTCTACGTGCCCCAGGAAGACATCCGGAAGTTCGGCGCCGAGTCGGCCCTGGCCCAGCGCCGGGTGACGCCCGAGTGGGTGGAACTCATGAAGTTCGAGATCGAGCGCACCCGCGCCTATTACGCGTCCGCCGACCTCGGGATCCCGATGCTGCCGCCGGTAGGCGCCCGCTGCATCGCCGGCGCCCGCCACCTCTACTCGGGCATCCTCGAACGCATCGAGGCCGCGGAGTACGACGTGTTCTCGGCACGTGTCCGCGTCCCGACGTGGCAGAAGCTGGCGGTGGCTGCCAGGCTGGCCCGCCCCGGCGTCGCTCGCACCTGACAGGGCGGCCTCCTCACCCTTTCGGCGGCGGAGGTGCTCACACTTCCCGAACATGGCGCTCACAGCAGGCTCACGGCCGCCTCCGAGGATGTTCTTGTCAGAAGCACCCGACGACAGGAGACCGACGATGACAAAGTTCTCGAACAGGGCCAGGGCAGCCGTCGCAGGCGCAGCGGTCGCGGCCGTCATGGCAGCCGCCATAGGCACGGCACCCGCCGGCGCAGCACCGACGGGGACCGGGCCCGAGCCGGTGGCCGAGACGGCCGGCTGCAGCTTCGGGACGTGGCCCGCCGACGCCGAGGGCCAGCCCGCCGGCTTCCAGGCCGGGGCGGCAGCCGGCGTCTACCTCTGGCACACCGATGGCGGGTGGCGCCTCCGGGTGACCCACCCCGGCACCGACAAGGTGGTCTTCCGCGGCACCATCACCTCGACCGCTCGCATCCATGGCGTGGAGCGGCGCACCGAGAGCCGCGACGCGGTGATCGCCCCCGGCCCCCACCGGGTGGGCTTCAGGTTCACCAACTACGGGCGCATCGACGGGCTGGACTTCCGGATGGGGTGCGGCGCCGGCTTCGGCGTCGACGTCTCCGTGAACGGACGGCGGATCCCCGCCGACCACGTGTTCATCGGGGCGGACGGCCACCACCCGGCCCAGGTGCCGCTCCGGGTGACCTGGACGGCCTAGGTAGCCCAGCTAGTGCTCCGTTTCGTAAGTCCCGCACATGTCCCGCCGGCTGTCGCCGCCGCTGGCTTCGTTGCTCCTCGGTTGGATTCGGCAGCCAGCCAGCCGAACCACTGCCCGCCGGCGCATCGTCGAGCCCTCCGAGCCCGCCGGGCGAGCTCAATCCTGACGACCGCCTTGCGGAGTCGGCACAGCCGGCGTGACGTTCCTCATCTCATCGTTCCCGATCGGCCTCCGGCTCAACGCCTCGGCGGTCGCTCCGGCCGCCGGTGCCGCGCCCGGTTGTGGAACCCGCAGGCCAGCCGGCCGTTGGCCTCGGTGGTTCGCCCGCCGGCCGCCCACGGCTCGATGTGGTCGACCTCACACCACTCGGCGGGCACGTCGCAGCTGTCCTCGAAGCACTCCCGGTCGCGCACCTCGATGGCCCGGCGCAGCGCCCCGGTGAACAGGCGCCGTGTCTCGCCCACGTCGATGACCCGAGACGGGGTGTCGAACACCACCCGCTCGGCCCACGCCCGGTCGAGCCACCCCGCCACCGTCCCGGGCGTGACTACCGAGCCGTTGGCCAGTTCGCACATTGGCCCGGCGAAGCTCTCCCAGCCGACCAACACGGTGAACAGGGGCTCGGGCCGCCGGCCCCCGGCCGGGGCCATGCCCGAGCGCACCGCCATCTCGACCAGGGCATCGGCCCGGCGCTGGGCGGGCGTGCGGCGCAGGTCGCCGGCACCGACGTGCTCGCCCACCCGGGCCTTGGCCTCGGACCAGTCGGCGTCGAACAACTCGTCGGTGATGCGCCGAAGGGCCGTGTCGACGATGGCGCCGCTGACCGGGTCGAGCACCAGGTCGCCGAGCCACGTGCCCTCGAAGCCCTGCGACAGGTGGAACCGACGGGCATCGGCCTGCTTGGCCGCCTTGTCCTCGCCACCGTCGGGGTCGGCCAGCTGCGACCAGTAGGCCACCGCCCGCACGAAGCCCGGGAATCCCAGGCCGGCCGCCTTGGACACGAGCAGCTCCTCGTCGCGCCCCATGGCGGCGGCGGTGGCCTCGGTGCGGGCCCGGGCCAGCACCGCGGCGTGGGTCGCGCCCGAGCGCCACCCGCCGGGAGGCGGCCGACTTCGGGAGGTTGCAGCGGTGGGCGATCCACCCGGCCGCAGAGCGCGCCCGGCCCGCCTGCCACCCGCCGGAGGCGTCGAAGGCGGCGGAGGCCACCGTGGCGGCCGCCTCCAGGCGGGCCAGGGCGGTGTGCAGGCGCTCGATGCTGTCGCCGTCGGAGTAGGTGGCGGCATCCCCACACACCTTGTCGAGCACGCCGTCCAGCTCATCGAGCATGGCTCTGATCGTACACCTGTTCGATGCAACGAATCAAGATAAAACCCTTGTAGGGCAAGGGTTTTAGAGATCCGACCGAACTCCGATCGAGCATCCAGCCGTGCTGCGTCGAGGCGCCCCTCGCTGGGCGGGTGACCGTCCCCGCCGGATCACGACGGACGACGAGGACTTCATCGTCAAGTCGGCCAAGGAGCGCCCGCAGCAGGCGAAGCCCCCCACGCACGCCTGTTGTTGCGGCGCCGCTTCTGTATGGAATACATTGAGGGGATGCATTGAGGGGATGCAAGCGCCCTGCCTCATGGCGTCGGTGGCGCGGCCGCTGCGGCCGCTGCGGCCGTCGGTGCCGTGGGCGCCGGAGTGTGGTGGGCGGGGAAGCTTCTCTCCCCGGCGTGCGGGCCCGCTGCGCTCGTGTGCGCAGTAGTGCTGTAGCGCCATGGCTCGTACGACGAGCGGCCCGCGCTTTTTCGCCGTCAAGGTGTGGCGGGAGTGGCTTCCCCTGATCGATGAGCAGCGCCATGTCGAGCTTTGTTTGCTCCTCGTGCAGGCCACGGGGCCGGACGAGGCGAGACGGGTCGCATGGACGGAGCAACTTGGCAACGACGGTTTCGGGACCTTCTACCGGGACCACCCGGTGACGGTCGATGCCCTCGGGACCGACCATGTCTTCGACACCGGACGAGACTCGCTGGCCGACTTCGACGCCGACCCTCTGGTGTTCACCGACCTGTTCCCGGTCGAGGACCGGTGGATCGACTACTTCTCGCCGACTCGGTTGGAGCGCCCGGAGCCGGTGCGAGGCGAGTGGGTGCCCGACATGCAGCTACCGGCTGGTCCATATCTGGATGGCTACGTCGAGAGGTTCTTCGGGATCCGGCTCTGGCGTACCTGGACAGTGGGCGACGAGGACCGGTTCTTCGAGGAGGTCGTGCTCGCCGTCCGTGCCCGGACCCCTGACCTGGCCGGCCGGCGGGCCACCGAGCTGGCGTGGCCTCCGACGTCGACGTCGTCAACGACGCCGGCGAGCTGTGCCACGTGCGCACGGTGAACCTCGACTTCGTGCGCGACAGGCATCGGACGACGTTGGTGACCCGGTTCAGCTCGGAGTTCTTCGGGACCGTCTACACGGTGCACCCAGAGGGCTCGGTGGGGTTCTTCGACCCCGTCAACGACCTCCCCTTCCGGGAGGGCGCCCTCGGCTGGGACGAGCCCGTTCCGGATGGGCCCGAACACGACGCCGTCCGTTTCGATGCCGTGGCACGCTGTCGGCCGTGCGACGGCCCGGCTCCGCAGACGCCGGATGACCACCACCCGGCTCGTGCTGGAGTCGCTCCGCTGGCTGACCGGGGTGTGGCTCGTGTGGCGCGTCGCCCGCTGCCGGCCGGCGCTGCTGGACCCTGTCCCACTGGCGGCCGCCACGTCGGTGATCATCCCCGCCCGGGACGAGGAGGCGATGCTGCCCGGACTGCTCGCCTCACTGGCGGCGCAGGAACCGCCGCCGGCCCAGGTGGTCGTGGTCGACGACGCGTCGGTCGACGCCACCGCCGAGGTGGCCCGCCGGGGCGGCGCCACCGTCGTGGCCACAGGCTCGCTACCGCCCGGGTGGACCGGGAAGACGTGGGCATGCTGGACCGGTGCGGGCGCCGCCGCCGAGCCGGTGCTGGCCTTCCTCGACGCCGACACGGAGCTCGAGCCAGGCGGACTGGCCAGGATCCTCGATGAGCACGACCGGCGGGGCGGGCTGGTGTCGGTGGCGCCCGACCACGTGACCGTGCGGCCCTACGAGCGGCTGTCGGCCTTCTTCAACGTGGTCGCCATGATGGGCATCGACGCCTTCGACCCGCTCCGCCGGCGGCGGGCGCCCCGTGGCGCGTTCGGGCCCTGCCTGGTGACGACCCGTGCCGACTACCTGGCCTCGGGCGGCCACGAGGCGGTGCGGGCCGAGGTGGTGGAGGACGTCGCCCTGGCCCGCCGCTACACCGCCTCCGGCCGACCGGTGACGTGCCTGGGCGGGCGGGGGACGATCCGGTTCCGCATGTACCCGGCCGGGCCCGCACAGCTGGTGGAGGGGTGGACCAAGAACTTCGCCGGGGGGGCCCGCGCGGCAAGGCCCGTCACGTTCCTCCTCATCTCGGTGTGGCTCTCGGGGTGCATCTCGGCGCCCTGGTACCTGGGCACAGCCGGCTTCGACCGGGGCGCCCTGTCCCCCGCCGCCGCCGGCGGCCTCTACGTGGCGTACGTCGTGCAGGTGTCCTGGATGCTGGGCCGCATCGGCCGCTTCGGCCGCATCACCGCCCCGCTCTACCCCGTGGTCCTTGCGTTCTTCCTGGTCGTCTTCGCCCGGTCGATCGTGCTCACCCACGTGCGGGGCGAGGTCACGTGGCGGGGTCGGTCGATCGCCACCAGGTCGCCGTCCGGCCCCAAGGCGGCCGACACCGGCGCCGATCCCCGGGGCGCCCCATGAGCCCGCGGCCGCTGTGGTTCGCCATCGCGGCCGATGCCGCCGCCTGGGCGTGCGTGCAGGTCGGCACCGGGTACCTGGCCCACCGCCTGCCGGACCGCCTGCTCGGTGCCGACACGTGGCTGCTGCGGGAACGGGCGTGGGAGCGGCGCGGCCGCTTCTACGTCGAGACGGCCCGCATCCGCCGCTGGAAGGGCCTCCTGCCCGAGGCCGGCGCCTTCTTCGCCGGCGGCGTGAGCAAGCGCACCCTCCCCGGCCGTACCGCCGCCCACCTCGACGCCCTGGCGCGCGAGACCCGCCGAGCCGAGCTCGCCCACTGGCTGATGATGCTGCCCACGCCGGTGTTCGTGGCCTGCAACCGCCCGCTGCTGGCGCCGTTCATGCCCGTCTACGCCCTCGCCGTGAACGTCCCCTGCATCGCCGCCCAGCGCTACAACCGCATCCGCCTCCGCCGTGCCGCCGCCCGCGCCGCGTAGCGCCCGATCAGGCGTCGCCAGGCGCCCAGGCCCCGCAACCGGTCAGCCGATCAGGGCCGACGCGGTAGCGGTCGGCTGACCAGCACGGTGGCGGGCGCCGCCGTCACGGGGCGGCGACTGCCTGGCTGGAGGCGACCTCGTCGGCCCGCCGGCCGGGGCGCTCGACGAAGGGGTCCCAGGTGGCGGTGGCGGCCCTGGCCCGCAGCGTCTTGGGGACGAGCGGCACGAGCATGCCGAAGGGCTCCCCGCCGTAGAGGTGGTGGATGCGATGGGAGGCCTTCATCCACTCCAGCAGGCGGTACCTGCCCCGCACCAGCTTGAGCCGGCGATGGATGTAGATCTCGTGCACGAACAGGTACGACACGCCGTACAGGGTTATGCCGATGCCCACCGGCACGAGCGAGCGCACGGATCCGAACGTGCCAATCGAGAAGGCAGCGATGGCCACCGTCGAGAACATGAGGGGGTACAGGTCGTTCAGCTCGAAGCCGCCCTCGCCCGTGTCGTGGTGGCTCTGGTGCAGGCCGATGCCGAACCCGTGCATGACGAAGCGATGGGTGAGGTAGCTCACGCCCTCCATGGCGCACAGGGCACCGAGGACGATGGCGGCGTCGCTCATTGCCGTCCCAGGATACCGGCCTTGGCCCGCTCCTCGGTCGTGGACGGCGCCTCACAGCGCCCGGCCCGCTCCCACAGCAGCATCACCAGGGTGAGCATGGCCCAGGCGTAGATGAACTCCTCGGTGGGGATGTCCAGGGGCCACCGCCAGCCGCTCAACACCGAATCGTTGTACCGGATGATTGGCGCCGAGAGCTTCGTCATCCACCCGTCCACGGGGATCTGGAAGGCCACGATGACGACCATGGCGATCCAGTACGCCTTCTGGCGGAACAGGCTCGTCCGGAACACCTTCAGCTCGAGGGCGACCACGACGATCGCCGCCAGTACCGAGAAGCCCGGGTAGGCCGGGATCACTGGTCCGCCGCCCCTTCGTGACGTCGAGCCGGCGAGTTGTCCATGGACCGTCCTCCCTGGCCGGTCACTGGTCCGCCTTCGCGAAGCGGGCCAGCACGTTGCGCACGGCCTCCAGGGTGAGCAGGCCGCAGATCGGCACGGCCACGAAGAACACGACTTCGTCCACCGGGATTCCGGGCAGCACGTTCCAGCCCGTCGTGTACTTCGGGTTGAAGCCCCAGTGGTCGCGGGCCACGGCGATGACGTCCCACACCAGCAGCAGCGCGGCCACGGGCAGCAGCGCAGTCAGCAGGCGGCGGGGTCGCCGCCACACCCGCGCGCCGAGGACGAACTCAAGCGGCAGGGTCAGGAGTAGGCAGAGACCCATGAGGATGAGGTACTGATAGCGGTCCATGGCAATCGATCCGGTAGTGACGACAGGGATGGCGACCCCGGTGGTGCTTGGCGCGGCCGAACGCCTCATGCTACGTACCGACTCCGCTCTCCAGATGGTCGACATCACCGAGCGGGTCGCCGCCGCGGTCCGCAAGGCCGACCTGGAAGAGGGCCTGGTGAGCGTCTTCTGCCCGCACACGTCGTGCGGGCTGGCCATCACCGAGGCGGAGGACGGCCACCACCGCGACCTGGCCGCCGTGCTGGAGGAACTGGCACCGGAGGGCCGGGCGTGGGACCACGACGACCTCACGACCCGCTGGCAGAACCTCGAGCCCGACGAGCGCCGCAACGGGTGGAGCCACATCCGCCACCTGCTGGCCACGTCGCCGTCGCTCGTCCTCCCCGTGCTCGACGGGGCCCTGGCCCTCGGCCGGTGGCAGGCGCTGTTCCTGGTGGAGCTCGACGGGCCCCGCCCCGAGCGCACGGTGGTCGTCCAGGCCTGGGGGCGACCGGCGAGCTGATCTGACGACATCTCGGCTGCCGGTGTGCACAGTCCCCGGACACACCCCCCACGCCGTCTGCACCGAGTGCATGTACCCGCTGCGCCGGCAGTACGTTGGATTTCGCATGGTGCTCGAGCGAGTGAACAGTCCGGCCGACCTGCGGTCGCTGAATCCCGGCGAGCTCACGGTCCTGGCCGGCGAGATCCGGGAGTTCATCGTGCAGGCGGTGGCCGGCACCGGCGGCCACCTCGGGTCGAACCTCGGCGCCGTCGAGCTCACCCTGGCGCTGCACCGCGTCTTCGAGTCGCCCCGTGACGTGATCCTCTGGGACACCGGCCACCAGGCCTACGTCCACAAGATCGTCACCGGCCGCCGCGACGCCTTCGGAACACTGCGCCAGCCCGGCGGCCTGTCCGGCTACCCGTCGCGGGCCGAGTCCGAGCACGACTGGGTGGAAAACAGCCACGCGTCCACCATCTTGAGCTACGCCCACGGCATGGCCACCGCCATCGACGATGCCAGGTCCGGCCGCCGGGTCGTCGCCGTGATCGGCGACGGGTCGATGACGGGCGGCATGGCGTTCGAGGGCCTGAACAACCTGGGCCACAGCGCCAGCAAGGTGGTCATCCTCCTCAACGACAACGGCCGCAGCTACGCCCCCACGGCGTCCCGGCTGGGTGAGAGCCTCACCCGGCTCCGGTTGCGCCCTGGCTGGGTCCACCTGCGCGAGCGCCTCGAGCAACTGGTGCTGGAGATGCCGGCCGTCGGTGGCCTGGCGTGGACCAGCCTCAACGGCGCCCGAGCGGCCGTGCGCGAGATGCTCGAGCCGTCGGTGTTCTTCGAGGACCTGGGCGTGCGCTACACGGGCCCCATCGACGGCCACGACATCGCCGGGGTGGAGGACGCGCTGCGCAAGGCGGCCGCCTACGACGGCCCCATCGTGGTGCACGTGCTCACCCAGAAGGGCCGCGGCTACCCGCCGGCCGAGGACGACGCCGAGAAGTGCCTGCACGACACCCCGGTGTTCGACACCGCCACCGGCCCGCCCAAGTGGGCGCCGGCCGGCTACACCGAGGCCTTCGCCCAGGCCATGGTGGAGATCGGCGAGCGCCACCCGCAGGTGCACGCCATCACCGCCGCCATGCCCGGGCCCACCGGGCTCATACCCTTCCAGGAGCGCTTCCCCGACCGCTTCCACGACGTGGGCATCGCCGAGCAGCATGCCGTCACGTCCGCCGCCGGCATGGCCATGGGAGGCCTGCGGCCGGTCGTGGCCGTCTACTCCACGTTCTTCACCCGAGCCTTCGACCAGGCCAACCTCGACGTGGGCCTGCACCAGCTGCCGGTCGTGTTCGCCCTGGACCGGGCCGGCATCACGGGCGACGACGGGCCCTCGCACCACGGGCTGCTCGACCTGGCCCTGTGCCTGCAGATCCCGGGCATGGCGGTGTTCGCCCCCTCGTCGGCCCAGGATGTGGGCGTGATGCTGCGCCTCGCCCTCGAGTCGGACGGCCCCGCCATGCTCCGCTATCCGAAGGGCCCCGCCTCCCCGGCCAGTCCCTCACACGTCGAGGTAGGTCTGCGCGGCCGCCGCGCCCGCCAGGGCGGCGGGGACCTCTGTGTACTGGCCGTGGGCGCAATGCTTCAGCCGGCGCTCGCGGCGGCGGGCGAGCTGGCCACCGGCGGCACCGAGGCCACGGTGTGGGACGTGCGGGTCGTGCGCCCGCTCGACCCCGAACTGGTCGCCGACGCCGCCACCCACCGGGTGGTCGTCACCGTGGAGGACGGCACCCGCGTCGGCGGAGCCGGCACCTTCATGGCCGACGCCATCGCCACCCACTGCGCCGAGGCCGGTATCCCCGCCCCGACCATGGTGGTGCTGGGCACGCCCGTCGCCTACATCCCCCAGTCACGGGCGTCGTACATCCACGCCGAGCTGGGCCTCGACGGGGCAGGTATCGCCCGCTCCGCACGCGCCGCCGTCGACGCGCCCGCCATCCCCTAGTGCACCGTCTTACAAATCACACGCGTGTAGTTTATCCCTATGGACATGGTGACGGAGGGAGAGCGCGTTGGCGTTCAAGGCTGAGCCGATCGTGTTGGATGCCCCGACCCGGGAGG
>JAHFUS010000021.1 GCA_023264975.1 Actinomycetes bacterium | reverse complement strand
ACCCCGGGGTGCGAGGCGGCGGCCAGCGCAGCGGCCTCCGCCTCCACCCGTTCGCCCCGCTTCACGAACTCCACGAGACATGAGATATCACGAAACACACCATATGGCAACTGGTCCGCCGTCTCCGGGAGTCGGCCGCCGCCCGCCTTTCGGGTAGACAGGCGGTCAGTGCCCGTGCCCGTCGTCCTCCCCGTGGCCACCGCCGGCCAGGAAGGCCAGCAGCAGCTTCACGAAGCGGTCCGGCTGCTCCAGATGGCAGGCGTGGCCGGCCGCGGGGACAAGGGCCAGGCTGGCGACCTCGCCCATCCAGCCGCCCAGGTGCACGGCCTGGAGGCAGTAGGCCTCGTCGAGCTCGCCTGCCACCACCAGCACCGGCACGCGCAGGTCGAGGAGGCGGCGCCACAGCGGTTCCATGGACCCCTGGCCCATCAGGCGGAGGGAGGCGGCCAGGCCGGCAGGGGTGTTCTCCCGACGGGCCTCGAGCCCCGCCTTTTCGGGCGCCAGGGTTGCGAACAGGGGCTGGGCCAGCCACTCCTCGATGAACTCGTCGATGCCCCCTTCCTCGAGGGCAGCGGCCAGCGCCTCGTCGGCCTCCTTGCGGGCGGCGCGGTCGTCGTCGTCCTCGATGCCGGCCGACGCGCTCACCAGCACCAGCCGCTCCACCAGGTCCGGACGGTCGAGGGCCAGCTGCAGGGCCACGCGGCCGCCCAGCGAGTACCCGACGTAGGTCCCGTGCCCGCCCTCCTCGCCCAGCAGCCGGGCGGCCTCCTCCATCCCGACGTGCACGTCGGCCTTGGTGCCGTGGCCGGGAAGGTCCGGGGTGGTGACGTCGTGCTTGTGCAGGTCGGGCAGGATCGGTGCCCACGACCGGCCGGTCTGGGTGAAGCCATGGACGAGGATCAGGCGTTCGGACATCGCCGGTGACGCTACAAGACGCCTTCGCCGCCACCCTGGTCGACGAATGGGCCCGCAACGGGGTGACCGAGGCGGTGGTGGCCCCGGGCTCGCGCTCCACGCCCCTGGCCGTGGCCCTGGCCGCCGACGGCCGCCTGCGCCTCCACGTGATCCTCGACGAGCGCTCGGCCGCCTTCTTCGCCCTGGGGCTGGGGCTCGCTTCCGGTCGGCCGGCCGTGCTTCTCACGACCAGCGGGACGGCGGCTGCCGAGCTGCACGCAGCTGTCGTGGAGGCCCACCAGGCCAAGGTGGCGCTCATCGCCTGCACGGCCGACCGCCCGCCCGACCTCCATCACGTGGGCGCTCCCCAGACGGTCGAGCAGGACAACCTCTTCGCCGGTGCGGTCCGCTGGGCGCACACCCCGGGCATGGCCGGCGAGGCCGACCTGCGCTCGTGGCGCTCGGTGGCGGCGCGCGCGGTGGCGGAGGCGACCGCCAACCCGACTGGCCCCGGCCCTGTGCACCTCAACCTCGCTTTCCGGGAACCGCTGGCCGGCACCCCCGACCGCACCGTCGCCGGACGCCGTGGCGGGGCGCCATGGCACATCCGGGCGCCCGCCCCCGCACCGCCCCCGGCGAACGTGGTCGCCGCCCTCGCCGGTGCCGGCGCGCAGGGCGTGATCGTGGCAGGGGCCGGCGCCGGTGACCCGGGCGCCCTCCACCGTCTGGCCGGAGCCCTCGGGTGGCCGCTCTTGGCCGACCCCCGCTCCGGGTGCCGAGTGCCGGGCCCCGCCACGGTCGCGGCGGCCGACGCCATCCTGCGAAGCGAGGACTTCTCGTCGAGGTACCGGCCCGACGTGGTGGTGCGGCTGGGTGCGCCCTGGGCCTCACGGGTGGTGGGCGAGTGGCTCGCCGGGCTCGACGTGGCGCAGTACCTGGTCGACCCCTACGGGGCCTGGCTCGACCCCGGCCGGTCGGCCACGACGCTTGTGGCGGCCGACCCCACGCTGTTCGCCACCGCCGTTGCCGATGCGGGCCCGGTACCCGCACAGGCGGATTGGGCGACCCGGTGGGCTACGGCCGAGGCGTCCGCCCAGGAGGCCTTCACCACCACGCTCGCCACCCGTGGCCTTACCGAGCCGGCCGTGGCTCGCACCGTCGTGGGGACGCTGCCAGCCGGCGCCACCCTCTTCGTGTCGTCGTCCATGCCCGTGCGCGACGTCGAGTGGTACGGCGCGCCCCGGACCGGCCTGCGCGTCCTCTCCAACCGGGGCGCCAACGGCATCGACGGCGTGGTGTCGAGCGCCCTCGGGGCGGCGGTGGCGACCGGCGGGCACACGGTGCTCCTCGTCGGTGATCTTGCCTTCCTCCACGACACCAATGCCCTGCTCATCCCGCGCGGCACCGGCAACGGCGTCGACGCCACCATCGTGGTGGTCGACAACGACGGCGGCGGCATCTTCTCCTTCCTGCCCCAGGCGACGGCGCTCAGTGAGGCCCGCTTCGAACGCCTCCTCGGCACACCCCACGGCCTCGACCTGTGCGCCGTGGCCCGGGCCCACGGGGTGCGGGCCGACCCCGTTACCACGGTGGACGAGGTGGCAGCGGCCGTGGCCTGCCCGCCCGACGGCGTGAAGGTCGTCGTCGCCCGCACGCCCGACCGCCGGGCCAACGCCGCACTCCACGACGAACTCCACCGGGCGGTGACCGCCGCCGTACGGCAGTGACACCCGGACGACGGTCGTAGGCAACTCGCCGGTGCGACAGCGCGCAGGGATGGCGCTCCGGTGACCGGCCCGTCCAGCCCCGGTCTCGCTACCGCGGCGCGGTCACGGGCGGACGACGGCGGCCAGCAGCGCCTGGAGCTTGAGCTGCGTCTCGGCCAGCTCGGCCTCGGGGACCGAGTCGGCCACCACGCCGACGCCGGCGAACAGCCGGGCCGTGGTGCCGTCCAGCTCGGCCGAGCGCACGCCCACGGCCCACTCGCCGTCGCCCCGGGCGTCGACCCAGCCGACGGGCCCGGCGTAGCGGCCCCGGTCAAGGCCCTCGACAGCGGCGATGTAGGCCAGGGCATCGGCCGTCGGGGTACCGGCCACGGCCGGCGTGGGGTGCAGCGCAGTGGCCAGCCCGAGGGCCGAAGGCGCGTCCGGGCGGAGGCGGCCGGTGAGCAACGTGCCGAGGTGGGAGACGTTGCGCAGCGGGACGATGGACGGCTCACCCGGCACGTCGAGCGACACGCAATAGGGCGCGAGGACGGCCGCCACCTCTTCCACCACGAAGGCGTGCTCGTCGCGGTCCTTGGTGGATGCCAGTAGGCCGGCGCCCAGCCGGGCGTCGACGGCTGGGTCGCCGCTGCGGGGGATTGTGCCGGCCATGGGCTGGGCCCGCACTCCCGCTCCGGTGCGGGCCACCAGCAGCTCGGGGCTGGCGCCCACGAACCCCGCCACCGAGAAGAGCATGCACGACGGGTACAGGGACCGCAGGCGACCCAGCACGTCGACGGGGAGGATCCGCCGGTTGGCCTCCACCGTGACCTCGCGGGCCAGGACCACCTTGCGCATGCGGCCGCCGGCGATGGCCTTCACAGCCGCCGCTATCACCTCCAGCCACTCGTCATGGGGACGGGCGGCGGTGAGCCGGAAGTCATCGGGCGGCCGGGGCCGGGCGCCCTCGTCGAACCGGGGTGGCCACACGCGCGGGAACACGTCGTCGCCGTCCCTGGCGATCACCGTATGCCAGGCGGTGCCGTCCGGGGACCGACCCACCAGCTCGCTCGGCACCACCAAGGTGCCGGCCGCGGCGGGGTCGAAGGGCAGGGCGCCGATCGCCACCGGCCCGCACCCCGGCAGCCCCACCTCGTCGAGCGACCGCATGGCGGCGAGCACGTCGACGGCGGTCGACGCTTCCAGCCGCAGGGCCTCGCCGCGGCCGGCCAGCCCGCACCCGTCGCGCTCGAACAGCAGCCCGGCGTCGCCGGCGAAGGCCAGAAGGTCGACGTCGTCCGGGGCGACGGCGACGGTGCGGGCCACCAGGCCGGCCGTTCCCCGGGCGGCGGGGACCGCCCTGCGGTCGCTGGTGCCCACGGAGCCGGGGCCGGGCGCCGTCACCGGCTGCTCCGGGTGGCGGTGATCAGCTGGGAGATGCCGCCGCTGAGGGCCCGGCGCTCGACGGCGGCGAAGCCGGCGTCGCGAATGAGCTGGAGGAGGTCGGGTGTGGCCGGGAGGTAGGCCACCGACCGGGGCAGGTAGCGGTAGGCGGCGGCGTTGGAGAGGAGGCCTCCGATCCGGGGGACGACATGGCCGAAGTACACCCCGTGACCCCACCGCAGCACGGGGTTGGCGGGGGCGGCCACCTCGAGGAGCCCGATTCGCCCGCCCGTCCGCACCACCCGCGCCGCCTCGGCGAGGAACCCGCCGAGGTCCACGAAGTTGCGCAGGGCAAAGCCACAGGTGAGGCCGGCGGCGGCGCCGTCGGGGAACGGCATGCGCAAGGCGTCGGCCTGGGCCAGGGGAGCGTCCGTGGAGGCGTGGGCCAGCATCCCCCACGACAGGTCGATGCCCACCGGCTGGAGGCCGGCGGCGTCGAGCTCCCGGCACAGGTCGCCGGTGCCCGCGGCCACGTCGATGACCACCGCGTCCCGGGACAGGCCGAGGGAGCGCACCGTGGTCCGCCGCCACCCCACGTCCATGCGGAAGGTCATCACCCTGTTCACCAGGTCGTAGCGGGGCGCGATGGCGTCGAACATCTCGCGCACCGCCTGCACCTTGGCGTCGCCCTGGGGAAGGGGCGGGTCGGCGGGAGCGGTCAGACGAGCCATGCGACGGCCGCCGTTGTCCGCCGCTCCGGGCCGTGACGTTCCACGGGAGTCACTCTACGAGTGGTCGCCCGCCAACCGGTAGCCGGTCATCGTCGCTACAGCGGGGCGCCGCAGCGGGTGCAGCGGGGGTAGGCCCGCGAGGTGGGGCGTCCGCAGGCGCCGCAGCGGTGGACGCTGACCTGGCCGGCGCGCAGCCGGCGCACGGCCGACCACAGCATCCCGCCCACGGCGACGACGAAGAGCAGTTCGAGACCGTCCCGCACCATGCCGTCGCCCACGCCGCCATGCTGACACCGGCAGGTCATGCCCGTCGCGCAGACAGGCAGGCCGGCCCCGCTCATGGCCCGGCAGAGCACCGGGCTCGACGGCCGCCTTCCCAACCCGTGGCCCCTCGGCGCCGAGGTGGCCGCCGCCGCCCGCCACGATCGCCCGTTGGCGCCGCTGCAGGACCGACGGTGCGAAGGGCCGGTGTGCTGGCAGCGCCGGACCTGGCCGTCGTACAGTTGGCCCCGGTGAGGCGGGCCATGGTGGGTGTCGGGATTCTCTTGGTGCTGTCGTTGACCGCGCTCGCAACCCACTCGGGCGACGACTCGCCCCGTCTGGTGGTGGGCAGCACGTCCTCCACCCAGGCCACTGCGCTGCCCGGGCCCACGATCGTCGAAGCGCCGCCGCCGACCGGAGACCCCGTCGTGCTCGGCGCCGGCGGTGGCTCGGGCCCCGTGGGTGGCGGCCTGCTCGGCACCGACGGCGCCGCCTACGGCGCGGCCATCCCGTTCAACAGCTCCATCCCGGTCCCCGGCGGCCTCCAGTTCATGCTCGTCATCGGGTCCGATGCCCGCCCCGGGGAGGACATCCGCCGCACCAACGGGGACTCCATCCACCTGATCGCCGTCAACCCCCGCACCTTCGAGGGCACCATCGTCGGCTTCCCGCGTGACTCGTGGGTCGAGATCCCCGGTCGCGGGACCGGGAAGATGAACAGCGCGCTGGCCATGGGCGGCCCCAGCCTCATGGTCGACACGGTGCGCCGCCTCACCGGCCTGCCCATCCAGTACTACGTGCTGACCGGCTTCCAGGGCGTCCAGCGCCTCGTGGACGACCTCGGCGGTGTCAACGTGCTGGTGAACCAGCGCATGGCCGACCGGTTCTCGGGCGCCTTCTTCGAGCAGGGGTGGCACAAGCTCAACGGTGCCCAGGCCCTGGCCTTCACCCGGAACCGCCACGACACCCCCAACGGCGACTTCGGGCGGTCGTCGAACCAGGGCGTGCTCATCCAGGCGGCGATGGGAAAGATCCGCTCCGAGGTGGGCGATGACGCCGGCATCCGGAAGTGGGCCGACGTGCTGCTCGCAAGCACCGCGCTCGACGTCGCTCCCGACAAGGTGCTGCCTCTGGTAGCCCTCGGCCGTCGCACCGACCCGGCCCGCATGAAGAACGTGGTGGTACCGGGCCGCATCGGGACGGCGGGTCGCGCCTCGGTGGTGTACCTGACACCCGAGGCCGCGGCCCTGTTCACCGATCTGCGCGCCGATGCCGTCATCGGCGGTGAGACGGCGCCGCCGCCGGCCGCCGCCGGCACGCCGCCGAGCACAACCCCGGCCCCGGCGCCCACCGCCCCCACCAGCCCGCCCATCACGCTGCTCCCGTCGCCCACCACCGCGCCCGGTCCCGGAACCACGACGCCCAACACGATCCTGCCGCCGATCACCCTCTTCCCGTCCAAGCCCTAGCAACCTCCGATAGCCTGGTCGTCGGCGCTGGCGGCCGGATGCCCTACTTCTTCGTCGTCGCTCCGTCGCTCGGGCCGGGAACCGTCGAGGCGCCGGGTCGAACCGTCCGAACCAGGGGCATCTCCGCTACCCGGTGGAGATGGGATCTGGATGCTGATGCGTTTCGCCGCCTTGAGACGCCTGCGCTCGCGTCGGCCGCCACCGTCGATCTGGAACGGTACCGACGTGACGACGGTGTTTGGCCGATCGAGAAGGGCGAGCTTCAGGACCAGTGCACTCTGGCCGTGGAGGAAGTTGGCGAGGCTCCGGAGCCGGACCACGAACTCGGGGATCACGACCGTCACCGTGTCGTTGTCCCAGCGGTCGTCGAGGTCGTCGAGGAAGTGCTCGACCTCCTGTGCCAGTTCCCGGTATGGGGACTTCACGATCTGGAGCGGCACGTCGATCCTGAAGCGTTCCCAATCCTTTTGCATCCGGGCGCTGTCCTCGTCGTCGAACGCCACGTACAGCGCTTCGAGATGGTTCGGCCTGAGCGACTTGGCGTATGTGAGGGCCTTGATGACCCCCTTATGGATGCTGCCGACCAGGACGACGACGGTGTGGTTGTGTGACTCGGGACGCACCTGGTCCGGGGTGATCGCAATGGCTTCCGTGACCTGGACATAGTGCCGCTTGATGGCCAGGAACACGGCGATGATCATCGGCACCACGACGATCGGCACCCAGGCACCGATGGCGAACTTGGTGATACCCACGATGAGGGTGACGACTAGCGTGGCCACCGCTCCCACGCCGTTGATCACCGTGCCCTGCCGCCAGCCGGGGTCCCGCAGCTTCAGGTGGTGGCGCACCATCCCTGCCTGACTGAGCGTGAACGACGTGAAGACCCCGATGGCGTAGAGCGGGATCAGGGCGGAGGTGATGCCACCGAAGGCGACGATGAGGGCGGCGGAGGCGACCGCCAGGAAGAGGACACCGTTCGAGAACACCAACCGGTCGCCGCGGTTGGCGAACTGACGGGGCAGATAGCCATCCCGGGCGATGATCGACGACAGGCGTGGGAAGTCCGCGTACGCGGTGTTGGCGGCGAGGACCAGGATGGCGGCGGTGGCGAACTGGAGCACCAGGTAGAACGGCCCGTCGCCGATCACCGCCCGGGCCATCTGCGACAGGACCGTCTCCTCGTGGGTGGGGAACGGTCGTAGGTGGTGGGCGAGCACCGAAGCCGCGAAGAAGAGCGTGCCGAGTACGGAGGCCATCCACAGGAGGGTGGTGGAGGCGTTCTTGGACTCAGGCTTCTGGAAGGCCGGCACACCGTTCGATATGGCCTCCACACCGCTCAGCGCGACCGCGCCGGATGAGAAGCCCCGGAGGAGGAGGAACAGCGTGAGGTTGCCGCCGGCCTCCCGCAGCCCTTCGAATCTCTCCGGGTTGAAGGCAACCGGCTCGATGTGGCCGAAGTACGTGCGGAACAGCCCGATGGCCAGCATCGCGCCGAGGGAGAAGATGTAGATGTAGGTGGGTAAAGCGAAGATCTGGCCCGACTCCTTCACACCTCGGAGGTTCACGATCGTGATGAACGCGATCAATCCGAGGCACAACGCGACCCGCTGATCAGCCAGACCACGAAATGCGGGGATGGAGATGATGGCCGCCACGCCGGCCGAAATGGATACCGCCACCGTCAAGATGTAGTCCACGAGGAGCGAACCGCCGGCGACGAGTGAGGGAAGTTTGCCGAGGTTCTCCCGGCTCACGATGTACGAGCCGCCGCCGCTCGGATAGGCGAAGATCGTCTGCCGATAGGAGAAGGTCACGATGGCCAGGAGAAACGCTACGGCGATGCCGATGGGGACGAGATGGGCAAGGCCGAGCGTCAGGCTCGATGTCCCGAGGGCGGTGACGAACAGGATCTCCTCGGTGGCGTAGGCCGTGGAGGAGATTGCGTCCGACGAGAAGACTGCGAGGGCGATCTTCTTCGGGATGCGCTGATGTTCCTCCTCATCAGTGGAGAGGGGTCGTCCGACCATCAGTCTCTTGAGCATCGACGTCACGGACGCGAAGCTAGGCGCAACGGCTGTGGACGAGCCAGGCGTGAGCCGCCTGGGAACCCTCCCGTCCCCGACACGCGTCTGCCGTTCGATCCGGGTCGAACGGGTGCGGGTCCTTGCGATCCTGGCGCGATCTTTGCGGCCGGGTGGCGTTCCTTGCGGCTTCTTTACGTCCGCTCCGCGTTCACTGGGACTGTGACCACAGCGGTCGGGTGCCCGTCAAGTCGCCACCGATGCCGAAACCCCCGGCGCCGAGCCTCCGTCGTCAGGCACCGGCCGGCACCAGCTCGGCCAGAAGGGCACGGACCCGCCGGTCGATGTCGTCCCGAATGGCGCGCACCTCCTCGACGCCCCGCCCGGCCGGGTCCTCCAGCTGCCAGTCGAGATAGCGCTTGCCGGGGTAGAGCGGGCAGGCGTCGCCGCAGCCCATGGTGACGATGACGTCCGCGGCGCGGATCACCTCGTCGGTGAGGGGCTTGGGGAAGGCCTCGGCGAGGTCGACGCCCACCTCCGCCATCACGACGACGACGGCCGGGTTGATCTCCTCGACCGGGGCACTGCCGGCCGAGCGGACATGGACCAGGCCCTGGGCGTGGTGAACGAGGAGGCCGGCGGCCATCTGGGAGCGCCCGGCGTTGTGGACGCAGACGAAGAGCACCTCGGGAACCTCGGACACGACGACTCCTTGGGCTTGGGCGAGGGCCCGGAGGCGCTCGCGGGCGAATCGCTCGGTGAGAGCGGGTAGGGATGCCGCGACCGTGGTGGCCTCTCCCAGCTGAGAGAAGGACTCGTCCACGAAGCGCCCGACGGTCCCGAGCGAGAAGACACCGAAGTACTCGGCGGCCAGATCTTCGGCCATCTGCGCCAGCAGCGTTGCCTCATGGGGCTGGACGCGACGACCGGAGCCGGGCTGCGGCACGGCGTCCGGCCGGCGACTATCGGCCTCGGACCGCGACGCCGGGCGATCGCCGCCCGTCGGGTGTGGCAGCACCACGTCGGCGGCCAGGTCGGCGACGGTGGGGTACAGGACCCTGACGACGACGACCGCCAGGGCGGTGCCGAGAAGCTGCATGGCGATGAAAGCGGGTGCTGAGCTCGGGGCGATGCCGGCGAAACTGTCGCTCAGGCCACGGGCGATCGTGGCCGCCGGGTTGGCCACGCTGGTCGACGAGGTGAAGAAGTAGGCGCCACCGATGTAGGCGCCGACGGCGAAGGGGGCGGACGATGTCCGGCCCGAGCGGGCGAGGGCGAAGATGACGAGCAGCAGCCCGAACGTGGCCACGATCTCCCCGAGCCACAGGCCCCAGGAGCTGCGGACCTTGGTCGACAGTTCCACGGCGGGCAGCGAGAACATGAGGTTGGCCAACACGGCGCCGAAGGCTCCGCCGGCTACCTGGGCGCCGACGTAGACACCTGCTTCGCCGGTAGTGATCCCGCCGAGGACGCGGCCGGCCAGGGTGACCACCGGGTTGAGATGGGATCCCGACACGGGCCCGATAGCGAGGATGATGGCCATCAGGGCGGCAGCGGTGGCGAGTGCGTTCTCGAGCAGCTGCAGGCCGGCGTCGCCTGGCGACAGCCGCTGGGCGGCGACGCCCGAGCCGATGACGGCCGCCAGCATCAGGGCGGTCCCGATGAACTCGCCGAGTGCCCGCCGACCGAGCGACGTTACGGTCACCGGGCGGGAGCTCGGTGGACCGTCAGGGCCATCGGTTCCGGCGTGCATGGTGCGACATCGGGCCTCCGCATTGATAGACTGGCGTCGATGAGTTAACCCGAACCATCGATCATTGTCAATGGGTGGTGTCATGGCGACGAGGTCTGGGGCGGTGGTCGACGCCGAGTGCCGCCCTTCTGCGCTGGCGTCGACGCTGTCGGAGGAACGAGCCGCCGAGTTGGCCAAGGACTTCGCGGTGCTTGCCGACCCGGTCCGACTTCGGCTTCTCAGCATGCTGGCCTCCGCTCCGACCGGGGAGGCTTGCGTGTGCGAGCTGGTCGAGCCGCTGGCGCGCTCGCAACCGACGGTGTCCCATCACCTCAAAGTCCTGGCCGACGCCGGGCTGATCGTCGGCGAGAAACGAGGTCGCTGGGTCTGGTACCGGGCTGTTCCGAACCGCCTGGTGCACCTGAGCGGCGTGTTGGGCTGAGGTTCGAGGACGGCTCTTCGATCGCCTGAGGACGGCCCCGAGGGGGCAGCGTTTACTTGAACCGGAGTCCGGGAGAAACGCTGTTCCATCGCTTGTGCGCCGGCGTCCCACGGTATGATGGTTGGTATGACCTCGAAGGCGAAGATCGCCGTGAGCCTCCCGCCGGAGCTCGTCGAACGGGCTCACCAGGCCGTCGCCCAAGGCCGTGCGTCGAGTGTCAGCGCCTACGTCGCCGATGCCATCGCTCAGAAGAGCAAGCTCGACGACCTCGCGTCCCTGTTGGACGAGATGCTCGCAGGTACGGGAGGACCGCTCACCGCCGAGGAGTCGGCCGAGGCCGACCGGGTGCTCGGCCGTTGAGCGGTGCCGTGCTCGACGCCGGCGCCCTGGTCGGCTTCGAACGCAACGACCGGCGCGTCGTCGGCCTCGTGGCCCGGGCGCTGCACCACGGCGACGTCCTGGTAGTGCCGGCCGGGGTCGTGGGTCAGGTGTGGCGCGATGGTGCTCGCCAAGTCCATCTCGTCCGGCTTCTCGGTTCGCCGGTATGCCATGTCGTCGCCCTGGACGACACTTCGGCGAGGGCGGCCGGCCAGCTGTGCGGTGCGTCGGGCACCACCGACGTGATCGACGCCTCAGTTGTCGTCGTCGCCCGCCAGCGCGGCCTCCGCGTGGTCACCTCCGATCCCGATGACCTCCGCCGACTCGATCCCCGACTCGACGTCGTAGCCGTGTGAGGCCGCCGCGAGGGAGGACCTCCTACACCAGCGGTTACTTGAACCAGATGCGCTGGTAGTCCCTGCTCTGGGGGTGCAGCATCAAGGCGACGAGGGCGATCTCGAACATCAGGCTGATGACGCTGGTGGAGAACACGTTGCCGAGCCCGACGTAGTACCAGCGCAGCAGGAACGGGCTGAAGGCCATGATCACGCCGAGGACGTAGCCCTCCAGCTTGCGCTCGTTGGCGATGCGGTTGCCGGCGACCACGAGGCCGGCCGCGTTCAGCAGGAACAGCAGCGGGAACACGCTGTAGCGCAGCATGTCGAGGACCAGGAACACGGCGTTGGCGTACAGGAGGAACACCGCGATCTGCAGGGTCTGCGGCTGGCCCCGGTTCATCCACTCACCTGTCTCCATCGACTCAGTCTGTCCTATCCGGGTGCTGGGTGACCCGCGCCGCCAGTTGCCCGCAGGCGGCGTCGATGTCGGTGCCCCGGTTGCGGCGGACGGTGGCGTTCACGCCGAGGGATGTCAGCAGGTCCGCGAACGCCCGCACCCCGGCCGCCGGCGTGCCCATCGTGAGGAAGCCGGGGGTGGGGTTGAGGGGGATGAGGTTCACGTGGGCCCGCACGTCCCGGGCCAACTGCGCCAGGCGGGCGGCATCGGCCGGGCGGTCGTTCATGCCGGCGATGAGGGCCCACTCGAACGACAGGCGCCGGCCTTTGGCGTCGACCCACTCCCGGCAGGCCTCCATCAGCTCCGCCAGCGGGTACCGGCGGTTGATCGGCACCAGCTCGTCGCGCAGGACATCGTCGGCGGCGTGCAGGGACACGGCCAGGTTGACCGGCAGGGGGGCGGCGGCCAGGCGGCGGATGCCGGGGATGACGCCGATGGTGGAGATGGTGAGGTGACGGGCGGACAGGCCGACGTCGGCGTGGAGGCGTTCGACCGCCGCCCACACCCTGTCGTAGTTGGCGAGGGGCTCGCCCATGCCCATGAAGACCACGTTGGACAGCCGCCGAGCCTTCTGCCGGGCCTCGGCTCCGGCCCGGACGACCTGCTCCACGATCTCGCCGGTGGTCAGGTTGCGCTCGAACCCGGCCTGGCCGGTGGCGCAGAAGCCGCAGGCCATGGCGCACCCGGCCTGGCTCGACACGCACACCGTGGTCCGGCCCGGGTAGTGCATCAGGACCGTCTCGATCATGCGGCCGTCGTGCAGCGCCCAACGCCACTTCACGGTGTCGCCGCCGTCCGACTCCACCTCGGCGTCGAGGCTGAGGGCCGGCGCCAGCGCCGGCTCCGACGCCAGCCGGTCCCGCAGCGTGCGGGGGAGCGCGGTCAACTGCTCGGGCCCTGTGCCCTGGCGGTAGAGCCCGTCCCACACCTGGCGGGTGCGGTAGGCGGGCTCGCTCTCGAGCAGCACGGCCATGTCCGCCGCAGTGAGGTCGTAGCGGGCCACGGCCCGTAGGCTAGGGGGACATGGAGCGCATCTCGACCCCGCCACCCGGCGCCGACCCCGCTCCGGCGGCCGGTGCGGGTCCTACCTCCGAGGTACCCGACGAGCACCACCACCGCAGGATCCAGGGGGGAGCGGCCCGGGCCGCCGTCTTCGGCGCGAGCGACGGGCTCGTGTCGAACGTGTCGCTCATTCTCGGCGTGGCCGGCGCCAACCCGTCGCCCGGCGTCGTCCGCCTGGCCGGTCTGGCCGGCCTGGTGGGCGGGGCGTTCTCCATGGCGGCGGGGGAGTACGTGTCGATGAAGGCACAGTCGGAGCTGCTCGAGCGGGAGCTGGAATTGGAGCGCATCGAGATCAGGCGACGGCCCGAGCACGAGCGGCGGGAGCTGGCCGCCATCTATCGGGAGCGGGGCGTGGCGCCCCACACGGCCGACGAGCTGGCCACCGAGATGATGCGCGATCCCGAGCTCGCCCTCGAGACCCACGCCCGGGAGGAGCTGGGGATCGACCCCAACGAGCTCGGGTCGCCGGTCAGCGCCTCGCTGTCGTCGTTCCTGGCCTTCGCCTGCGGCGCCGTCGTCCCGCTGCTCCCGTGGTTCTTCGCCAACGGCGCCGGCGCCACCGTCGCCTCGGTGGTGGTCGGCGCCCTTGCCTCCGTGGGGATCGGGTTGGCCCTGGCCGCATTCACCGGGCGCTCGCCCGTGAAGGCGGCCGTCCGCCAGCTGGTCATCGCCGCTGCCGCCTCAGGAGTCACCTTCGCCGTCGGCAGCGCAGTGGGCGTCGGCGGCCTCACATAACGTCACCGCCGCCCGGGCGGCGCCGATCAGCCTCGCGCCGCCACCTCGCCGACATAGGCCCGGTCCATATGGTCGACGGTGAACCCCAGGTCCTCGTAGAGATGCACCGCTCCCTTGTTGGACGAGTCCACGTAGAGCATGCCGGTGGTGAGCCCTCGCCGGGCGAGGGAGTCGAGACCTGCAAGGACGAGGCGCCGGCCGAGGCCCTCGCCCTGGAAGTCGGGGTCGACCGCCACCACGTAGATCTCGCCCAGGGCGGGCGAGTCGTGGGTGTGCACCTTGGTCCAGCAGAACCCGGCCAGGCGGTCGTCGCGTTCGTGGAGCAGGAAGCCTTGCGGGTCGAACCAGGGCTCGGCCTCCCGGCGCTTGAGCGTCTCGAGGTCCCACCCGCCCTGCTCGGGGTGGGCGGCGAAAGCCCGGTTGTTGACCTCGAGCCATGCCGTCTCGTCGTGACCGGGATCGAACGGCCGGGTGGCGAGCTCGAAGGGCCGGCTTGCGGGCAGGCGACGGCGCATCTGGCACAGGTCCCGGACGCGGCGCAGGCCTGCATCGGTGGCGACCCTGTCACGGTCCTCGGTGGGCTTCGGCACCCACAGGGTGATGCGGCCGCCGCCCTCGTCGCGCACCACGTCGAGGGCGGCTCGCACCAGGTCCCGGTCGATGACACAGCCGGTGTCCCGGTGGTGGGGGTCGACGACGAATTCAAGGGCCCAGCTGGTATCGCCCCTGGTGACCTGGGCATAGCCAACGGGGTGGTCGTGGCCCGGCTCCCAGGCCACCAGGCCGGCGAAGCCGGCGCGGCCGCCCTCCACCAGGTCGAGCCACTGGTGCTCGCCGAGGGGCGGATGGCCGTCGGCCTCGGTGGCCACCTCGAGCAGCTCCCGCACGGCGTCGATGTCGCCCTGCCCCATCTGCCGCTTCACCTCGAGGTGATGCACGAATGCCAAAGTAGTGGCTCCCCATGACAAGGCCCCGGACCCCCAAGGGGCGGGCGCGGGAGTCCCTCGCCCGCTTGGCGGCGGAGTACCCGGGCACCGCCGCCGAGCTGTGCGCGCTCCGCCATGACGACGCCTTCCAGCTTCTCGCCGCCACGATCCTGTCGGCCCAGACCACCGACGCCCGTGTGAACCTGGTGACGCCGGCGCTGTTCGCGCGCTATCCGACGCCCGCCGACCTCGCCGGAGCCGAGCCCGGTGAGCTGGAGGCCCTCATCCACCCCACCGGCTTCTTCCGGGCCAAGGCCAGAAGCCTGATCGGCATGGCCGCAGCCCTGGTGGACCGCTATGACGGCGAGGTGCCCACCGCCATGGCCGACCTGGTCACAATCCCCGGCGTGGGGCGCAAGACGGCCAACGTGGTGCGCAGCGTCGGTTTCGGCCTGCCCGGCCTGCCGGTGGACACCCATGTCGGCCGCCTGAGCCGGCGCCTGGCGCTGACCGTCGAGGACGACCCGGTGAAGGTGGAGGCCGATCTCGACGCCATGGTGCCCGCCGCCGAAAGAGGCGCGCTGAGCCTCCGCCTGATCCTGCACGGTCGGGCGGTGTGCGTGGCCCGCAAGCCCCGGTGCGAGAACTGCGTTCTGGCCGACTTCTGCCCGTCATCGCTGGTGCCGGCCCGCCGCATTGCCGCGAACTCGAAGACCCTTCACACTTCCCTCACACGTTCGCTGCAAGATCTTCACGAGGGCCGCCGATCCTGAGGACCGAGGGCACACAATCCTGGAGGAGAACCCCATGTCGCTACTGAAACGAAATGCAGCCGTGGTCGTGCTGGCCGGCCTGGTGCTCGGAGGCGCCGCCGCCGCGTGGGCGGGGGGCAGTCCAGCGCGGCCCACCGTGCTCGCCGCCGCCCAGCCGGACGGGACGGTCCCGCCGGTATCCACCCCGGGCGACGCCGCCACACCACATGCACCGCTCACCGATGCCGAGCGGCAGGCCAGGCGCGATGCGGTCCGGGCCTGCGTCGAGGCCGCAGGTGAAGACGCCACCGCCCGCCAGGCATGCCGGCCCGCCGACGCCCCGCGCGGCCCTGGGCATCCGGGCCCGGGCCCCGGCGGCCCCGGGCGTCCCGGCCCGGGCCCCGGCGGCCCCGGGCGGCCCGGCCCTGCCGTTCTCGGCCTGCTGGGCAAGGCGGTGCACGGAAGCGTCGTCGTGCCCGGTCCCACAGAAGGCTCCTGGCAGACGGTCACCTTCGACCGGGGCAAGGTGGACGCGGCGACCGACGGCTCCAAGGTCGTCCTGGTCCGTCCCGACGGTGTGACCGTCACCATCGCCCTGACCGCCGGTACCAAGTACCACGGCATCGCCGACGCCGCCGGAATCAAGAAGGGCGAGCCGGCCATGGTGGTATCCAAGGACGGCAAGGCGACCCACGTCGTGCAGCGCGGCTCCGAGCACAAGAAGCCGGTGCCGCCGGTTCCGGGGGAGCCTGCGCACGAGTCGGCACCCGGGAACAACGGCGACGCTCCCGTCGTTCCTAGCGACTGAGGGACGAGTCCCCGCCTCTCGTCCCCAGAGCGGTCCCGCCGCCGCTCGGCCGACGGCGCCTTCGGGCGCCGTCGGTCTATTTCGCCTCGGGACCGGAGGTTCCTTCGGCGGGTCCGACGGTGCGGGCCCCTTGACGCCCGCCCGATTCTTGCGGCAACGGGCAGGCTCGCCGCCAGCTCGTGCGGCGTCAGCGTCCGGTTTCCGGAGGTTCACACGGCACGAACTCTCCCTGCTCGCTCAGCGGGCTCCGGGTCTCGATCGACCTGACGAGCTGGAGGTGTCGAGGACTCTGGCCAGGCCTCTGCGGGCTCCCGCGAGAGCTCGTTCGACCTGGTAGAGCTCGGTGGCGAGGTCGTCCCTGCGAGCGCCGGCGTAGGACTCGGCGATGGCGGTGACCCGCTTGGCCACATCGTCCAGGGCGGTGGCCAGCGAGGACAACTCGGCGGCGGGCGACGACATGACCCCATTGTGCCCTCCCCGCCCGGCGTGCGTCCCTGCGCGCTGAGGTCCCACGTCGCCGGCCGCCAAGACCGGCGCGAGGGCAAGGGCCGCCTGCCGGACGGCAGTCCCCGGAATGGTCGTGGCCGACGCGGTGCCGGGGTAGCCACCGAAGGGGGCGGCGGGGGCGGCGGTACGATCGTCCGTTCCCATGCTCACCCGACTCGACCTGCGCGGCACCGACGGTGACTGGCGCGCCCGCCTGCCCCGGCCGGCCGCCGCCGCCAACCTCCCGGTCGCCGCCGTCCAGGCGATCCTGGCCGAAGTCCGCTCGGGCGGCGACGAGGCCGTCCGCAACCTCACCGAGAAGTTCGACGGTGTGCGCCTCGAGGCGCTGCGCGTCCCGCAGGCCGAGATCGACGCCGCCCTGGAGTCGATCCCGCCCCTGCTGCGCGAGGCGCTGGAGGCATCGAGGGCCAACGTCCTCGCCTACCACCGCCACCAGGTGCGCGAGGACGCCCGCCACGAGCGCGACGGCATCGTCCTCCGGGAGCTGTACCGGCCGGTCGATCGGGCCGGCCTGTGCATCCCCGGCGGTGAGGCGCCCCTCATGTCCACCGTGCTGATGACCGCCATTCCCGCCCGGGTGGCGGGCGTGGGCGAGGTCGTCCTGTGCTCGCCGCCCACCGCCGAGGGCGCCACGGTGGCACCCGGCATCCTGGCCGCGGCTGCGCTGGCCGGCGTCGACGAGGTGTACCGGATCGGCGGCGCCCAGGCGGTGGCGGCCATGGCCTACGGCACGGAGTCGATCCGCCCGGTCGACGTGATCGTGGGGCCCGGCGGGCTGTTCACCTCGGTGGCAAAGCAGCAGGTGGCGGCCGAGGGCGTGGTGGGCGTGCCGGGCTCGTTCCCGGGGCCGAGCGAGGTGGTCGTCGTGGCCGACGACACCACTCCGGTCACCTACGCCGCCATCGATGTCATCGTGCAGGTCGAACACGGTCCCGACAGCGTGGGCTGGCTCATCACCTGGTCGGAGGAGGCGGCGGGCCGCATCGAGGCCGAGATCACCCGCCTGGCCGCCACCAACCCGCGCCGATCGGTCATCGAGGCCAACCTCGTGGCAAACGGCTACACCGCCCTGGTCGACGGGCCCGAGCAGGCCATCGAGGTGGCCAACGCCATCGCCCCCGAGCACCTCGAGCTGATGACGGCCGACCCCGAGGCCCTGCTGCCCCTGGTGCGCCACGCCGGCGCCGTGTTCTGCGGCGCCTTCGCCCCCGCCAGCGTGGGCGACTACCTGGCCGGCCCCAGTCACGTCCTGCCCACCTACGGCTCGGCCCGCTTCTCAGGCGCCCTGCGGGTGGACGACTTCGTGAAGGCGGTGCACGTGGTGTCGCTCGACGAACCCACTCTGGCCCGCATCGGCCCCCATGTGGCCGCCATCGCAGACGCCGAGGGCCTGCCCGCCCACGCCCAGTCGGTCAACCTCCGATGGCGGCGCTGATCCCGCCGCGCCCCGACCAGGGCCTCGGCGCGGGCTACCACTCGCCCCAGGTCGACGTGGCCGTGCGCCTCAACACCAACGAGTCGCCCTACCCGCCGCCGCAGGCCTGGGTCGACGAGCTGGCCGCAGCGGTCACCGCCATCGCGTTCAACCGCTATCCAGATCGCTCGGCCACCGCCCTGCGGGCCGGGCTGGCCGAACTGCACGGCGTGCGTCCCGAGCAGGTCTTTGCCGCCAACGGTTCCAACGAGGTGCTCCAGGTCCTACTCCTCACCTACGGCGGCCCGGGGCGCTCGGTGGCCGTGTTCGAGCCCACCTATGCCCTGCACTCGCACATCGCCCGCCTCACGGGCACGGCCGTGGCCACCGGCGACCGGGCCCCCGATTTCACCCTCGACCCGGGCGAGGTGAAGCGGGTCCTGGCCGACGCCGACCCGGCCGTTACCTTCCTGTGCTCGCCCAACAACCCCACCGGCCGGGCCGACCCCCGGGCCGTGGTCACCGACGTGGTCGACCTCGCCCCGGGCCTGGTGGTGGTGGACGAGGCCTACGGCCAGTTCGCGCCGTGGTCGGCCGTCGAACTGGTGGACGACGACGCCGGCCTGGCCGTGGTGCGCACCTACTCGAAGACATGGTCGATGGCCGCCGCCCGCCTCGGCTACGTCATCGGCCCGGCGTCCCTGGTGGCCGAGATGGAGGCGCGGGCCCTGCCGTACCACCTCGACGCGGTGAAGCAGGCGGCCGGCCTCCTCGCCCTGCGCTACCGGGCCGAGATGGACGCCCGGGTGCGGGCGGTGGCGGCCGAACGCGACCGCCTCTTCGCCGCCCTGGCCGATCTCGACCTGGAGACGTGGCCGTCCGACGCCAACTTCATCCTCTTCCGGCCCCGCTCCCGGCCGTCGGCCGAGGTGTGGCAGGGGCTGCTCGACCGGTCGGTGCTGGTGCGCAACTGCAACTCGTGGCCCGGCCTCGACGGGTGCCTCCGGGTCACGGTCGGAACCCCCGCCGAGGACGACACGTTCCTCGCCGCCGTAACGGAGGTCCTGTGACGTCGCCCCGTATCGCCACCCGTACCCGGTCGACCAAGGAGACCGAGATCGAGGTCCGGGTCGACCTCGACGGCACCGGCGTCACCGAGGTCGACACCGGTCTGCCCTTCTTCGACCACATGGTCTCCCAGCTCGGGCGCCACGGCGGCATCGACCTCAAGGTCGTCGCCAGGGGCGACCTGCACGTGGATACGCACCACACGGTCGAGGATGTGGCCATCGTGGTGGGCGAGGCTGTCCGCGAAGCATTGGGGGACAAGGAGGGGATCCGGCGTTTCGGGTCGATCCTCCTGCCCCTGGACGAGGCCCTGGTCGAGGTCGCCCTGGACCTGTCCGGGCGGCCCTTCATCGTCTACGAGGTGGCGTGCCCGCCCGACTCGCTGCCGCTGGGGACGCCGCCGTTCGACCCGCAGCTGGGGGAGCACTTCTTCCAGTCGTTCGCCACGTCGGCCGGCATCACGTTGCACATTCGGTTGCGGAGTGGTCGCAACACGCACCACATTCTGGAGGCCTCGTTCAAGGGCGTGGCCCGGGCCCTGCGCGATGCGGTCCGGGTCGACGGAGTCGGAGTGCCCTCCACAAAGGGCTTGTTGTGATCCGGTCGTCGGGCGCCGTTCGGGCCGGTGGGATCCCTCTCGCCAGCGCTGGGCCGGGTCGATCGTGATCGCTGTCCTCGACTACGGGATCGGGAACCTCCGGTCGGCGCAGAAGGCGTTGGAGAAGGCCGGGGCGGACGCCGTGCTCGTCAGCGACCCGGCCTCGGCCGCGGGTGCCACGGGAGTTGTGCTTCCCGGAGTAGGGGCGTTCGGGCGGTGTATGGAAGCGCTTCGGTCGACCGGGCTCGACAGGGTGGCGCTCGACGCCATCGCCGCGGGGACACCCTTCCTCGGCATCTGCGTCGGCATGCAGATGCTGTATGCGTCGTCCGAGGAGAGCCCCGGGACCGATGGGCTGGGCGTGTTCGATGCCACTGTTGTCCGGCTGCCGGACGGCGTGAAGCGGCCGCAGATGCAGTGGAACGTGCTCGTTCCCAGTCGCCCCGCGAGCGCGCTACTCGATGGGCTCGGGCCCGAGCCCTGGGTGTACTTCGTGCACTCGTTCGCGCCGGCTCCGACCGCCGACGTCGTGGCCACCTGCGACTACGGGGGCCCCGTCGTCGCCGCCGTCGAGCGGGGCCCTCTGTGGGCGACGCAGTTCCACCCGGAGAAGTCGGGGGCCGTCGGCGCCCGGGTGCTGGCCAACTTCGCGAAGGCATGTTCCTGATGGAGCTGTACCCGGCGATCGACATCCGGGGCGGGGCGTGCGTGCGGCTCGTGCAGGGGGACTACGCGCGGGAGAAGGTGTACGGGGGCGATCCGCTGGCGGTGGCCATGGAGTTCGAGGCGGACGGGGCGTCGTGGATCCACGTGGTCGACCTCGACGCGGCCCGGACCGGTCGGCCCGAGAACCGGGCCGTCGTCGCCGCCATCACCGCGGCCGTGGCGATCCCGGTGCAGGCGGGGGGCGGCATCCGGGACGAGTTCTCGGCCGAGGCTCTCCTTGGTGCCGGCGTGAGCCGGATCGTGCTCGGGACCGCCGCGCTGGAGGACCCCGGGTTGTTGCGGCGCGTGGCCCAGCGCCACCCCCACCGGGTGGCCGTCGGTCTCGATGCGCGTCATGGTGAGGTCGCGGTGCGGGGCTGGACGGAGGGGTCGGGCCGCACCCTTACCGACGTCCTGAACGAGATCGAGGACGCCGAGCTGGGCGCCGTGATCGTCACCGACATCTCCCGCGACGGGATGCTCGGGGGGCCGGATCTCGACGGCCTCGCCGGCGTGCTGGCGACGACCCGTCACCCGGTCGTGGCGTCGGGCGGCGTGGGCACGCTCGACGACCTTCGGGCCCTGGCCCTGGTGGAGGTCGGTGGGCGGCCGCTCGCCGGCGCCATCGTCGGCACCGCCATCCACGAGGGCGTGTTCAGCGTGCGGGAGGCGGTGCTGGCGTGCGAGCCGTGAGGATCATCCCGTGCCTCGACGTCGACGCCGGCCGGGTGGTGAAGGGCGTGCGCTTCGTCGACCTGCGCGACGCCGGCGACCCGGCCGAACTGGCCGCCCGCTACGACGAGGCGGGAGCCGACGAGATCGTGTTCCTCGACATCACGGCGTCGTCGGGCGCCCGGTCCACCATGATCGACGTGGTGCGTCGGACGGCCGAGCGGGTGTTCATCCCCCTCACCGTGGGCGGCGGCGTGCGCACCGTCGACGATGCCCGGGCGCTCCTGCGGGCCGGGGCGGACAAGGTCGGCGTGAACACCGCCGCCGTGGCCCGTCCACAGCTCGTGGCCGAACTGTCCACCGAGTTCGGGGCGCAGTGCGTGGTCGTCGCCATCGACGCCCGCCGGCGCACCGACGCCACGGCGGGGTTCGAGGTCCACACCCACGGCGGGCGCACGCCGACGGGGCTCGACGCGGTGGCGTGGGCGGCCGGGTGCGAGCGGCTGGGGGCGGGGGAGATCCTGCTGACGTCGATGGACCGCGACGGCACCCGCGACGGATTCGACCTCGAGCTGCTGCGCTCCGTCGTCGACGCATGCAACATCCCGGTGGTGGCCAGCGGCGGCGTCGGCACCCTCGACCACCTGGTGGCGGGGGCGGTGGAGGGCGGCGCCGACGCGCTGCTCGCCGCCTCGGTGTTCCACTTCGGCGACCTCACCATCGCTCAGGCGAAGGCCCACCTGGCCGCCGCCGGCGTGGCGGTGCGCCCCGGGTAGGGGTGAGGGGACTCCCTCGCCCGCTACCGGTTGGCCCAGGAGCGGGAGTAGCCGCCGGCGGGCTCGAGCCTGCCGCCCGGCACGAAAGCGGTCCCCGCGCCGCTACCCCTGTCCACGGGCGGCGTGGCCGTGGGCGGCTCGGCGCCGGCCAGGCGCCGGCCGGTGAAGGCGAACAGGCCGATCCACACGGCGGCCACGAGGGCCACGCCGGCGTAGGCGAGGAGCGCCGGCCAGCCGGGCCCGTCCTTGGCCTCTCGCAGAAGGATCTCGGTGTTGCGCACGAACGGGGTGGACCGCTCGGGCAGGGCGGGCACGGCGGAGGCGCCGATCTCGGCGTCGGCGGGCAGGTAGATCGGCGCCGCCATCACCTCGTCGGCCCGCTGGAGGCTCACCATCGACTTCCACGACCCGGTGATGGGCACCGCCTTGGTGGTGACCCAGTGTCCCGGGCCGGCCTTCTCGAGATCGGCCCACACCCGGCCGCCGCCCTGCCAGGACATCACCCCGAAGGCGGTGGCGTCGTCGGCGGCGTCGGCCGGTGTGACGTCGACCGCCACCTTGGCCAGGTCGCCGGCCGGCTCCAGCCGGATGACGGCGTCGACCTTGCCGACGTTGCGGGGCAGCGGCAGCGCCAGCGCCACGATGGCGGCCAGGCCGGCGACGACGAGAGCGGCGAGCGGCATCGGCGTGGACGACCCCCCGTCCCCCGGCGGCCGCCACGCCCGGCCCAGGCCGGCGCCCAGGACGGCTGCCGCCATCGCCGCCACCAGGCTGATGACGAGCGCCGGCAGGAGCAGGGCGGTCGGGTCGACGTCGAACCACCCGGAGACGTCGACGAACACCATCTCGCCGGCCAGGCCGATGGTGCCCGCCGCCGCCCCTGCCACCAGGGCGAACCGCAGCGTCCTCTCGGTGCCGAGCACGTACGCCACCACCTCCACGCAGACGGCGCCCACCAGGTAGAGCGGGAAGCGGGGCGTGGTGTGGTTGAGGGCGCCGCCCACCAGGAGGGCCAGGGAGATGCGCAGGACGAGGAACGCGACCACCGACGTGATGGCACCGCCCCGGCCGAGGGCCATGCGCACCAGCACCAGGCCGAAGCCCATGACGACGGCGAACAGGACCGGCAGGTACAGGGCCTGGAACTGGGGGACACCGAAGTCGAACTCGCCCTGGAAGGTCGACAGGCCGACGAGGACGGCGCCGCCGGTGGTGGCCTCGATGATGCGGCCGAGGGCCCGGGGGCTGGCCTGGGAGCGGCCTTCGAGGAGCATGAGCAGCACGGCGATCGGGCCGAGCCCGCCGCCTGCGACCAGTTGCAGGTGGGTGGGGCTCCACAGGGTGACGTCGATGCCGTACGTCTCGTGCCACAGGTTGTCGAGCGGGAAGGCGGCCACGCCGCCGATCCCGAGGACGGCGAGCATGAGGGCCGACCACGGGATGCGCATGCCGGCGAAGCCGAAGCCGACCTGCGTGCGGTCGTTGGTGGCGAAGATCACCGCGATCACCGCCGAGTAGATCATGCCGCCGAGGCCCAGCAGGATCATCGTGTGGCTGGGCGTCATCAGCTGGTTGTCCCGGCCGAAATCGATGTGGTACGCCACGTCCCAGTAGAGGCCGAGAGCGGCCACGGCCAGTACCAGCAGGCCGCTCAGGGCGCCGGCCATGGCCCAGCCGGGGTACCCGGTGACGTCCTCCATGGCGGTGGAGATGCGCCGGAAGAACATGCGGATCGGGTTGGTCTCACCCTCGTGGTCGCCCATGCAGAGCAGCCAGAAGACGGTGAAGAAATAGAAGATGAAGGGCGCGGCCACGAACGGCCAGTCGGTGCCCCATCCGGCGAAGGCGATCATCACGTGCTTCCTTCCTCGCTGGTCGACGGGACCGTGCGGTGCTCTGCTGTCGGTGCGGCTAGTCCTGCTCCTGGGGTGGTCATCGCATGCCCTCCCGGACCGCCGCCATGGCGGTGGATGCGGCGGTGCGGCTCTCCATGGCCCGGGCCAGCACCGCCTGGACGGTGGCGGAGGCCAGCGGGCGCATGCGCCGGAGGGCGTCGGTGACTTGGGGAAGTTGGTCGGCCGGCATGCCGGCGTCGGCGAAGGGCTTCCAGACGTGCTCCTCGAACAGGTGCACTAGGCGGGTCGCCACCCGGTCGAGGTCCCGGCGCAGCTCCCCCAGTTCTTCCAGCGTGGCGGCCAGAGGTACCCCCACCGCCACCAACTCGGCGCCCGCCTTCACCAGCCGGGGGCTGAGCACACGCACGTCGGGCCCGTCCGCCTCGAACAGGCCGAGCTCCACCGCCCGCAGGACGAGATCAGGGCGGGAGGCGCTCTCCGGGAACAGCTCGAACAGGGCGGCGGGGGACACGACCTCGGGCTCCTCGTCGGTCCACGGAGCGGTGAGGGCCTGCTCGAAGCCGAGCACCTCGGCCAGGCTGTGACCCTTCCCCCAGGCCTCCAGCAGCGACGCGATGCCGGCCAGCGAGTAGCCCTGCTCCTGGAGCTGGGCGATGAGGCGCAGGCGGGCCAGGTGGCCCTCGTCGTAGCGGCCCACCCGTCCGACGATCACCGGCGGGGGCAGGAGGCCGGCGGTCTGGTGGTTCCGGACGTTGCGGGTGGTGCACCCGGCCCGGCGGGCCAGCTCGTCGATCGTCATCGTGGGCCCCACCGCCCCGCGCACCCCGCCGTCGGGGGGAGCGGTGGGTGCAGCGGGGGTGGGGGCCACGTCGCCCACGCTACCACGACTGTGCCCTGTTGTATAGTGCCATGATTTGAAGTCAAGGTACGCCCTGTCGGAGAGGCTGGAGCGCGAGGCGGGCCCCCATCCCACCCGCTGGCGTCCGTTACCGTGTGGGGTGCCCGAGCGCGACCACAAGCAGCCGATCACCATGCTGGCCGACCGGCTGCTGGTGCAGATCCCAACGGCCGAGGGGGAGCGCCGGTCCCGGTCGGGGATCCTCATCCCCGCCACCGCCCAGGTCGGCAAGCGCCTGGCCTGGGCCGAGGTGGTCGCCGTGGGGCCGAACGTGCGCACCGTGCGCACGGGCGACTGGGTGCTGTTCAACCCGGAGGACCGCTTCGAGGTGGAGGTCCAGGGCGAGGAGTACCTGATCCTGCGCGAGCGCGACGTCCACGCAGTGGCCTCCGACCGCAACGAGGACGGCACGGGGCTGTACCTGTGACTTCGCCTCGGGACCCGAGGGTCACAGGCGCTGTCGTGAACCCCCTCGCCGGCCTTGATCAGGTGAAGTACGACGCCTCCGGCCTGGTGCCGGCCATCGCCCAGGACCGGGCCACCGGGAAGGTGCTGATGCTGGCGTGGATGAACGCCGGCACGCTGCGGGAGACCCTGGAGACGGGCCGGATGGTCTACTGGAGCCGGTCCCGCCAGGAGCGGTGGGCCAAGGGCGACACTTCGGGCGACGTCCAGAACGTGGTCGAGGCGTCCTACGACTGTGACGGCGACGCCCTGCTGTTCGTCGTTGACCAGGTGGGCAAGGGCGCCTGCCACACCGGCGAGTTCACCTGCTTCTACCGGCCGTTCGGTGCCCCGCCCCAGTAGGGAGGACTTCCGCGCCCTGGCCCGGAGTGCCCCGGTGGTGCCGGTGTGGCGGGAGATCCTGGGCGACCTCACCACGCCCGTGGCCGGGTTCCTGCGGGTGGTGGGCGACGGCGCCGGGTTCCTGTTCGAGTCGGTGGAGGGCGGCGAGCGCTGGAGCCGGTGGTCCTTCGTGGGCCGCAACCCGTCCACCACGCTGGTGGCCCGGGGTGGGCGCATCGAGGCCGACAACGGCGTCCCGGCCGGCGTGCCCCTCGACCGGGGCGTGCTGGCCGCCGTGGAGGGACTGCTGGCCACCTACCGCTCGCCCCCCGTGCCGGACCTGCCGCCACTGCACGGCGGCGTGGTCGGCTACCTCGGCTACGACGTGGTGCGCGAGGTGGAGCGCCTGCCCGACGTGCCGCCCGACGACCTCGGCCATCCCGACGCCGTGCTGTCCGTGGTGGGGGAGATCGCCGCCTACGACCACTGGCGCCAGCGGGTGACGCTGATCGCCAACGCCTTCGTCCCCCCCGGCGCGTCCGACGACGAGGTCGATGCCCTCTACGACGACGCCGAGGCGCGCCTCGACCGGCTGGCGGCCGACGGCGCCCGCCCCCTCGACGAGCCGGTGGTGGAGCCGCCCGAGAGCGACGAGCCGCCACCCGACGTCACCCGTACGGTCAGCGCCGAGGACTACGCCCGGGCGGTGGCAGCGGCCAAGGAGCGGATCCTCGACGGCGACATCTTCCAGGTCGTGCTGTCCATGCGCTTCGACCTCGACCTCGGCGCCGACCCCTTCGACGTGTACCGGGCGCTACGGCAGGTGAACCCGTCGCCCTATATGTACTTCCTGCGCCACCCCGCCGTCACCGTGGTGGGCTCGTCACCCGAGCCCATGGTGCAGCTGCTGGGCGAGCGGGTCGTGTCGCGGCCCATCGCCGGCACCCGCCGTCGGGGCCGCACCGACGAGGAGGACCGCCGGCTGGCCGGCGAGCTGCGCGAGCACCCCAAGGAGCTGGCCGAGCACGTGATGCTGGTCGACCTGGCCCGCAACGACGTGGGCCGGGTCGTGCGCTTCGGCACCGAGCAGGTCGACGAGCTGCTCACCCTGGAGCGCTACAGCCACGTCATGCACCTCACCTCGCAGGTGTCGGGCCGGCTTGCTCCGGGCCTCGGCCCCATCGACGTGCTGCGGGCCACCCTGCCGGCGGGCACGGTGTCAGGCGCTCCCAAGGTGAAGGCCATGGAGATCATCGACCAGCTCGAGCCCACCAAGCGGGGCCCGTACGCCGGCGTGGTGGGCTACGTCGACTTCTCCGGCAACCTCGACACGGCCATCGCCATCCGCTCCATGTTCGTCACGCCGGCCGGCAAGGCCAGCGTCCAGGCGGGCGCCGGCATCGTGGCCGACAGCGACCCCGCCACGGAGGACCTGGAGTGCCGCAACAAGGCGGCCGCCCTCCTCGCCGCCGTCCCCGCCGCCCGCCGCATGACCGCCGCCCGCGCCGCCAAACCAGCCGCTCCCGAGTAAATAGGGTGTCGATTTGACACCCTATTTACTCGAAAGCGCGTCAGTTGGACGAGGGGTCGTCGGGGAAGTAGGCGTGCATGGCCAGGCGGCCCCGCTGGCGGCGCAGGACGGCGGACCACAGGCCCTCGGGGTCGGGGCTGAGGGCGTCATCGGGGGCGGCGTCGACCACCCACCAGGCGCCGGCGTCGATCTCCGCCTCCAACTGGAACGGGCCCCAGCCGGAGTAGCCGGCGAAGAGGCGGAGAGCCTCGATGGGTGCGGCCACGTCGGGGGCAGCGTCGGTGAGGTCGACGATGGCGATACCCCCGCCCACCGTCCGCCAGCCGGCGGCGTAGCTGGTGCCGCTGTCGCAGCGGGCCAGGCCGATTACCGCCGACTGCGCCACCGGGCCGCCCACGAAGATCACCGACGGCACCGCCGCCACCTCGTCCCACTCGGGCAGCGGCTCGGCCACGTCGGTCTCACTCGGGCGGTTGAGGACGAGGCCCACCGCCCCCTCGTCGGAGTGCTCGAGCAGGAGCACGACGGTGCGGTCGAAGTTGGGATCGCCCAGGATCGGCGTCGCCACCAGGAGCCGGCCGGTGAGCTGCGCGGACGTCATCACCCGATTCTCCCTCGCCGGAGCGGGTGTGAGCGACAATGCCCCTGTGGACCCGTCCCCCGACTACCAGGCCATGCGCAACGACGTGGGGGCCTTCGAGCTGCCTCGGGACTTCCTGCGGGTCTCCGGCCCCGACTCCGTGTCGTGGATGCAGGGCCAGCTCAGCCAGGACGTCGCCGCTCTCGCCGTCGGGGAGGCGGCCGATTCCCTGCTCCTGCAGCCACAGGGCAAGGTCGAGGCGCTGGTGCGTGTGCTCCGCACGGGCTCGCACGAGTTCGTGCTCGACGTCGACGAGGGATTCGGCGAGGCTGTGATCGAGCGGCTGCGCAGGTTCAAGATCCGCATCAAGGCCGATCTCGACCCGATCGACTGGCACTGCCTCGCCCTGCGGGGCCCGCGGGCGGCCGAGCTCGGCCCGTACGCCACCGGCGGCGTGGTCGTCCCGGCCGACTGGCCGGGCCTGCCGGGCATCGACGTGCTGGGCGAGGCACCCGCCTTGTCGGAGCCCCCCGTGCGCCGGTGCAGTGTCGACAGCTGGCAGACGCTACGCATCGAGGCGGGCATCCCGGCCATGGGCGCCGAGCTCACCGAGAAGACGATCCCCGCCGAGGCCGGCATCGTCGCCCGCACGGTGAGCTTCACCAAGGGCTGTTTCACGGGCCAGGAGCTCGTGGCCCGCATCGACTCGCGCGGCGGCAACGTCCCCCGGCACCTGCGGGGCGTGGTGGTGGACGAGGCCACCCCGCCCGTTGGCGCCTCGCTCATCGTGGGCGACAGGGAGGTCGGCACCCTCACGTCGGTGGCTCCCGGCCCGGCCGGCGTGGGAGTGGTGGCGCTGGCCTACGTGCGCCGCGACGTCGACCCGCCGGCCGGTGTGGAGGTGCGCTGGGAAGGTGGCACGGCGGCGGCCCGCGTGGAGACCCTGCCGCTCGTGGGCTAGTGCTCCATCCGGTCGCGCCCCATCCGGTTCCCCCACTGCCACCTGCGCGCGCCCCGCGTCGTCGCTGGGTGCTCGCGTCGCCGGGCGCCGCCGGCGGCGCCCGTGGCGCGCTGCGGTCGGCGGTGGCCGCACCGGCGGTCGCTGCCCTCCTGGCCGCCTGCTCGGGGGGCGACGTCGCCCTCGACCCGCTACCGCCGCCGCCGAGCACGCAGGCCCGGCCGTCCACCACCGCCCCGCCCGACCTCACCGGGGTGGCCCTCCCGGCCGTTCCCGCCGGGCGGGTCACCACGACCACCGCCGTCGTGGGGCCGGGCAAGGCCACCATCAAGGGCACCGTGCTCGGGCCGGACGGCACCCCGGTGGACGGCGCCACGGTCCGGGTGGAGCGGCTGGTGGGCAGGTCGGTCGCCGGCATCGACGTCGCCTCGGCGCCCGACGGCAGCTGGTCGGCCCAGAACGTGCTCGGCGGCGGCTACAGGGTCCGGGCGTGGCGGGCGCCCGACATTGCCATCGCCGTCCCCGCCTTCTTCTTTGTCGGAGCGACGGAGACCTATCCGGTGGAGCTGAAGCTGGAGCGCAACTTCGGCACCACGCCGCAGCCGGCGATGGCGCCCAACCCGCCGCTCGTGGGCGGGACCAGCAACCTGGTCCTGCAGCTGAGCAACCGCTCGGTCGACCCGAACGGGGTGGTGAACGGCGTGGCCATGGCGGGCGCCACCGTCGAGCTGGCGGGCGGGTCGGGCTGGAGCGTGGGCCTGGCGAACCCCACGGTGACCGACGCCGGCGGCCGGGCCCGCTGGGAACTCAAATGCCTGGCGGCGGGTGCGCAGCAGATGCGCCTCATTGTCAACGGCGCCGAGCAGTTCCAGCTGGCGCTGCCGGCATGCGCCGACCCGCCGACCCCGGTCACCACGGCGCCGGCCGCCTCGACTGTCCCGGGCGCCACGACGAGCCGGCCTCCTGGCTCCACCACCCCCACCACCCGCCCGGTGACCACCCCCACCACCCCCACCACCCGTCCGGTGACTACAACCACCACCATTCCGGCCGCCACGACCACCACGACTACCAGACCGGTGACCACCACCACCACCACTCGAAAGCCCTGAATCGCCCTCAGGGCCCGGGTGGCCGGAGGCGGACCACCATACGGGTTGCGCCCGGCACCGACTGGGCGACGACACCTGCGCCCATGGCCGACGCCAACTCGGCCACGATGGTGAGGCCGAGCCCCGAGCCGGCCTGGCGGGCCGGGGTTCGGCTCGACTGGAACAGCCGGTCGAACACGTGGGCCCGGTCCGCCTCGGAGATGCCGGCGCCATCGTCGGATACCGCCACCACCACCTGGCCGCCCTCGCTGCCGGCGGTGACGGTGATGTGCCGGGCGGCGAACTTCAGGGCGTTCTCGACGAGGTTGGCCACCACCTGGGCCAGGCGCTCCGGATCGGCCATCGCCAGCAACCGGGGCGAACCGCCCTGGCTCCCGTCGACGCGCACGTCGAGTGAGAGGCCGGCGGCATCGGCCGCCGGCCGGAATCCCTCGGCCGTGTCGACCACGACGGCGGCCACGTCGACCGGCTCCATGTGGAGCGAGAAGGACCGGGCGTCCAGCTTGGCCAGGTCCAGCAGGTCGGCCACCAGCCGCTCCAGCCGGCGGGCCTCCGACCCGATTACCTCGGCCGCCCGCCGGGTGTCGGGCGCGGCGCCGTCGGCGATGGCCTCGGCGAAGCCCCGCACCGACGTGAGGGGCGTGCGCAGCTCGTGGGATACAGACAGCAGGAACTGGCGTTCGAGGCCGCGGGCCCGCTCCAGCTCGGCGGCCATAGCGTTGACCGACGTGGCCAGGCGGGCCAGCTCCTCCTCCGTACCGCGGCCGGCCGCCTCGACCCGCACGGCCAGGTCGCCCGCCGCGATGCGCCGGGCCGCCTCGGCCGCAGCGGCGACCGGCCGGGCGAAGCGGCGGGCCAGCCGGTCGGCCGCCACCGCCGCCACCACCAGCGCGGCGCCGGCCGACAACAGAAACCACGGCAGGGCGGTGCCCAGGCCCGACGACTGTTTCCGGGTGAGCAGGACGGCGACGCGGACGTCGCCGCCCCGCCGCACGGGCGCGGCGGCGTAGGCCGTGTCGCCGCGCCAGCCGGACACCACGGCCGTGCCGCTGTGCAGCAGCGCGAGCTCCGACTCGGTCAGGATGCCGCCGCCGACCGGTGGCACTGCGGGTGGGAGCGGAGATCCGCGCCCGCTCCGTCCGGCGAGGAGGGGGCCCACCGGGACGATGTCGGCGCCCTCGAGCCGCAGCGAGCGCCGCAGGGCGGTCAGCACCGGGGGCCGCTGGAGCCCGTCGACCACCCCCGCCAGAGCCATGGCCTGGTCCTCCAGGTCGGACCGCGTCTCGTTGCGCGCCCCCACCCGGGCCAGCACGAGGGTACCCAGGCCTGCCACCACCAGAGCGGCCGCCACCAGGCCGACGATGGTGAGGGTGAGGCGGCGGCGCATCGGCGTCTCAGCCGAGCCGGTAGCCCACGCCCCACACGGTGGCGAGGGGGAGGGCGTCGCCAAGCTTCTTTCGCAGCTGGCGCACATGGACGTCGACGGTGCGGTCGTCGCCGTACCAGGCCGGGCCCCACACGCCGTCGAGCAGCTGGCGGCGGCTGAGGGCGAGGCCGGCGTGCTCGGCCAGGTAGCGCAGCAGGTCGAACTCGCGGGCGGCCAGCGCCACCACCACGCCGTCGACAGAGGCCTCCCGCCGGCCGGTGTCCACCGCCACCCGGCCGGCGGCCAGGATGTCGGGGCCGGCGGGGCGGGGGCCGTCGGTCCGGCGCAGCACCGCCTTCACCCGGGCCACCAGCTCGCGGGGCGAGAACGGCTTGGTGATGTAGTCGTCGGCACCCAGTTCGAGGCCGAGCACCCGGTCCACCTCGCCGTCGCGCGCCGTGAGCATCACGACCGGGATCGTGGCCGCCCCCCCACCAGTACCGTCGGTCCCCCGAAGGCGTCGGCACACCTCCAACCCATCGACCGCGCCGGGGAGGCCAACGTCCAGGACCACCAGCCGGGGGCGCTCGCGCGAGACGAGCTCGAGCCCCTTCTCGCCGTCGCCGGCCTGCAACACGCGGTAGCCCTCGCGGCGGAGATAGAGGTCCACCAGGTCGGCGATGTTGGGGTCGTCCTCCACGACGACGATCGTGCCCAGATCGGTCTGCACGCGAGAAGCGTGGCACCTGGCTGTGAGCGAAGTGTGAACCTCCGGGCGGTTGAGTTGCACGCTCCCTAGGAGCGGCGCCGCGAACCCTTGGCGCGGTACATGATTTCGTCTGCCCGGGCGGCCAGCGAGTCGAGCGTCTCGTCGTACCGCTGGGAAACCACAATCCCGATGCTCGCCGTCACCGCCAGCTCATGGCCCTCCCAGGCGAGGGGCCGGCTGAGGGACGCGGCGAGGCGCTCGGCGACGCCGTCGGCCAGTGCCGGATCGTCGATGCCGTCGAGGAGGACGGCGAACTCGTCGCCGCCGAGGCGGGCCACCGTGTCCTGGCCGCGTACCTCGCTCAGCATGCGACGCGCCGTCTCCACCAGCACGGCGTCGCCGGCGGCGTGCCCGAACCGGTCGTTGACCGACTTGAAGCGGTCGAGGTCGATGATGCCGATGCCCACGGCCTCGCCGCTGCGGCGGGCGCGCCCGAGCGCCTGCTGGAAGCGCTCGCCGATGAGCCGGCGGTTCGCCAGCCCGGTGAGCTGGTCGTGCAGCGCCTGCTCGCGCAGCGCCCGTTCGACCGCGTCCCTTGTCAACAGGTCGCTCGTCAGCGCGGCGACGAGCAGAGCGGAGAAGGCACAGGCGGCGGCGAACATCTGGGCGACGACCAGCCCGTGGAACGCGCCCTCCGTGGCGAAGGGCCCGGCATCGAGGGCGGTCGTGACCTCCACCACGCTGGCCACGAGCAGGATCCCACCTGCCGCCCAGCCGTGGCCCTGCCAGAGCGAGGACAGGACCAGGCAGGCGAGCACCAGGAACGGCAGGCCCCATGCCGAATTGATGCCCCAGGGGCCCAGCCCGACGCCGGTGACCGACACGAGTCCCAGGGCCCACCACGCGCGCACACGGATCGAGGTCGAGCCCATCCCCCGCCCGCGGAGGCCGAGCAGCGCCGGCGCGACCACCAAGACGCCGATGGCGTCTCCCACGAACCACCGGGGCAGGCGCGGCCACACGGAGTCGCCTACGACCTGAGTCGCCCACACAGTGCCGATCATGGCGCCGAGCGCTGGGCCGGCGATGACGCTGCACCCGACGAAGCGCAGCAAGGACCGGACGTCCTGCAGGGCGACCGTCATCGGGCCCCGGCGCCGGTACAGCCAGGCGCCCAGCGCTGCTTCCGCCGTGTTCGCGACCGCCCACCCGAGGGCGGTGACCACGCCGAAGCCGCCCTGCACGTCCAGTCCGAACTCCGCGACGGCGACGGCGGCGATGACCGCTGGCCACTGCCGGAACCGGAGCCGGAGCAAAACCGCCGCGGTCACCCCGGCCCCGGGCCAGAACGTCGCCCCGACGGATGTCCCGAACGACGTGACCTCCGCGATCACCCGGCTGAGGCCGAAGTACAGCAGCCCCGCACCGATGGCCGTTAGCCAGAGCGGGCCGCCGAGGAGGTTCCCATCGGGGCGGCTCCCGGAGCCGTCCACGACAGGGGCGCCGGCGATCTCGGGAGCCTTCCGGGCAACGGGCGACGAGATCATCCTCGGCGCGTTCATCGGCAGGCCCAGCCCGGTTCTGAGCCTTCTCGGGCTGCGATTCGATGCACCCCGGCGGCGTGGAGAAGGCGCCCCGGTACGCTGGCCGGCCGTGGCCACCTATCTCGACACCATCCTGGCCGCCCATCGCAGCGCCGCGGCCGTCGACCTCCGGCCGCTCGACCAGCTGACCGCGGCGGCGCGGGCCCACGCGCCGGCCCGGGGCTTCACTGCCTCGCTGGCTGCGGGCGGTGGAGGTGGCCGCCTGGCCGTGATCGCCGAGGTCAAGCGCCGGTCGCCGTCGAAGGGCGACCTGGCTGCGGGCCTGGTGGCCGGTGTGCTGGCCAGGGCCTACGCCGAGGGCGGGGCGGCCTGCCTGTCGGTCCTCACCGACGCCCCGTTCTTCGCCGGCTCGCCTGCCGATCTGGCCGAGGCCCGGGCGGCATGCGGGTTGCCCGTGCTGCGCAAGGACTTCACCGTGTCCGAGCGGGACGTGTGCGACGCCCGGCTGATGGGCGCTGACGCCGTCCTGCTCATCGTGGCCGCCCTCTCCGACGCGGAGTTGGCTGCGTTCGGGTCACTGGCCGCGGACGTCGGGCTCGACGCCCTCGTCGAGGTGCACGACGAGGCCGAGGTGGAGCGGGCGCTGGCCGCCGGCGCCACGCTCATCGGGGTCAACCAGCGCGACCTCACCACCTTCGCCGTCGACACCGACAGGGCGGTGCGGGTGGCGGCCGCCATCCCCCCGGGGGTCGTGCGGGTGGCCGAGTCGGGCATCACCGGCCCGGCCGACGTCGCCCGCTTGGCCGATGCCGGCTACCACGCCGTGCTGGTGGGGGAGTCCCTCGTCACCAGCGCCGACCCGGCCGCAGCCGTGCGCAGCCTGCGATCGGCGGCTGCGTGTTCGTGAAGGTGTGCGGCACTACCAGCGAGGAGGACGCCCTGCTGGCCGTGGCCATGGGTGCCGACGGGGTGGGCTTCATCTTCGCCCCGTCGCCCCGCCAGGTGTCGGCCAACGTCGTGCGCCAGATCGTCGACCGCCTGCCGCCCGAGGTCGTCACCGTGGGCGTCTTCCGCGACGAGGCCCCCGAGCAGGTGGTGAAGATCGTCAACGGCATCGGCCTGAAGGCGGCACAGCTCCACGGCCGCGAGACGCCGGCGCAGGTCCGGTACGTGGCCGAGCGGGTGCCCGTCGTGATCAACGCCTTCCCGGCCGGCAGCAGCGCCATCAGCAAGGCCAAGGAGTACGGCGCCCAGATCGTGATGCTGGACGCGCCGTCGCCGGGGTCGGGCCGGGTGTTCGACTGGACCCTTGTCGACGGCGTGCCTCCCGGCTCCCGCCTCCTGCTGGCAGGCGGGCTCACGCCGGACAACGTCGCCGACGCCATCCACCAGGCGCGGCCCTGGGGCGTCGACGTGTGCACCGGCGTGGAGTCGGCGCCGGGGCGCAAGGACGCGGTGAAGCTGCAGCGCTTCGTGGCCGCCGCCAGGGCGGCCGCCCCGGCCGCCTACGAGGGCGCCGCCGACGGCGACGGGCCGTTCGACTGGGAGGAGGCGGACTGATGGAGTCGAGGGACACTGCGGCGCTGATGCGCGAGCCGACACCCGAGGGTCGCTTCGGCAGGTTCGGGGGGCGGTTCCTCCCTGAGGCGCTGGTCCCTGCGTGCCAGGAGCTCGAGGCCGCCTTCCGAGCCGCCTGGGCCGATCCGGCCTTCCACGACGAGTACCTCGGCATCCTGGCGGCCAACGGCCGCCCCACGCCGGTGAGCGAGTGCCGGCGCCTGTCCGAGCGACTCGGCGTGCGCGTCCTGCTCAAGCGGGAGGACCTCACCCACACCGGCTCCCACAAGATCAACAACGTCATCGGCCAGGCCCTTCTCACCAGGCGCATGGGCAAGACGCGGGTGGTGGCCGAGACGGGCGCCGGCCAGCACGGTGTGGCCGCCGCCACGGCTGCCGCCATGTTCGGCTTCGAGTGCGTGATCTACATGGGCGAGGTCGACGTGGAGCGCCAGGCCCTCAACGTGTTCCGCATGAAGCTCCTGGGTGCCGAGGTGGTGCCGGTCGGCTCCGGCAGCCGCACGCTGAAGGACGCCATCAACGAGGCGTTCCGGGACTGGGTGTCGTCGGTGGAGACCACCCACTACCTCCTCGGCTCGGTCACCGGCCCGCACCCGTACCCGTGGATGATCCGGGAGCTGCAGCGGGTGATCGGCGACGAGGCGCGCGGTCAGTGCCGGGCCATCCTGGGCGGCGCCGACCCCGACTACGTCGTGGCGTGCGTCGGCGGCGGGTCCAACGCGGCCGGCACGTTCGCCGGCTTCGTCGACACCGGCGCCCGGCTGGTGGGAGTAGAGCCGGCCGGCGGGGCGGCGGTGGGGCGGGGCATCCCTGGCGTGGTGCACGGCTCTTTGTCCCAGCTCCTCCAGGACGAGCACGGCCAGATCATCGAGGCCCACTCGGTGTCCGCCGGCCTCGACTACCCGGGCGTGGGCCCCGAGCACGCCCACCTGGCCGACGTGGGGCGGGCCGTCTACGTTCCCGCCGCCGACGAGGAGGTGCTGGCCGCCCTCCGCCTGCTGGCCACCACCGAGGGCATCATCCCCGCCCTGGAGCCCGCCCACGCCGTGGCCTGGGTCATCCGGGCCGCCGGCACCGACGCCCTGCCCACCGGGTCCACGGTGCTCATCACCATGTCCGGCCGGGGCGACAAGGACGCCGAGCACGTCATGGGCATGCTGGACGCCGGATGACCACCTACCGGTCAGCCGACTCGAGCCGCGCCGGCGCTGTCCGGCTGACCGGTGGCGGACCGCGGTGGGGGACGATCTGGCAGTGGTCAGCCGGCGTTGACCGTCACGGCCCCACTTCGCCGACCAGTGCCGGGGGGGCTGCATGAGCGTGCCCGAGCCGGGCTTCCTGGAGCGCCACCTGCGCGAGCGGCGGGCGGCCGGCGCCAAGCTGCTCGTGCCCTACGTGACCGGCGGGCTCGGGCCGCGGTGGACCGAGGTCCTGGAGGCCATGGCGGCGGCGGGGGCGGACGCCATCGAGGTGGGAATCCCCTTCTCGGACCCGGTGATGGACGGCCCCACCATCCAGGAGGCGTCCCAACGCGCTCTGGAGCTGGGGGCCACGCCGACGGCGATCCTCGACGCCGTTGACGCCGTCGATGCCGGCGTGCCGCTGGTGGCGATGACCTATTACAACATCGTCTACCGGGGAGGCCACCGCCGCTTCGCCCATGCACTGTCGGGCAACGGCGTGTCCGGGGCCATCGTGCCGGACATCCCGCTGGAGGAACTCGACCCGTGGGCCCGGGCCGCCGAGTCGGAGGGCGTCGAGACGGTGCTGCTGGCGGCGCCCGTCACGCCCGACGACCGCCTGGCCCTCATCTGCGAGCGCTCCCACGGGTTCGTGTACGGCGTGAGCGCCATGGGCATCACGGGGGAGCGCCAGAGCCTGGCCGCCTCGGCCGGCGTAATGGCCAAGCGCCTCAAGGCCCACACCGACAAGCCCGTCCTCCTCGGCTTCGGCATCTCCACCCCCGCCCACGCGGTGGAGGCGTGTGCGGAGGCGGACGGCGTCGTCGTCGCCTCCGCCCTCATGCGCCGGCTGCTGGACGGCGCCTCGCCCGACCAGATCGGTTCGGCGGTGGCCGGGTTCCGCCAGGCCCTCGACGCGGGGTAGACCGACAGCTCCCGGGGAACGAGCGGATCAGGGCAGCTGGTGCAGCTCCGTGGCGTACACCGGCGCCGGGCGGTCGCCCAGGCGGTCGGCGAGGACCGAGAGCTCCTGGCCGCTGACCGTCTCCTCCACGAGGAGCTCCCGTACGAGGGCTTCGAGCAGCGGGAGGTTGCCGGCGACCAGGTTCCGAGCGTTGGTGATGGCCTGGTCGAGGAGGGTATCGACCGCCTCGCCGACCCGGTCGGACTGGGCGCCGCCGACGTGGCCGTAGCTGGACCGGGTGGTGGGCCCGAGGGGGCTCATGCCGAACTCGGTGACCATCGACGTGGCGAGGGCGGTGGCCGAGGCGAAGTCGCTGGCCGCCCCCTGGGTGTAGTCGCCGTCGAGGTGGTACTCCTCGGCGGCCCGGCCGGCCATGGCGACCACCAGGCGGGCCTCGGCCTCGGAGCGGGTGAGGAACGAGTTGTCGTTGCCGCCCATCCAGGTGACGCCGCCGGCCACGCCCCGGGGGACGATGGTGACGGAGACGGGGTCGTCGGCGTGGGGGAGCAGCATGGCCGCCACGGCGTGGCCGGCCTCGTGCCAGGCGGTGATGCGCCGGTCGCGCTCGGTGACGACGGCCGACGTGCGGGCCCGGCCCATGTACGAGGTGGACAGGGCGGCCTGGAGGTGGGCGTTGGTGATCTCGCCGGAGCCGTGGCGGGCCGCCTCGAGGGCGGACTCGTTCATGAGGGACGACAGGTCGGCGCCGGTGAGACCGGGGGTACGCCGGGCCAGCGAGACGAAGTCGACGTCACGCGAGAAGCGGCGGTCGCGGGCGTAGAGCTCCAGGATCTTGGTGCGGCCGACCCGGTCAGGGGCGGGGACGGTGATGTGCCGGTCGAAGCGGCCCGGCCGCGTGAGGGCGGAGTCGAGCACGTCCGCCCGGTTGGTGGCGGCCAGGACGATGACCCCGGAATCGCTGAACCCGTCCATCTCCACCAGCAACTGGTTGAGCGTGTTCTCCCGCTCCTCGTTGCCGCTCCCGCTCGCCTGGGACGACCGGGCCTTGCCCACGGCGTCGATCTCGTCGATGAAGATGATGGCGCTGCCGAGCTTGCGGGCGGCGGTGAACACCTGGCGCACGCGGGAGGCGCCCACGCCGACGAAGGTCTCAACGAAGTCGGAGCCCGACAGGGCGAAGAACGGCACGCCCGCCTCGCCTGCAACGGCCCGGGCGAGAAGGGTCTTGCCGGTGCCGGGGGGGCCGACCAGCAGCACACCGTTGGGCATGCGGGCGCCGGCGTTGATGAAGCGCTCGGGAGTGTTGAGGAACTCGACGACCTCGGCCAGTTCGGAGACGGCCTCGTCGGAGCCGGCCACGTCGCTGAAGCGCGTTTCGGGCACCTCGATGGGCGCCCTTCGCGACTTGTTCATCTTGCCCACGTTCATGCCCATCTTGGGGCCCATGAAGAAGACGAAGAAGGCGATGAGCAGACCCACGGGAAGGAGGGTGAAAAGCAGGCCCATCCACGGGGAGCTGGCCTTGTTGGGTGCAGCGGTGACCTTGACGTCGGCTTCGATGGCGGTGGTGGTGAGAGACGGGCCCGAGCCGACGGGGTAGGCCGTCTGCACCTTGGTGCCGTTGGAGAGGACCAGCGTCGCCCGCCGGGAGCCGTCGTTCAGGTGCAGTCTGGCGACCTTGCCCTCCTTGATCGCCTGCACGGCGCCCGACAGCGTGACCTCCGGCGTGTCCTCCTTGGCGGCCTTGCCACCGGGGAGGTTGAACAGCAGGACCAGGACCAGGGCGAACAGGACCGCGATGCCGACCATCTGCAAACGCGTGTTGCGGCTCTTGTTCCGCTCGGGTCCCGGCCTACCGGGAGGAGGCGTCATGCGCATGAGGAGGCCTTTCGTGGCGAGTCCAGACAACTCACCTTCTTCCCATCTTCGTCGGCAATCCACGGGGTGGATTTGAGTAGATCTCAGAAGTTCACACCGGGTGAGGTATCCTTGCCTTGCGAACAACGCAGGGTGCGTCGTTCGCGGGCTCACCTCATCGACTCCTTCCGGACTCGGGTGCGAGGCAGGCCCACCCCGAGAATACCGAGGAGTTCCCCGTTGCAGAAGACGACGTTCGCCGCGCTCGGCGTGTCCGCAGACCTGGTCGCCGCTCTGGCCAGGGACGGGATCGAGGAGCCGTTCCCCATTCAGGCCCTCACGCTTCCCGACGCCCTGGCCGGGCGCGACGTGTGCGGGAAGGCCAAGACCGGCTCCGGCAAGACCCTCGCCTTCGGCCTCGCCCTGCTCGAGTTGAGCAAGCCGTCCCCCCCCGGCCGACCCGACTCGCTCGTGCTCGTGCCCACCCGTGAGCTGGCCGTACAGGTGGCGGCCGTGCTGTCGCCCCTGGCCGCTATCCGTGGCCGCAAGGTCGCCGCCGTCTACGGCGGGGCCAGCATGGAGCGCCAGGTGGCCGAGGTTTCGAGCGGCGCCGACATCGTCATCGCCACGCCGGGTCGCCTCATCGACCTGGGTGAGCGGGGGTCGGTCAGCGTCGCCGGCGTGAAGCACGTGGTGCTCGACGAGGCCGACCGCATGGCCGACATGGGGTTCCTGCCCCAGGTCGAGTGGTTCCTGCGCCGCATCCAGAGTGACCACCAGACGCTGCTGTTTTCCGCCACCCTCGACGGCGACGTCGACCACGTGGTGAAGATGTACCTGAAGGACCCGGTGCGCCACGAGGTCGAGTCCGACCAGCCCACCGTCGAGGAGATGTCCCACCGCTTCTTGAAGGTCCACCAGATGGACAAGCCCAAGGTCGCTGCCTCGGTGGCCCGAAGCCAGAAGCGCACCCTCGTGTTCGTCCGCACCAAGCGGGGGGCCGACCGCCTGGCCCTCCAGCTCGAGCGTGAGGGCCTGGCCGTGGGCGTCATCCACGGCGATCTGCGCCAGCAGCAGCGGGAGAAGGCGCTCAAGGACTTCACCGCCGGCAAGCTCCCCGTGCTGGTCGCCACCGACGTCGCCGCACGCGGCATCCACGTCGAGGGCATCGACGTGGTGATCCACTACGACCCGCCCGAGGACCACAAGGCCTACCTCCACCGCTCCGGGCGGACCGCCCGGGCGGGCGAGGAAGGCGTAGTGGTCACCCTCGTGCTCTGGGACCAGGAGCTCGAGGTCGAGCGCCTCCAGAAGCGGATCGGGGTGCGCCAGCCCTTCGTCGAGGTGTTCTCCAACGACGAGCGCCTGGCCGACCTGGCCTCGTGGGACCCCGCCGAGGCGCAGCTGCCGCCCGTGCCGCGCCCCGCCGCCGCTGCCGTCGGGGGGCGCCGCACCCGCTGACAGCGTTCAGGGCCCGTGTCCTTGCCCTTCGGTGTCGATTCACGGCGTCGCGCAGAAGGTTCGGGTGACCGGGATCGCTGGGACGCCCGGGCACGACGCCACCTACGGTGGACGCCATGCCGCTCAAGCCCGGTGACAAAGCCCCCGACTTCACCCTGCTCGACCAACGCGGTGAGCCCTTCTCGCTGCGCAGGGCGCTCAGGCAGCGCAGGGCGCGCCACCTGCTCTTCTTCTATTCAAAGGCCGACACACCGGGTTGCACGGCCCAGGCGTGCGGACTTCGCGACGTCGCCGCCGACATCGGCGACACGGTCGTCCTCGGCCTCAGCCCCGACACGCCGGCCAAGCAGGCCAAGTTCGACGAGAAGAACGGCCTCGGCTTCTTGCTGCTGTCCGATAGCGACCACGCGGTGGCCGAGGCGTACGGCGCGTGGGGCGAGAAAAGCATGTACGGCAAGAAGTACATGGGCATCGTCCGGTCCGCCTTCCTGGTCGACGGGAAGGGCGTCGTAGCTGAGGCCTGGTACAAAGTCAGCCCCAAGGACACGGCCGCCAACCTCCTGAAGGCGCTGTAGCGTCCGGCGCCGGGCCTGGTCATCCTCCGATCAGATCGGCGACTTGCATATTGGTGTTCAGCAGCACCCTCCGGCGGGGGAGAATGGACGTGTGCAACGCCCGCCGTCCCTCGTCCTCGCCGGTGCCTGCGCTGTGCTGGGCTTCCTGCTGGTGACGGCGGCGTCGTCGGCCGGCGACGCCCGGCGGGAGGCGCAGCCCCGCAAGACCGAGCTGATCGACCTGATCCAGCGCAGGCGATCACTGGTGGCCGAGCAGGACGAGGCCCTCCAACTGCTGCGGGGCGAGGTGGCCGACGCGCAACGCCAGGTGGCCCGGCGCGGCCGGCTCGACCGGGCTGACGCCGACGCGGCCGCCACTCTGGCGATGCAGGCCGGCACCGTCGCCGTGAAGGGAAAGGGCCTCACGGTGACCCTGAAAGACTCGGCGCGCAAGCCGAACACCGAGGAGGACGCCGGCGCCTTCCGCATCCACGACTCCGACCTGCAGCTGGTGGTGAACGCCCTGTTCGCGGCCGGGGCCGAGGCGGTGGCGGTCAACGACAGCCGGCTGGTGGCCACCACAGCCATCCGGGCGGCCGGCGACACCATCGTCGTGAACTTCCGCCCCCTCAGCCCGCCCTACAGGGTCTCGGCCATCGGCACCGACCGCAAGGCCTTCGAGGGCAGCCAGATCGCCCGGCGCTTCGACCGCTGGACGAAGCTGTTCGGCCTCGGCTTCAGTGTCCAGCAACGGGAGCTGACCGTCCCCGCCTACGCCGGGCGGGTGGCCATCACCTCGGCCCAGCCCTCCTAGAGATGCTCCCGCTGATCGGCCTCGCCATCGGGGCGCTCGTCGCCGTGCTGCTCCAGCCCACCGTTCCCCAGGACCTGTCGCGGTACGTGGCCATGGCCGTCGTCGCCGCCCTCGACGCCACCCTGGGCGGCGTGCGGTCGTCGCTTGAACGCACCTTCAACGACCGTATCTTCGTCATCTCCTTCCTTTCGAACGCCCTGGTGGCCATCGCCCTGGTGTGGCTGGGCGACCAGCTGTCGGTCGACCTCGTCACCGCCGTCGTCGTGGTGCTCGGCATCCGCATCTTCCAGAACGTGGCCGCCATCAGGCGCCGCCTGGTGGGCGGATGAGGACGGAGGCGGTGTGATCTCGCTCGGCACGGAGCTGGGCCGCCTGCGCCGGCGCTGGGTGCGGACCGGTGGGCGCCCGGCCGGTGCGCCCACCCGGCGGGCGGCCGGCGACCGGGCGCGGTCCCTCGGTTCCGGCCCTGCCCTCGTGGTGGTGGCCACGGCCGTCGTCGGCTTCCTCCTCGTCGGCCAGATGGGAACCAGCGAGCGGTTCCGCCAGCGCCTGGAGGCGGAGAGCGAGAAGGACCTGGCCCGGATCCTGGCCAGCCTCACCGACGAGGCCGACTCCTTGCGCGACGAGATCAGCGACCTCAAGCTCCAGCTCGTCAACCTGCGCAACAGCTCGCGCCAGGACGGCGCTGCCGATCGTGCCGCCCGTTCCCAGATCGATGCCCTGGCGGTGCTGGCGGGCACGGTGGCCGTCACCGGCCCTGGCATCACCCTGGTGGTGGACGACCCCGAGGGCGCCGTCGGCTACGACGCCGTCATCGACGCGGTGCAGGAGCTGCGCGACGCGGGCGCCGAGGCGGTGGCCATCAACGACATTCGCGTCGGCGTGGCGTCGTCGCTGGCCGAGCGGGAGGGGCGCGTCCTCCTCGACGCCAGCCCGTTGTCGGCACCGTTCCGGATCACCGCCATCGGCCAGGCCACCACCCTTGAAGGAGGGCTCAAGATTCCCGGCGGCGTGCTCGACACCCTCGACGCCCTCAGGGGGGTCCGGGCCGAGGTGGCACGGTCGGCCAAGCTCAACGTGCCCGCCCTCGCACGCGCCCCCGCCTTCCGGGTGGCGCGTCCGGTAGGGTCCGGCCCTTGACAGGCGCTCCAGACGCCGCCACGGAGGTTCTCCACCGATGAACGTTCCCGCCGAGCTCCGGTACACCGCCGACCACGAATGGGCCCGGCTGGACGACGGCGGCATCCGCATCGGCATCACCGACTTCGCCCAGGACGCACTGGGCGACGTGGTGTTCGTGCAGCTCCCCGAACCGGGCACGACGGTCGAAGTGGGGGCGTCGTTCAGCGAGGTCGAGTCCACCAAGTCGGTGTCCGACATCTACGCGCCGGTCGCCGGCCACGTCATCGAGGTCAACTCGGCGCTGGTCGACGCACCGCAGCGGGTGAACGAGGATCCCTACGGCGAAGGCTGGATCTGCGTGATCGCGCCGACCGACTCGGCCAGCTTCGAGGGGTTGCTCGATGCGGAGGCGTACCGGGCTCTGGTCTCGGGCGACGCTCCGGCGGAATAGCGTGGATGGCGTGTTCTGTAACCGGTGTGGCCATCGCAATCCCGTCGGGGCCAACTTCTGCTCGTCCTGCGGTGGCGTGCTGGCCGCCGGAGGTGAGGAGACCACCATCGTGTTCACCAACGAGGCGACGGGGGACGCCGGCGAGGACGACCTGAGCGTCAGCATGGAAGGAATCCCCGAGGGCATGGGGATGATGATGGTGAAGCGGGGCCCCAACGCCGGCTCCCGGTTCATGCTGGAGGCCGACACCACCCGCGCCGGCCGTCATCCCGACAGCGAGATCTTCCTCGACGACATCACCGTGTCGCGGCGCCACGCCGAGTTCGTGCGCCAGGGCCCTGGCTATGTCGTGCGCGACGTCGGCTCGCTGAACGGCACGTACCTGAACCGGGAGCGCCTCGACGAGGCGCCGCTGGCCCACGGCGACGAGGTGCAGATCGGCAAGTTCAAGCTCGTCTTCCTCGCCGCCGGCGAGGTGTGAGCGTCGGTGGGGGACCGGGCGTACCTGTCCATAGGTGAGGTGCTGTCCCTACTCAAGGACGAGTTCCCCGACGTCACCATCTCGAAGATCCGCTTCCTGGAGAGCCAGGGCCTGCTCGACCCCGAACGTACGGCTTCGGGGTACCGGAAGTTCTACGAGCCCGACGTCGATCGGCTGCGGTGGATCCTGCGCCAGCAGCGCGAGCACTTCCTGCCCCTGAAGGTGATCAAGGGCCGCCTCGGTGTGAGCACGGGCGACGACGACGGTGCCGACGACGGCCGGCCGGCGCCCGCCGCCGGTAGGGACAGTCCCGCCACCGCCGTGGTCGACGCACCCCCGGTGGCGCCGCCTGGGCCCGGGCCGGTGACCGCCGCCGCCCCGCCGCCCGCCGCCCGGGCTGCCGCCCAGCCCGCTTCACCAACGCCGGTTGCCGCCCAGCCCGCTTCACCAACGCCGGTTGCCGCCCAGCCCGCTTCACCAACGCCGGTTGGCGCCCCGCCCGCTTCGCCGGCCCAGGCCGCCGGTCATGCGCCCACGGCCCCAGTGGCCGAGGTGGCGATGGCCGCCTCACCCGCAGTGGCCCCTGGCCCCGCCCAGGCTGCTGCCACCCCGCCGGCGGGTGAGCCGTCTCCGCCGCCGTCACCGCCCACCAGGCCGCCGCCCGCCGCCGCACACGCCACCAGCCTGTCGGCGGGCATGACCGGCGTGAGCCTCTCCCTCGAGGAACTGGCCTCGGCCACCGGCCTGCCCTACGACCGCCTTCGGGAGCTGGAGAGGTACGGGTTCATCGCCGGCCGGCCAGTGGCCGGCACCGTGTACTACGACGAGGAGGCGCTGGTCGTGGCCAACCTGGCCGTGGGCTTCGCCAGCTTCGGCATCGAGGGCCGTCACCTGCGGATCTACAAGAACTCGGCCGAACGCGAGGCCGGCCTGTTCGAGCAGATAGTCACGCCGCTGCTCAAGCAGCGCAACCCCGAGGCCCGCCGCCAGGCGGTGGAGTCCCTCGAAGAGCTCACCCGCCTGGGCCAGAGCCTGCGGGCGGCCGTGTTGCGCCAGTCGCTGCGCCGCCTCTCCGGCGGGTGAGCCACCGCGTTCTCCCGGGCCGGTCATGACCGACGCCCGAGTCCTGATCCCGGTCGACGAGCTGCGCGCCGGCGTGGCCCGGTTGGCGGACGAGATCTCCGCCGTCTACGGCGACGGCGTGGTGCTCGTCGCCGTGCTCAAGGGCAGCGTCCCGTTCCTGGCCGACCTGGTGCGGGCGCTGTCGATCGTCCCCGAAGTGGACTTCCTGGCCATCTCGTCGTACGCGCCCGACACCGGCAGGGTCCGCCTCGTGAAGGACCTCGACATCGACATCGCCGGGCGCGACGTGGTGCTGGTCGAGGACATCGTCGACACCGGGCTCACCCTCACCTACCTGCTCGGCCAGTTGGCCCGGCGCGGCCCGCGCAGCCTCGAAGTCTGCGCGCTGCTCGACAAGGCCACCAGGCGCATCGTGCCCACGCTGGTGCGCTTCGTGGGCTTCACGATCGGCGACGACTTCGTGGTCGGCTACGGCCTCGATTTCGCCGAGCGCTACCGGAACCTGGAACTCGTGGCTGCGGGGGACCTGGCGGCGTTGCGCACCGATCCCGATGCGCACGTGGAGCAGTTCTTCGCACGGTAGGGTGGCCTCATGGTGGAGATGCACCTCGCCGCAGTACGCGTGGAGCTGCCCACCAACAATCCGGTCGTGCTGCTCCAGGAGGTCGAGGGCGCCCGGCGCACGCTGCCCATCTTCATCGGCGCGCCCGAGGCCACCGCCATCGCCTTCGCTCTACAAGAGGTCGTGCCGCCGCGGCCCATGACCCACGACCTCATGCGCGACCTCCTCGTGGCCCTGGGCGCCACCCTGGAGCGGGTCGTGGTCACCGAGTTGCGCATGGGCGAGGACGGGCGCAGCGGCACCTACTACGCCGAACTGCACTTGCGCCACGGCGGAGAGTCCCAGGTCGTCTCGGCCCGGCCGTCCGACGCCATCGCCCTGGCCGCCCGCACGGGCACGCCGATCTTCGCCGAGGACGACCTGCTCGACGCCGCCGGCGTGGTGCTCGACGCCGCCGACGACGACGACGAGACGGCCCCCGACGAGCTGGTCTCGCAGTTCCGCCAGTTCATCGAGGGCATCCGCCCGGAGGATTTCAGCTCTTGAGCCGCCGGTCCGCCCGGCCCCTGTCGTTGACGGGCCGGCCGGGGCGTCGTACCGTGGTCCCAACGGTGTAATTCCGCCACTGTGACACCGGGTCACAGTGGGCCATCCGGCGTAGCCGGCACAGGAGGGCACTTCCCCCATGCCTGAAGATGGGTTCCGCGGTCCGCAGGTCTGCAAGATCGTGGGGATCACCTACCGCCAGCTGGACTACTGGGCCCGCACCGACCTGCTGCGGCCGTCGATCAGCGAGGCGCGCGGGAGCGGTACGCAGCGCAGGTACTCCTACCGGGACCTGCTCGAGCTGAAGGTGATCAAGCGCCTGCTCGACGCCGGCGTGTCGCTCCGGTCGGCCAGGCGCGCCCTGGAGGTGCTGCGCGACAGTGGCGGCGAGGTGGCCACCGCCAACCTGGTCCTGCACGGGTCCCAGTCCGTGCTGGCCCAGTCGGGCGAGGAGATCATCGACCTGCTCAAAGGTGGCCAGGGCGTGCTCAATATCGTGCCCCTGGCCGGCGTCGTGCGCGAACTCGACGCCGCCATCACCGACCTGGCGCCCGCCCACGAGGTGCAGGCGCCGGTCGTCGTCAACGCGGAAGGAGAGGGCGACGGCAGCAGCCTGGCCAAGTCCGGCAGCGGGGGATAGCGCCCAGGACGGGGAGCCGCTCCCGCACGAACAGGTCCGCTTCGCCCACAACTCGGAGCGCCAGTTCGCCAAGCTGCTCGACTTCTACGGGATCACGTGGGAGTACGAGCCCACGGAGTTCACCCTCGCCCATGACCGGGTGGGCAAACCGGTGCAGGCCTTCCGTCCCGACTTCTACCTGCCGGCCTACGAGCTGTACATCGAGATCACCACGCTCAACCAGAAGCTCGTCACCAAGAAGAACGCCAAGATCCGCCGCCTGCGCGAGCAGTACCCGGACGTCAAGGTCAAGATCTTCTACCAGCGGGACTACCTCAACCTGCTGGTGAAGTACGGGCTGGAGGAGCCCTCCCAGCTGGCCGACACCCCCCTCGACGACCACGAGCCCCGGCCTTTGGAGTTCGCCCTCGGCGACTGATCACCGGGAGCCGGCCGACGCGACGGCGGCGCCGGGACCACCGGCGCCGCTGGAACAGATCTTCGGCGAGGCCGGCGCCTCCTAGGCTGGGCCGGTGGCCGACCCCCCGCGCCGTTCGCCGCTGAACGCCGCCCATCGCGCCCTCGGCGCCAGGATGGTCGGCTTCGGCGGCTGGGACATGCCGCTGTCGTACCCCGCCGGCACGCTGGCGGAGCACCGGTCGTGCCGGGAGGATGCGGTGGCATTCGACGTCAGCCACCTGGGCACCGTGCGGGTGGAGGGCGAGGGCGCTTTCGAGCACCTCAACCGCGTGCTCACCAACGATCTCGGGCGCATCGGCCCGGGCCGGGCCCAGTACACCCATCTGCTCGACGAGCCCGACGCCTCGGTGCTCGACGACATCATCGTGTGGTGGAGGCCCGACGGAACCTTCGATGTGATGCCGAACGCGTCCAACACCTCCCGGGTGGTGGAGGCCATCGGCGGCCGGGATGTCACCGCGGACAGGGCGATCATCGCCGTGCAGGGCCCGTACGCCCGCGAGCGGCTGTCCATCGCCTCGCCCCAGGCGGCCGAGGTGCCCCGCTTCGGCGTGGCCGGGTTCGACTGGGAGGGCGTTCCCTGCGTGGCTGCGGGCACCGGGTACACCGGCGAGGACGGCGTGGAGTGCGCCGTCCCGGCGGCGGCGGCGCCATCGTTCTGGGCAGCCGTCATCGCATCGGGGATCACGCCCGCCGGCCTCGGCGCCCGCGACACCCTGCGACTGGAGGCCGGTCTGCCGCTCCACGGCCACGAGCTCGGCGCCGGCATCACCCCGTTGCAGGCCGGCCTCGGCTGGGTCGTGGCATGGGACAAGCCGTCGTTCGCGGGCAAGGCGGCGCTGGAGGAGGAACGGAGGCGCGGCCCGGCCCGGCGGCTGCGCGGCCTGCTGGTCGAGGGCCGCCAGCCACCCCGCCAGGGCTGCACCGTGGTGGTCGACGCCAAGCCGGTCGGCGAGGTCACCAGCGGCAACTTCTCGCCCATGCTGGGCCAGGGCATCGCCCTCGCCTTCCTGCCGCCGGCGGTCGAAGTGAGCGCCGAGGTGACGGTCGAGATCCGGGGGAACCTCGTGCCCGCCCGGGTCGTGAAGCCGCCCTTCGCCGGCAGCGGGAAGAAGTCGTAGCCGGTGGGCCACTTCGTCCCCCACACCGACGCCGAGATCGCCGAGATGCTCGCCTTCCTCGGGCTGTCCTCCACCGAGGACCTGTTCGCCACCGTTCCCGAGGCGCTGCGGCTGGCCGGCGGCCTCGCCATGGCGCCAGGCCTGTCGGAGCCCGACGTGGCGGCGGAGATGGGGAGGCTGGCGGCGGTCAATGCCGTGTTCCCCCAGCTGGTGTGCTTCGCCGGCGGCGGCGTCTACGACCACGAGGTGCCCGCTGCGACCCGCTCGCTCACCTTCCGGTCCGAGTTCGTCACCGCCTACACGCCTTACCAGCCCGAGGTGGCCCAGGGCGTTCTCCAGATGCTGTTCGAGTACCAGACGATGGTGGCCCGCCTGGCCGGCTTGGAGGTGGCCAACGCCTCGCTGTACGACGGCGCCAGCGCCCTGGTGGAGGGCGTGAACCTGGCGGTGGCGGCCAGCGGGCGCTCCACCGTCTGGCTCAGCCGGGGCGTGAACCCGAGCTGGCGCTCGGTGCTGGAGACCTTCTCGGCCGGGACGGGTCACGAGCTCGTCGACGTGGCACTGGTCGACGGCGTGACCGCCTGGCCGGCCGACGGCCAGGTCGGGGCGGTGGTCGTGCAGTACCCGAACTACCTGGGCTGCCTGGAGGACCTGGGCGAAGCCCGCCGGGCGGCCGACCGGGCGGGAGCGCTGCTGGTGGTGGTGTCCGACCCGGTGTCCACCGGTCTGCTCCGGTCTCCGGGGTCGTTCGGCGCCGACGTGGTGGTGGGGGAGGGGCAGCCCTTCGGCACGCCGATGTCGTTCGGCGGCCCGTTGCTCGGCCTGTTCGCCTGCCGGATGTCCCACATCCGCCGGCTTCCCGGCCGGCTGGTGGGGGAGACGGTCGATGTGGAGGGGCGCACGGCCTACGTCACCACCCTGCGCACCCGTGAGCAGGACATCCGCCGGGAGAAGGCGTCGTCGAACGTGTGCACCAACCAGACCCTGATCGCGGTGGCGTGCGCCATCCAGCTGTCGTGGCTCGGCACCGGCGGTCTGCGCGAGCTGGCGCTGCGGTGCGCCCGCGGCACCCGCTACACCCGTCACGCCCTCCTGGGCATCGACGGAGTCGCCCCCCTGGTCGGGGCGCCGACGCTCCGCGAGTTCGCCGTGCGCACGCCGGTGCCCGCCGCGACCGTCGTGGAGCGCATGGCCGACGAAGGGTTCCTGGCCGGCGTCGCCCTGTCCGACGAGTTCGGTGGGGGCCTGCTGGTGGCCGTCACCGAGCGCCGCACCCGGGCCGAGATCGACCAGTACGCCGCTGCCTTCGAGAAGGTGGTCCGATGACCCCAATCCCCGATCGGGAGGCGCTGTGACGGGGGGCGCCCCCGGCGGGCGCGCCCTCTCCGCCCCGATCATGGGGCGAGCCGAGGAGCCCACGGTCTTCGAGCTGTCGTCGCCGGGTCGGTCGGCATGGTCGTTCCGTACCACCGGCGTGCCCGAGTGGACGGCGGAGGAGCTGGTGCCGGCAGACCACCTGCGGCCCGAGCCGCTGGCACTGCCCGAGGTGTCGGAGCGAGACCTGGTGGGCCACGTCACCCGGCTCAGCGCCCGCCAGTACTCGGTCGACCTCGGGGCCTACCCGCTCGGGTCGTGCACCATGAAGTACAACCCCAAGCTGTGCGACGACGCCGCCGGCCTGGCTGGCCTGGCCGGCGCCCACCCCTCTGCGCCGGCCGCCCTCACCCAGGGCTGGATGGAGCTGCTGGCCGATCTGGCCGCCCGCCTGTGCGCCATCACGGGCATGCATGCCGCCACGCTTCAGCCGCCGGCGGGCGCAGCGGGTGAGCTGACCGGCCTGCTGCTCATGCGCGCCTGGCACCGCGACCAGGGGCGCCAGCGCACCAAGGTGATCATCCCCGACTCGGCCCACGGCACCAACCCGGCGTCGGTCACCCTCGGCGGCTACACGACCGTCACCGTGCCGTCGGACGCGAGGGGTTGCGTCGACGTCGCCGCCCTTCGCGAGCGCCTCGACGACGACGTGGCCGGCATCATGCTCACCAATCCCAACACCCTCGGCCTGTTCGAGGAGGACATCGCCGAGATCGCCGCCGCCGTCCACGAGGTGGGCGGCCTCCTGTACTACGACGGCGCCAACCTCAACGCCATCCTCGGTGTCACCCGCCCGGGCGACATGGGCTTCGACATCGTGCACATGAACCTGCACAAGACATTCGCCGTACCCCACGGCGGGGGCGGGCCCGGCGCCGGCCCGGTGGCCGTATCGGAGCGGCTGGCGCCCTACCTGCCAGGCCCGCTCCCGATCGTGGGCGACGACGGCGCGTGGGAGTGGTTCACGCCGGCCAGGTCGATCGGGCGGGTCCACTCGTGGCACGGCAACGCGCTCGCGCTCGCCCGGGCCTACTCGTACATCCTCGCCAACGGCGGCGACGGGCTGCGCAAGGTGGCGGAGGCGGCGGTGCTCAACGCCAACTGGCTCCGGCAGCGGCTGCGGGGCAGCTACGACATGCCCTACGACCGGCCCGGCATGCACGAGTTCGTGGCCTCCGCCGCGTCCCTCAAGCGCACCGCCGGCCTGAAGGCGGTCGACGTGGCCAAGCGCCTCCTCGAGGAGGGCTTCCACGCCCCCACGGTGTACTTCCCCCTCATCGTGGAGGAGGCCCTGATGATCGAGCCCACCGAGACCGAAAGCCCCCAGACCATGGAGGCCCTGGCCCAGGCGCTCGAGCGCATCGCCGCCGACCCCGAGGGCGCCTCAGCCGCCCCTCGCTCCACGCCGGTGGGCCGGGTCGACGAGGCCCGCGCCGCCCGTCACCTCATCCCCACCTGGGACGCCCGGCCCGAACCACGCACTTCCGAGTAAATAGGGTGTCGTTTTGACACCCTATTTACTCGAAAGCGGGCAGGTCAGGCGTCGCCCTCGGCGTGGTGGTCCTGGACCGCCTTCATCACCGCCGCGCCGGCGGCGCCCATGAACTCGGGCCGGTGCTCGGCCGCCCAGTCCCGGGAGGCGACGGCGCGGGTAGCCGTGCCCTGGAAGCGGGGGAACACCTCCCGGGCGATGAGCTCGTAGGAGCGGCGGGTGGCGGCTGGGTCGGCCCATTCGTGGGCCATGACGAGGTAGGCGCCGAAGCCGCCGGAATGCTCGGCCAGGCGCTCGATCTGGGCGGCCGCCATGTCGGGCGTCCCGATGACGGCGAAGCCACTGGCGTTCATGGCGTCGGCCAGCTCGCCGGCGTCGTCGGTGGCGGGCGCCAGCTGGAGGGCGGCGACCTCGCGGAAGTAGCGGGCCCAGTCGGCCAGCCCGTGTTCCACGTCGGCCCGCGCCTGTGCCTCGGTCTCGGCCACGTGCATCGGACCGACCAAGCGCCACCGGCTGCGGTCCATGGTCTGGCCGAACCGGGCGGCCCGCTCCTCGGCCACCTGCCAGTGGGAGCCGAGGGCGTCGAAGCCGCCCAGGCTGGTGGCGCCGATGGACAGGAGGCCGGCGCCGAAGCGCCCGGCCGCCCGGGGGCCGGCGGGGGAGATCTGGGCCGCCACAGCCACCTCGAAGCACGGCTGCTGGTAGGGGCGGAGCTGGAGCCGGGCATCGCGCAGGGTGAACCAGTCGGTCGTGCGGCTCACCGGCTCGTCGCACATGAGCAGCGCCAGGATCGCCTCGAGCGACTCCTCCATCATCTCCCGTTGGCGTTCGGGGGCGATTCCGAGCATGAAGGCGTCGGACGGCAGGGCGCCCGGACCGACGCCGAACTTGACCCGACCCCGGGTGAGGTGGTCGAGCAGCACCATGCGGTCGGCCAGGAGGAAAGGGTGGTGGTACGGGAGCGAGCTGACCCCGGTGCCGAGGGAGATACGGCTGGTGCGGCCGGCGGCGGCGGCCAGGAATACCTCGGGCGACGCGATCAGCTCCCAACCGGCCGAGTGGTGCTCGCCCACCCAGGCCTCGTCGTAGCCGAGTCGGTCGAGGTGCTCGATCAGGTCGAGGTCGCGCTGGAGGGCCAGGGTGGGGTTCTGGCCTGCGGCGTGGAAGGGTGCGAGGAAGACGCCGAAGCGCAGCGGCCGGTCCATCCAGATGGCCTACCACCGAGCGGCCGGCGGCGGGGTGCGCATGCGGACCGGCGAGGAGGATTCTCGGTAAGGGAAACGACCGTGTGGGTCGTTTCCCTTACCGAGAATGGGCGGCGGCCCGCTCAGCGGCGCGGCCCGCCGCCCAGGGGGTGAAGGCGCATGGCGGCCGCGATCTCCTCGTCGGCCACCTCGGTGTAGATCTGGGTGGTGGCCAGGCTGGCATGGCCCAGGGCCACCTGGAGCTGGCGCAGGCTGAACGCGCCCTCGCGCAACCCGAGGGTGGCGAAGGTGTGGCGGAGGGCGTGCACGCGCACCCCGTCGCGCCGGGCGCCCAGGTGCCGCAGCACCCGGTCCACCACGTAGATCACCGTGTCCCGGCTGGCTTCCACGGTGGTGCCCACCACCTCGCCCGATCGGGCCCGGATGGGGCGGGCCCGGCTCGACGCCACCACGGTCGTCGCATCCAGGCCCAGGGCGGCCAATCGCTCGGCCCGCGTCGGGAGGTAGTCGACCAGGGCCTGCTGCACCACCGGAGGGAGGCCGAGGCGGCGCTCCTTGTCGCCTTTGCCCCGCACGATGACGCCCTCTGGTGGGTCGCCCTGCACGTCGTCGACCCGTAGCCGGGCGATCTCGTCGAGGCGCAGCCCACAGGCCAGCGCCAGGGCCATGATCAGCAGGTCGCGCTCGGGCCAGCCCGACGCCTGGCCCGCCTCGGCCAGAGCCCGGCTCGCCGTCGCCTTATCGATCGCGCGCGGCATGCGCTTGCGCTTCTTGGGCGGTTTCAGCAGGGCGGCGGGGTCAGCGGCCACCCGCTGTGTGCGGTAACACCAGGCGAAGAACGACCGCAGGGCGGCCGTGCGCCGGGCCACCGTGGCGGGGGAGCGCTCCTCGGGGGAGCGTTCTGGGTGACGGGCGAAGCGAGGGTCGGGCCTGGTGCGGAACTCGGCCAGCGCACCGTCGAGGTCGTCGAGGGTGACGGTCGCCACGTCGAGGCGCTCGAAGGCCGTCAGCACCTGAGCCTCGCGATCGACGGCTTCGAGGCGGCCGAGGGTGGGACGGTCGGCCAGGAGGCGGGCGCCGATGGCGACGTCGACCATGGTGTCGTCGAGGTCGTAGCGGTAGGCGGCGAGCGTGCGGGCGGAGCGCCCCTCATTGCTGAGGCGCTGGAGGAACCGCTCGACGGTGACGGCGTAGGGAGCGGACGGGGCCACTGCCACAGCGTGGTCCACGCCGGGGGCCGAGCGGTGTATCCCCACTGGCTCGGTGCCGGCCGCTAGGTGGCTGCTGAAGTATGCGGTGTTCACGCTCCGGCGGTAGGGCAGGCGGCCAGGAGCAGGTGACGGCCGTTAGCCCCGATCATTCACGTAGCCATCTGAGCTGACCGGCGCGCATCCCCGAAAAGGCCCTCCTGGCAAGGGAAACTGCGTTTGTCGAGAACAGCAGCGACCCATCCAGGAGGGCACT
>JAHFUS010000128.1 GCA_023264975.1 Actinomycetes bacterium | reverse complement strand
AGCTCCTCAGCGGCAACTGACACCGGCCGCCCGCCGTGCCACAATCGCGGGGCCAGACGGCGACGAGCCGGACGGCAAAACCAACCGAACGAGCCTCCGTCAAACCCAGGCCGATTCAAACTGGTCAGGTTGCCTACGGTTCGACCGACCTGAGCCAGACGGCGATCGCTGCCCGACAGGAGGCCGGAATGCTTGGAGCCCGAAACACTGCCGTCTTCGAGTACGAGGGCGGGCAGACAGCGACCAGGTTCAGCGAACGCGGCGTCGGACACGCCGAGCGACTCGTGTGGGGCGATCTGGAGCGGGCTGGCGTCAAGCCGTCGCAGGTATCGCGGATCTATTCGGAGCTCCAGCCGTGCAGTGTTCCTGGCGGGTACTGCAGCGCGTGGATCGGCCGCACCTTCCCTGGCGCCCAGGTCACCTGGAGCTTCGAATATGGGGCTGACGCGGCGTCACGGGCAGCGGGCGTTGACGCGTTGCGCGAGACACTGGGAGGGCTCTAAGCCGTGGTTTCGCACGATGATCTGGTGCGTCTGTGGGGCGAAGCGAACGTCGTGCGCGCTGATGCCAGCGTGCACGACACAGTGACCCTGCCGCCGGACGCGATTGAGGTGGTAACGGAGATCGGGCTGCCGCGTTATGTCGAGCCTCTCTTCGAGATCGCAGACCTGCGGATGGTCGTTGCTCCGGGCCGAGGCGGCCAGTTCTGTCAGGTCGGGTCGGACTTCGGGACCGAGCTGTGCATCTCCGCTGAGACAGGAGAAGTGGTGTCGCTCTCGACGTCCGGCGAGTACTGCGATCGTTTCGTCAACACGAACCTGGCGCTGTTCGTCGAGTTCTTGGTCCTCGTGTCGGGCGAGCGTGCGCGCTTTCTTGACTTGGGTGACGAGGAAATCGATCAGGTCATCATCGTGCTCGACAAGCGCCTCCGTCTGCTCGATGAGCGAGCTTTCTCGAATCCCGACAACTGGTGGGCGGTGATCCTCGAACAGATGCGAGATGGGCTGCTTTGATCCGTCTCAGCCGATGCCGCCAGCGGGGGTGCGGAGTCGGGTCTTGGCCACGAGGCCGTCGGTGACACTGCGGAGGACGCCCAGGTCGTCGTCGCCGAGCTCGACTGGGTGAGGCGGGCCGAGGGGGTGTCGTTCCGCCACGCGGTGGCGCTGCTCGCGACGGCCGGGTGGCGGCTGAGCCGATCGCCGGGCCGCCGTCGGCGCGCTCGTCGGTGCGCAAGCTGGCCTCGCCGCTGCAGCGTTCGGCCGACGACGTGGAGCTGCTGGCCCAGGTGGTCGCCTACTACCACCAGGCCCTGCTGGAGTCCCCCGACGCCCTCGCCTACCTCCAGGCCCAGCGCGTCGACCACCCTGAGGCGCTGGCCACGTTCCGCCTCGGCTTCGCCAACCGCACCCTCGGCTACCGCCTGCCGGCCAAGAGCCGCACCGAGGGCGCCGAGGTGCGGGGCCGCCTGCAGCGCCTCGGGGTGCTGCGCTCCTCCGGCTACGAGCAACTTCAACGGCTCGGTGGTGGTCCCGATCTTCGACGAGGCCGCCCTGGTCGTCGAGATCTACGGCCGCACGGTGCGCGACGACCTGCGGGCGGGGACGCCCCAGCACCTGCACCTGCCCGGCCCCCACGCCGACGTCTGGAACCTCCCCGCCGTTCGCCGCCGGCGACGAGGTCATCGTGGCCGAGTCGCTGCTCGACGCGCTCAGCTTGTGGTGCGCCGGGTTCCGCCACGTCACCGCCGCCTACGGCACCGAGGGCTTCACCGCCGAGCTGTTCGCCGCCTTCGAGCGCCACCGGGTGAAGCGGGTGCTGTTCGCCTTCGACCGCGACGACGCCGGCGACCGCGCCGCCAAGAAGGTGGCGGCCAAGCTGATGGCGGGCGGGATCGAGTGCTTCCGCATCGAGTTCCCCCGGGACGCGGATGTCAACGACGTGGCCCGCGACGCCATCAGCCCGACCGAGGTGCTGGGCCGCTACATCCGCAAGGCGGCCTGGATGGGCGCGGGGCCAGGGCCGGGCGAGCGACGCCACGCCGGCCCCATCGAGCGACCACCCGAGAGCACCGCCGAGCCGGAGCCTTCTTCTTTCGCCGCCGAGCCGCCAAACGCCGGCCGGGCCGGTCGAGCCCGGGGTGGTGTCGCTGCACCGACCGCCGGTCTGCACTCCCCGGAGGTCACCGGCGTCGGTGAGGCGACGTTCCGCCTCGGGGACCGCCGCTGGCGGGTGCGGGGCCTGGACAAGGTGTCGAGCTTCGACCTGCTGTGCCTCAACGTGTTGGTGTCCCGGCCCGACGAGCGCCACGGCCAGGTGTTCCACGTCGACACCCTCGACCTGTACTCGGCCCGGACCCGGGCGGTGTTCACCAAGGCGGCGACCGAGGAGGTGGGCCTGTCCGAGGACGTGGTCAAGCGCGACGTAGCCCGGGTGCTGCTGGCGTGCGAGGGCCTGGCCGACGAGGCCGTCACCGCCGCCCAGGCCCCGGCCGAGGCGACCGTCGAGCTGAGCGAGCAGGACCGTGCCGCCGCCCTCGGCCTGCTGCGCTCGCCGGACCTGGTCAAGCGGGTGGTGGCCGACTTCGCCCGGGCCGGGGTGGTGGGCGAGACGACCAACTGCCTCGTCGGCTACCTCGCCGCGGTGTCCCGCACGTTGAACACCCCCCTGGCGGTGATCGTCCAGTCCACCTCGGCGGCGGGCAAGAGCGCACTGATGGAGGCGGTGCTGGCCATGGTGCCGGGCGAGGAGCGCATCAAGTTCTCGGCCATGACCGGCCAGAGCCTGTTCTACATGGGCGAGGCCGACCTGGCCCACAAGGTGCTCGCCGTGGCCGAGGAGGAAGGGGCGGAGCGGGCCGCCTACGCCCTCAAGCTGTTGCAGTCCGAGGGCGAGCTGTCCATCGCCTCGACCGGCAAGGACAACGCCTCGGGGCGCCTCGTCACCCACACCTACCGGGTGGTGGGGCCGGTGGCGATCATGTTGACCACCACCGCCATCGACGTCGACGATGAGCTGTTGAACCGCTGCTTGGACGCCCAGCGCCTCTTGGAGCCGGTGGCGGTGGTGAACCCGTTCGCCACCCAGCTGAGCTTCGCCGATGCCGGCACGAGGACCCGGCGGGACCACGTAAAGTACCTGAGCCTGATCCGCTCCGTCGCCGTGTTGCACCAGCAGGGCACCCGCCTGCATCTGCACCACATCTGCACCACCAGCGAAGGAAAAGTGCGGCTCCCTGCGGTCAGCAGCGGTCAACCCGAATCGCGTCGTGACCTGTGACTACGCGCAAATCGGCAGGTGGGTGAATCCCACGACGATGTTCTCCCACACGTCATCGGCG
>JAHFUS010000084.1 GCA_023264975.1 Actinomycetes bacterium | reverse complement strand
GGCACCACGCCGGCTATTCCGACGGGCATTGGCCGGAAGCTCCGGTAGAAGTCCCGGTCTTTCGGCAAAAAGAAATAGCCTCTGACCTGCGGGTTTCGAGTGGGCGAGGGGGGACTTGAACTCCGATTCGAGGCATGTTGTCGAATGCTTGTTCGTCCAGGAAATGGCCTCTGAACAGGGCTTTTCTGATTCGCGATGCCAGACGGTGTTGCCCGTTTCTACCCCGTTTCTACCGGTCCGGTAGAAGTTTGGGTAGAAGTCTCGACCTGTCAGAGCCGGCGTCATGGCGGGCGCGAGACTGGGCCTCGTGCTCGTGATCCGAGGCACCAAGAAGCTGCGTGACCGGGTGAAGGGCGCCCCCGCCGCCGACGCCGAGGAGTCGACTACCGCGCTGGGCGACTGGTTCGCCAACGCGCTGTTCTGGCGTCCGCAGGCGGCGCTGCTGGTCAACAGCCGAACGCTGCTCCCGGTGTTCATGGAGCTCGCCCCCGCCGCGACCCTGTTGGGTCGCGTGCCGACGGCGATCGAAGCGGTCCTCCGCCGGCACGGTGTCGACGAGACGTTGCTGACCGCGGAGCGCAAGGCCATGAGCGAGGTGCGGGTCGGTCCGACGAACGATCGACGCGTCGTCGGCGTGATGAACGAGTTCGCGTTCCACGGCGAGTGGCTCTGGAAGGAGGGCCAGCACGATCTCGAGGCGCTCTCGCTTCGCATGTCCAGCCTCATCATCGGAGGGCTGGACGAAGGCTCCCCCGATCGCGCGCTGGCGGCCGTCACGCGCGGCACCGAGCCGCTGGCGAAGGTGATCGCGTTCCCTGGCGAGCGAAGCGCTCCTGCTCCATCGCCGCGAGCTCCCACCACAGGCAACATGTTCCAGCTCAAGGTCACCTTGCTCGACACCAAGCCGCCGATCTGGCGCCGCGTGCTCATCGACGGTGGAGGCACGCTCGACCACCTCCATGAGGTCATCCAGGCCGCATTCGGCTGGTGGAACACCCACCTTCACGAGTTCGAGGTTGGGCGCACGCGCTACGGCGTTCCCGATCCCGACGAGGACTGGGGCGAGCCGCCGCTGGACGAGCGGCGTACGCGTCTCGATGCGATCGCCGCCGAGGGCTCGGCGTTCCGGTACACGTACGACTTCGGCGACGGCTGGGATCACAAAATCACAGTCGAGAAGGTGCTGGCTGCGGACTCCGCTCCCGCAGTTCCGGCGTGCATCGGCGGTCGTCGCGCCTGCCCGCCAGAGGACTGTGGCGGCACCTGGGGCTACCGCGACCTGCTCGAGATCCTCGCCGACCCGGCCCATCCCGAGCACGACCAGCGACGTGAGTGGATCGGCCGGCCGTTCGACCCCGAGGCGTTCGACCCGAGCGAGTTCCAGGACAACCTCCGCAACGGCGGGCTCGCCGCCTTCGACGATGAGGCGTAGCAGCGGTCAGGGCGCGAGGGAGCCGACCGGGATGACGGCGATGCCGTCGGGGCGGACGTAGCCGAAGCCTGTCCCGGCGATGACAGCGAGGACTGAAGGCTCCCCGCTCTTGCGTGTGTCGATCGACTCCCGGAACCGCAGGAGGGTTTCGGCACCCTCGTCGACGAGACCGGCACCAAGCTTGACCTCGAACGCTCCCCAGCGCCCGTCAGCGAGCTGCACTACGGCGTCTGCCTCGACGCCGTAGTTGTCGCGGTAATGGAGAACATGACCTTCGAGCGGTTGCGCGAGCACGCGGAGGTCTCGGATGACGAGGGACTCGAACAGGAGCCCGAGGAGGTTGAGATCGGCGAGGAGGCGATCCGGACCCGCGCCGAGTGCAGCAACCGCGAGCGACGGGTCGACGAAGTGCCTCTTGGGTGACGTGCGAAGGTTCGCTCGCGAGCGCAGGTGCGGCGCCCAGGCCGGCTGGCTTTCGATGACCATCAAGCGCTCGAGGATCGTGAGGTACTCGGCGACGGTGTGCCGGCCGAGCGCGCCGTCAGCGCCTCCGGCATCGGTCGCGAGGACCGTGATCGCCACCTCCGTCGCGGTGTTGCGGGCGAGGGAGCGGAGGAGTCGCTCGACGCGGGACGGATCCCGTCTCGAGCCCGCGACGCGCGAGACGTCGATCTCTCGGATCTGCGCGAGGTAGTCGCGTGCGGCGCGGGAAGCGTCGGCGACGCGGCGTCCCTGTTGGGCCGGCCAGCCGCCGGCGGTGATCCGGTCCGCGAGGTCGCGCACCGTCAGACCGGGATCATCGGAACGGGGAGGCTCGCCTGCCAACAAGGCTGCGAGCGACACGGCGCCGTTCGTATGCCCGCTCTCGAAGAGGGTCATGGGGCGCATCCGCAGGAACGAGAACCGGCCGGCGCCGGTGTGCCTGGCGACGTCGTCGGCCGGTACGGACGAGCCTGTCAGCACGAACTGGCCGGGAAGCCCTCGATCGTCGACGGCCCGACGAACGTGATTCCACAGGCCCGGCTCGACCTGCCATTCGTCGATCAGCCGCGGGACCGGGCCATCCAGCACGAGTCCTGGGTCCACCGCAGCTGCTCGTCGGGCATTCTCGTCGACGTCAAGCAGGACCGAGCTCGCCACTCGTTGACGCGCGGTCTCCGTCTTGCCGGCCGCCTTGGGTCCCTCGATGACCACGGCACCGGCAGCGGCGAGGCGAGCATCCAGCTCGGCGTCGACGACTCTGGGCAGGTAGGGCAACCGACAGGCTCCAACTCGCGGCTAATTCAGGGACCAGATTGTAGGCATCTGAGCGACCACTCTGTAGAGACTACCGACCGTAGATGCTTTCGATGCTTTCGAGGCTTTCGTTAGCCTTGCGGGATGGCCGATGACGCCGAGCAGGAGGGGCTCCTTCCGGTCGTGGAAGCTGACGGTACGCAGCGGGCGACGATCTCGGGGTGCAGTCTACCGCCGGCTGCTTCACTTACTGCGGCTATTGCGAATATTCCTCAGGTCCGCCATACTGGGCACCGATGGAAGAAGATCTGTAGCGACGAGGAGGAGGACAACGATGTCCAGGGTCACCGCCGCGCTCCGAGAGCTCGAGCTGCCCGACAAGACCGCTGCCGACCAGGCCGCACAAGCAGTTGCTGACCTCAACGCGTTCCTCCTTGCGCACCCAACGCCGACCGGCCGGGTTCGGCTCTGCGCCGATGAGGACGGAGCCGAGACCCAGGTCGTCATCCCCACGGTCGCCTTCCGCTTCTTCGTCGACGTGCTCGCCGAGCTGGCCAACGGCAACGCCGTCACCGTCGCGCCCGTCCACGCGGAGCTCACGACTCAGCAGGCGGCCGACCTCTTGAACGTCTCGCGGCCATACCTCATCAAGCTGCTCGACGAGGAGCGCATCCCCTACCGACGGGTCGGCAACCGTCGCAAGGTCCAGCTGGTCGACGTGCTCGACTACAAGCGACGCGACGCTGCGCGTCGCAAGGAGATCCTCGACGAGCTCACTCGCGAAGCCGAAGAGCTCGGCCTGTACGACTGAAAGACTGGAGGGCGGTGGCCTTCACCGTCCTTTACGACGCCAACGTCCTGCACCCGCCCGGGTTGCGCGACCTGCTCATCCGGCTGGGCCAGACCGGGTTGTTCCGCGCCCGCTGGACCGGGCAGATCCTCGACGAGATGATCCACAGCATCCGCCGCCGGCGGCCGGATCTGGACGAGCAGCGTCTGGCCCGAACCCGGGAGCTGATGTGCGAGGCCGTCCCCAACTGTCTGGTCACCGGCTATGAGTCGCTCATCGACGGTCTGACGCTGCCCGACCCCGATGACCGACATGTGCTGGCAGCCGCGATCCGCTGCAGTTCGCAGGTGATCGTGACCTCGAACCTCAGCGACTTCCCAGCCAGTGCGCTCGAGCGGTTCAACATCGAGGCTCAGAGCCCCGACCAATTCGTGCTCGACCTCGTCGACCTCGCCCCCGGCCGAGTCGCTTCCGTCGTCCAGGAACAGTCCTCGGCCCTGCGGAATCCGGAACGCACGGTCGAGGACCTCCTCGACAGCCTGAGTGACAACGGTCTTCCGCGAGCGGTCGCTGCCCTCCGTGCCTCACTCGACGGCTGACGCCGGCGACTACGAGGGCCAGTGCTCGGCTCGGTAGGCCTCGACTTCGGCCTCGGCTAGCGGCCGCGTCGAGTTGTTCATGCGGACGAAGAAGACCTGGTCGTCCTTGCTGGTCTTGGCCCAGACCGGAGTCGGTGAGGCAGCGACGTCGACGCGACAGACCTCCTTCCCCACGTGGACGGCGACGCGGGCCCGTGTCCTGGTGACCGGCGTGTGACCGATGGCATTGATGAGGTGGGTGGTGAGCCAGTTCACGAAGCCGTCGCCGTTCTTGGGTTTCACGCGCTCGTAGTCGTGCACCAGGCCGACGACCTCGCGGTCGGGGCCGATCCCGATCAGGAGCGTGCCGCCATCGGTGTTGAGAAACGCGGCGATGGTCTTGACGATGGCGTCCTCCATCGCCTTGCTGGGCTGATTCTCCCGGAGGTCCCAGCGGGCGGTGGACTTGAACTCGACGGCGTAGTCCTCGTCGTTTTCGATCAGCTCGTCGATCGTTCTTAGCTCGGGCTTGCCGGTGAGGCCGAGCTTCTCAGCGACGAGGGCGACGAACTCGGCGTCGTGGCGGAGCTGCTCGACGACCTCCTCGGTGAGCGCAGCTGCGCTGACCGGCCCTTCGGCCAGCCCGGCCGAGGGCGCGCCCGCCATCCCCGGCCCAGGGGCGGTCACCGGGGTGCCGTCGTAGACGCTGTGGCCGTCGTCGCCGTAGGCGGTGGCCACGTGGTCGAACACGGCGTGGACCTTGGCGTCGAACACCTCGGGCGGGTACGGGTCAGCGGGCAGGTCGGCGTCGAGGATCTGCTTGATCGACGCCCGAACGTCGGCGGTGGTGGTGGCCTTGCGGCGCCAGTCGAGGACGAGCTTGTCGTGTAGGTGGGCGAGGAGCCGCTTGGCGCTGCCCTTCACGATGTCGCGCTCCACGTCGGTGAGAACGGGCACGGGTTTGGTGAGCAGGTCGAAGATCGCCAGCTCCTCCTCGGTGAGCCCTTCAACGACGGCGCGCTGCTCCTCCGCGGTGAGCGACTTGGACAACTCCACTAGGCGCCGCAGGTACTCGTCGATGTTGAGGCTGCCGGCGTTGTACTCAGCGATCAGCTCCTCGATCCGCTCGACCAGGTCGAAGCGGGTCGGGTTCCGGGTGGCCGCGCCGATGGCCCGCTGCTTCAACAGCGCAGCGAGCCGATCGGTCTCTGCTCGCTTACGGCCGGCGAAGCGGGCGGCAAGTGCGTCGAAGTCGATCTGGGAGAGATCGATGAGCGGGTCGGGTTCGCTGCCCTCGGCGGCGGCCCGGATGACGTACTCCTCGGCGCCGACGGACCGGTCGAGCAGCTCGTCAACGGCGTCGGCGATCTCGTCGAGGTCGGCGGCCGGGGGCCGCGCCAGGTCGAGGAGCCGCTCCGCCAGCACCCGGATCGCAGCCACGGTGTGTTGCTGAGCCGCCGCCGCCGGGTCCGGAAGCAGCGACTTGAAAAGCTTGCGGACGTGGCGGGCAGCGGCCAGGAACGCCGCCCGTCGTTCCTCGTCGGCCAGGAGCGCTTCGACGGCGGCGTCACGCAGGGCGATGTGCTCGAACCCGGTCGCGTCCCGCAGGGCCGGGAGGTCGACGCCGGCCGCCGAGCACAGACCGACGACCTCGTCGATCGCCTCCCTCAGGGCGACCACCAGCGCGTCCACGTGCTGGATCGGCGAGTCGACGCCGGCCTCGGCGTTGGCGGTGCCGTAGATGGCCAGCGCCGCCTCGAGGTTCCGGAACACACCGATGTAGTCGACGATCAGCCCGTTGTCCTTCTCGGGGAACACGCGGTTGGCCCGGGCAATCGTCTGCATCAGCGTGTGATTGCGCATCGGGCGGTCGAGGTAGATGGTCGACACGCTCGGCGCGTCGAAGCCGGTCATCCACATGGCGCAGACGAACACGATGCGCAGCGGGTCGTCGGCCGCCTTGAACTTCTCAGCGAGGTCCTCGTCGTTCATCCGCGTGCGGTGCGGCTTGATGTCGAGGCCCTGGCGCTCGAGGTGGGCGATCTCGTTCTGGCCCTGCGACACGACCACGGCCATGTCGGTCGAGTCCATCAACGACAGCCGGCTGGCCAGCCACGGCCGTTCCAGCTCCGGCAAGCCATCGTGCTGCGCCTGGAGCTCGGACCGCTGCTCGGCCCACGCCGCCTGCACGTAGTCGTACATGCGCAACGCGGCGGCCTTGTCGACCCCGACGTACATGGCCTTGCCCGTGAAGCCTCGGCCGACGAAGTGCCCCACCAGGTCCCGGGCGATGGTTCGCAGCCGCTCGGGACGAGTGAGGAGCGTGTACTCCCGGCCGAACCGGCGGGCGAGCTGGCCTTCGGCGTCCTCGTCGAGTTCGGCCTCCTCCAACAGGACGGACAGCTCATCCGAAAAATCGTCGTTGACGAGCTGCAACTCGGGGATGCGGTTCTCGTAGTACAGCGGGACCGTCGATCCGTCCTGGATGGCGTCTCGGAAGTTGTAGATCGACACGTAGTCGCCGAACTGCTGGCGGGTCAACTCCTCCCCGGCGATCAGCGGGGTGCCGGTGAAGCCCATGAACGCCGCGTTGGGCAGCGCCTGGCGCATGTTCAGCGCCAGCGTGTCGTACTGGCTGCGATGGGCCTCGTCGGTGATCACGATCACATCGGACCGGTCCGACAGCACCGGCATCGTCGTCTCGCCGGCCTTGGCATCGAGCCGGAACTTGTGGATCAGCGTGAACACGTAGCGATGGTCGGCGGCCAGCAGCTCCCGCAGGTGTGCGGCGGAGCTGGCGTGCACCTGCGCCTCAGCCGATACAGCGCCGGCGTCGGCGAACTCGCCCTGCAACTGGACGTCGAGCTCGGTGCGGTCGGTCACCATCACGAACGTCCACGCGCCGGGGATTCGCCGCAGCACCTTCTGGGTGAACCACAGCATCGACAGGCTCTTGCCGGAGCCCTGCGTGTGCCAGAACACCCCGAGCCGCTTCTCGCCTGCCGCCCGCACCCGCTGCAGATTCTCGATCGCCGCGTTGACCCCGAGGAGCTGATGGTTGCGGGCCACCACCTTGATCAGTCCACCGGGACGCTCGACGAAGGAGGTGAAGTTCTCCACCAGATCGAGCAGCCGGTCGTGAGCACACGTCCCCCGTATCGCCGTCTCCAAGGCGACTACGCCGCGGGTGCCGTCGGCGTCGATGACCTTCCAGTCCCCGAAGAACTCCCAGGGGGCGTAGGTCGAGCCGACCTTGGCGGCCGAGCCGTTCGAGCAGATCACGAATCCGTTCGGGACGAACAGCGCCGGGATGGTGTCGCGGTAGTCGGTGACGTTCTCCTCGAAGGCGGCCGTGGCCGGCCGGTTCGGTTCCTTGAACTCAGCCAGCACCAGCGGGATGCCGTTCACGAACAGCACCACGTCGGTTCGGCGACGATGCAAATCACCGGCCACCCACACCTGCGACGCCGCCAGCCAGTCGTTCTTTGTCGAGTCGAGGAAGTCGACGAACCGCACCGTTGCGAACTGCGTGTCCCCCCGGTCGTCGCTCCACTCGGCCCGGTAGCCGTCACGCAGCAGGGTGTGGACCTCGCGGTTGGCCCGGACCCGGTCCATCACCGACCGGTCCTTGGTGACCGCCTGCAGGGCCTCCTCCCGGATGAGCTCGGGTACGTCGGAGTTGAGGAACCGGACGGCGTCACGCAGTCGATGTATGAGGACGACTTCGTGCATCGAGTCCCGGCCCAGCGTGCCGGCCGACCCGAGCGTCTCGCTCCACGCGTTGACGACCTCCCAGCCCAGCTCGGCCAGCAGCTCAAGAGCTGGTGCCTCGACCAGCCCGGCCTCCGAGTAGGGACCCGGCGGGTTCACGCCGTCGCTACCTCAGTCAGCGCGTCGAGGTCGAGGTGCGACACGTCGATTTGGCCGGTCACCAGTTTGGGCAGCAAGAGGTCTCGCTGGGACGCCAAGACCTCCGCAAGCTCTGCCAGCTCCTCCCGCATGTCGGCGAGACCCCGAGCAATCTCGTTGAACCTTTGGGCCAGTTCCGGGGGAGGAACCGGAATTCGGTATGCAGCGAGATCAAGGGGCCGCAACCCAAGCACAGTCGTCCCACTCGCGACGCCTCGGGCGTAACCCCGGAACCGGTCGTCACGAAAGGACTCGTACAGCCAGTGCGTTGCGACACCGTCCGAAGGCCGCACAATGAACAGGTGGTGAGAAGCAATGCCTCCGCTCTCGAATCCAGCGCGTGGCACGAACGCTGGGCTACCGATCACGGTTCCGGCCTGGGTGAGATCCGTGTTCGCCATCACCAGATCACCGGGCGAGACCTGATGCCGGGGCTTGAACGGGCCATTGTACGGCTTTGCGCCGTCGCGGCGGAAGCCACCGCCGGGTCGAAAGCACTTCAGGTTCGCCATCGGGGTACCCGACTCCGCCAAGTGGGCGCCCTTGTAGGAGAGGCCCTTGTCGAGGGAAGCGAGGTCACCGACAGCGCGGATCCCCCAGCCGCCGGGGATCGGGCCGAGGGGGGAGTCGATGAGGGGGACGTCCTCGTGGCCCGGGTACCGGAAGCGGACGAACCACTCCCGGTAGATCGCCCGCGCCATCTCCTCCAACACCTCTACCCGCCGCTGCTTGTTCTGGAGCAGTAGGTCGATCGACCCGAGGACGTCCGCGATGCTCGCCTGCTCCGTCAAGGAGGGAAGTGGGATCTTCAGGCCCTTGAAAGTCGCAAGATTGATATGCGGCACCCCTGCCGAGATCGTCGAACTGACCATGGCCTGTTGCGCCTCGGGTGAACGGAGCCAGTAGTAGACGAACCGAGCGTTCGCACGGGACTGATCAACGGTCAGCTTCATCTGGCTCTGCGAGAGGAGGTACCGCTCGAATGGCGCATCCACCGGGATGAGGCCGACCTGGCCGACTGTGCCGCGCTGAGTGACGAGCACGTCGCCTGGATAGGCAAGGTTGCCCAGGTGGCGGTCGGCCTTGTCCTCGCTCACGTAGACGAGGTCCTCGTGTGAGAACCAACCCGGCCCACCGAGCTGCGCTCCTCGGATGACGGGTACGCCATCGTTGACGTAATCCTTCCTCCCGAGCGCGCTACCGAACGGGCCGCCCACCACCGAGTAGCGGTCGGGCCCAGCGACCTCCTCGAGCGCCACCAAAGGCCACTTACTCATTCGCTGAGGATTCCCGTGACTGCGGCGTCGACCTTGGCTCGGAGCTCGTCGGCTTCGTTGCTGAGCCTGGTGAACTCCTCGTACAGGCCTTCGAGCTTCTCAATGAAGTCCTCGTCGCCCTCCTCGGCGGCAGCGGTGCCGGTGTAGCGGCCGGGGTTGAGGCTCCAGCCCTGGGCTTCGATCTCGGCGTGGGTGGCGACCTTGCACAGGCCGGGGACGTCGACGTAGGTGCCGTCGGGGAAGAGCTCCTTTATCCTGGCGTCGCTGCCCTCGAAGGTCTCGGGCTCTTCGCCCCGGTAGAGGCGGGCAATGTTGGCGAGCAGCTCGATCTGCTCGGGCAGGAAGTCGCGGTGGGCCCGGTCGATCTGGCGGTAGAGGTGCCGTGCGTCGAGGAACAGCACCGTGTCCTCGCGATCGGTGCCGGCCTTGCCCTTGTCGAGGAACCAAAGGGTCACCGGAAGGGTGACGGTGTAGAAGAAGTTGGTCCCGATGGCGACCATCACGTCGACGGCGCCCGACTGAACCAGCTGGCGGCGGATCTCCTTCTCGGAGTGCCCGGCATCGCCCGCCGAGTTGGCCATGACGAACCCGGCCCGGCCGCCGTCGTTGAGGGGGGCGTAGAACTGCTGGATCCAGAGGTAGTTGCCGTTGTCGGTCTTCGGGACTCCGAACGGGAACCGCTTGTCGCCGGCCAGCTTGTCCTTGTCGACGCCGTTGACGTTGAACGGCGGGTTGGCCATGACGAAGTCGAAGCGGCCGGCGGCGTCGTGGAGGTCGTCGTAGTAGCTGTTGCCGAGGCGGATGTCGCCGGAGAGGCCGTGGAGGGCGAGGTTCATCTTGGCCAGGGGGACGGTGACCTCCTTCTGCTCCTGGCCGTAGACCGACAGCTCCCGGGTGGCCGAGCCGGCGTGGCGTTCGACGAACTTTGCGCACTGCACGAACATGCCGCCGGAGCCGCAGGCCGGGTCGTAGACCTTGCCGTGATACGGCTGGATGATCTCCACGATGAGCCGGACGATGGAGTACGGCGTGAAGAACTCGCCGCCGAGTCGGCCTTCGGCCATGGCGAAGTTCGACAGGAAGTCCTCGTAGATCAGCCCGAAGGCATCACCGGACAGCTTGCGGGGCAATGGCGAGAACAACCGGAGCAGCTCGGTGAGGGTGGAGCGCTCCAGTCGCTGGTAGCCCCGTGCGAGCACGCCACGCAGCTCAGGGTTGGCGGCCTCGACAGCCTTCATGGCGGAGTCGACCGCTGCGCCGAGGTCCTGGCCCTCGGGCAGGTCGACGAGACCTGACAGGCGGGCCTCGTAGGGGACGAACAGCACGGAGCGGGCCCGGTAGTCGTCGGCGGTGACCGGGTTGCGGACCGTGGCCTGGGATTCCAGCTCGGGCCGGACCGCCTCGAAGCGGTGCTCGGCGTAGGCGAGGAAGATCAGCCCGAGGACCGGGCCCCGGTAGTCAGCCGGCGTAAGCGTCGAGTTTGCCCGCAGCTCGTCAGCCGCCTTCCACAGGGTCCGTCGAACGTGCGCAAGATCGTCGCTCTTCACCCCTGGAACTCCTCTGCTCGTAGATCAGCCGCTTTCGCAGGATCACAGTACGAGACGCCCGCGGCGCGCACCCGCGGCGGGAGGACCGCCGCATTATCGAGGTCCGGGCGGTGCGCCGGATCTACGATCTCACCGGCGCGATGCCCGGATCCACGCCGGCGGGAGTTCTCCGTGGAGGAGCACTGCGTCGCCGACGTCCATTTGGCGCAGGACGCTGGCCGACACGAAGGGAACCGCCGTCGCCGGAGTCCGAGGCGGTGGGCGCTCGCCGCCTCGGGTCCAGCTCTGTTCGTCCAGGTCGCTGCGTACGTGCTCGTTGCCGACCAGGGCGCTCACGTACTCGATGGTCGCCATGTCGCTGAGGCCGCTCGGGTAGACGAGCTTGGTGCGGTGGTTCGTGAGCACGTTGTCGGCGTCCCGCCCGTAGATCTGCTCCAGCTGGGCCTTGGATTGCCACACGGTCACCAGCTGCACTCCCGCACCGGTCACGGTCGACGCCCATTGCGGCAGCTTCGGGAGTGGCGTGTTGGCCGCCTCGTCGAGGAGGACGAGCAACCTCGGCTCCAAGGGCTGACCGAGGCAGTTGTACCGGTCGAATGCCTGGGTGACCAGGTCGTGCAGGAGGACAGCGAAGACGGCACCGATGCGCGTCTCGTCGCCGAGCGGAGCGCAGAGATACAGCGTGTTTCGCCCTTCGAGGAGCCAGTCGAGCGTGACGTCGCAGCCCTCGGCGCTGGCGGCGACGTCGGGATCCGCCCACGGCCAGACCGCGTTCCGAGCGGTGGCGTAGACGCTTGATGTCGTCCGGGAATCCGTCTTCCACTGGCCGTGGAGCCAGCCCTGCACCTGGAGGGCCGAGAGGGCGACGGCAGGTTCGGCGTGGTCGGTCAGCAACCTGACGAGCGGGGCGAGGGTGCCATTGTCGTCGCCCGCCGGTCGATCGAGTTCGAGGACCCACTTGACGACGTTGCGCATCGAGTGACCCTCGGTGTTGGCGGCGGTCCACAGCATGGCGGCGATGAGCTGCTCCGCCTGCCCGCGCCAAAACCGGTCGTGGGGGCCCTCGTCTCCGCCGGCCCTGGCCAGCATTTGCGCCGATGCCAGCGCCCCCTTCAGGTCCCGAGCGGCGCGGAGCGGGCTCCAGGTGGTCTTGTCCATGCCGCTGATGCCAAGCGGATCGAACACCTTCACCTTGCCGGTCGCCGCTCTCTCGGTGAGGGAGGCCCGAAGAAGGTCGGTCTTCACCGAGGACACGATGGCCGGCCCGTTCCAGGCGGCGACTCCGGCGACGAGGCCGGTCGTCTTGCCCGACTGGCTCGGGCCGAACACGGCCACAGCCCCTCGCACCCCGCGGCGGCGCCCGCACAGTGCAGCTTCCGTGGCGAGGAACCGCCGTCCCCACCGGGCGAGCAGGAAGCGGCCGGGTTCCGGCCGGCTGATCAGCAGGGCCCGGAGCTCCTTCCTACCCGCCAACCGGGGCTGCGCCTCCACGCCGAGGCGGCGTCGCTGGTCGACCGGCTGGTGCCGGCGCCGGTTCACAAGGTTCACCGCCAGTGCGACAACGGCGACCGAAACGGCTGCGACGATCACCGCACTCGCCCAGTAGGCGACCGGACCGGGAAGGTTCGACGCCGCCGGCTCGCTCCACGCGTGCCGTGGGTCGCCCCAGTGGTCGGGCAGCCGGGTGAGGGCGGCCAGGGCATCGGGGACCCCGGCGTGAAGGAACCGACCCCTCCCGATCAGTGCGGCCAGGTTTCCGACGAGCCAATGCCCCCCGGAGGCCGTCGCCAGGACGCCGACGGCCAGGACGAGGAGAAAATCGTCTCCGGAGCGGTTCTGGTCCGACGGCCTGGTCATGCCAGGACCGGTGGGTCGAGGTAGTCGATGGCCGCCGTCTTGGCCTGACTCGTGCCCAACGCCCTGACCAGATGGCCGAGCCCATCTCCGTCCGCGTCCAGCTCGTGCGCGCTCACGACGGCGTAGAGGTGGTTCTCCTGGCGGCCGCGGGTCAGGCCCGTGTAGCCGAGTTCGGCGTAGAGGGCGTCGTCGCCGAGCAGGAGGGCGGTGTCGCAGGTGAGGCCCTGGGTCTTGTGAACGGTGCGGGCGTATCCGTGCTGAAGGTGGTCGGTCACATAGTCGAGCGGGAGGCTGACGCTGTGGTCCGCAGAGCAGCGGACGTGGAGCGACCGGTGGTCACCACCCACCACCGTGCCGATGTCCCCGTTGAGGATGCCGAGGTCGTAGCGGTTCTCGAGGGCGAGGACC
>JAHFUS010000083.1 GCA_023264975.1 Actinomycetes bacterium | reverse complement strand
GCTAGCAGCACCGCCACACCACACGCACTCGAGACGAGGGTATCCGCCGACCTCATCTACGACCAGTTCGAGCTGGCCCTCGAGCTGGTGCGCCCCAAGGGCCTCGAGAAGCTGGAGGCCCCGGCCGGCGGCGTCAGTTCCACATCAGTCGAGGACGGTGAGCACCTCGGGCCCGTCGTCGAGGATGGCGATGGTGTGCTCGGCGTGGGCCGACAGACTGCCGTCGGCGGTCACCACGCTCCAGTTGTCGTCGAGCACCCTGGTGTCGGGCGCGCCCATGTTCACCATGGGCTCGACGGCGAACACCATGCCCACCCGCAGCTTGGGGCCCTTGCCCGGCGGCCCGTAGTTCGGGACCTGGGGCTCCTCATGCATGGCGGTGCCGATGGCGTGGCCCACGTACTCCCGCACCACCGAGTAGCCGCCCGCCTCGGCCACGGTCTGCACGGCGTGGCCGATGTCGCTCAGGCGGTTGCCGTCGACCATGGTGGCGATGCCCGCCCGCAGGCTCGCCTCGGTGGTTGCGATGAGCTTCAACGCCTCCGGGCCCACATCGCCGATCGGCATGGTGAAGGCGGCATCGGCGTGGTAGCCCTCGATGATGGCGCCACAGTCGATCGAGATGATGTCCCCCTCCTTCAGGACGTAGGAGCCGGGGATCCCGTGCACGATCATGTCGTTGGGCGACGTGCAGATGACAGCCGGGAAGCCGTGGTAGTTGAGAAAGTTCGAACGGGCGTTGCGCCGCTCGAGGACCTCGCGGGCCACCCGGTCGAGATCGGCCGTGGTGGCTCCGGGGCGGGCCGCCTGGCGGGTTCGCTCGTGCATCTCGGCCACCACCCGGCCGGCCCGGCGCATGCGGCCGATCTCCTCCCTGTTGCGCTTCACCGCGTCACTCCCGGACCTGACCCCACTCCAGGCGGCGGTCGATGGCCCGCACCAGCCGCTTGGTAATCACGTCGGGCTCGTTGAGGCCGTCGACGGTGACGAGCTTGTCGCGGGTGAGGTACCACGCGATCAGCGGCTCGGTCTGCTGCTCGTAGAGGTTGAGGCGGCGGCTGATGGCCTCGGTGGTGTCGTCCTCGCGCTGGATGACCTCGCCGCCGCAGCGGTCGCAGATTCCGTCGTGCTTCGGGATCTTGCCGAGCCCATAGTTCTGCCCGCAGTCCTGGCACACCCGGCGGCTGGCCAGGCGGTGGAGCACCACGTCGGTGGGCACCTGCAGGTCGATCGCCATGTCGAGCTCGGCGGTGTCGAGGTGGTCGAACAGCGCCTCGGCCTGGGTCGTGGTGCGGGGGAAGCCGTCGAGGATGAACCCCTTGTCCCGGGTGCCGTCCTGGCCTAGGCGGTGCGCCATCACCTCGATCACCACATCGTCGGGGATGAGCTCGCCCGCCCTCATGAACTTGTTCAGCCGCTCGCCGGCCTCCGAGCCCGACTTCAGCTCGACCCGAAACATGTCCCCGCTCGAGATGTGGGGGATGAGGTAGTGGCGGGAGAGCCGCACGCACTGCGTGCCCTTGCCCGCGCCCTGCTTGCCGAGGATCACGAGCCTCGGGCCGCGAGTGGCCACCTACTTCAGGAAGCCCTCGTAGTTCCGCATCATCAGCTGGCTGTCGATCTGCTTCATCGTCTCCAGGGCCACACCGACGGCGATCAGCAGTGTGGTACCTGCGAACGGGTAGTTCCGGATGTCCCAGGCGGCGAGGAAGATCGACGGGAGCAGGGCAATGAAGGCCAGGAACAGTGATCCCGGCAGCGTGATGCGGTTGAGGATGCCGGCCAGATGGCGCTCGGTGGGCAGGCCCGGGCGGATGCCGGGGATGTACCCGCCCTGCTTGCGGATCTCGTCGGCCCGCTGGTGCGGGTCGAAGGCGATGGCCGTGTAGAAGTAGGCGAAGAGCACGATCAGCACACCGTAGAGACCGATGTAGGTGAGGCTCGTGGGCTGCGCCAGGTTGTTGTTGATGAAGCTCTGCACGCCCTCCCACGGGACGACGTTCGACAGCAGGGCCGGGAAGTAGAGCACCGAGCTGGCGAAGATGATCGGGATGACGCCCGACTGGTTCACCTTCAGCGGGATGTAGGTGCTCTGGCCGCCGTACATCCGCCGCCCCACCACCCGCTTGGCGAACTGCACGGGGATGCGGCGCTGGCCCTGCTCGATGAAGACGATGGCCACCAGCAGGGTGAGGGTGAGGGCGAGGATGATCCCGAACTTGATGTCGCCGCCCTCGGCCCGCACCGCCGCGCCGCCCGCCGGCATGCCGGACACGACGTTGGCGAAGATGATGATCGACATGCCCTGGCCGATGCCCCGCTGGGTGATCAGCTCACCGAGCCACATCACGAAGGCGGTGCCGGCGGTCATCGACAGCACCACGAGCAGGACGCGGGGCACGGTGAAGTTGGGGATCAGGTCGATGTCGCCGCTCACGTTGAAGCCCCGCCCGCCCCGGTGGAACACGAACGCGAGGCCGGTGGACTGCATGATGGCGAGCGCCACCGTGAGGTAGCGGGTGGTCTGGGTGATCTTGCGCTGACCGACGGCGCCCTCCTGGCGCCACTGCTCCAGCTTGGGGATCACGACGCCCAGCAGTTGCACGATGATCGAGCTGGTGATGTAGGGCATGATCCCGAGCCCGAACACGGCGAAGCGGGTGAGGGCGCCGCCGGAGAACAGGTTCAGGAACCCGAGGACGCCGCCCGCCTTCGACGCGTCCTGCAGGCGCTGGACGGCGTCGAAGTCGATGCCGGGCACCGGCACGTGGGAACCGAGCCGGTAAAGGCAGATGATGAACAGCGTGAAGAAGATCTTGTTCCGAAGGTCCGGGACCTTGAACATGTTCTTCAGACTTCCGAGCATGCACCTGCTCCTGCTGGCGGAGAGAGGACGACCGACGAACTAGCGGTTGGTGAGGGCATTCCCCTTGGCCGGCGGGCGGCCGTTGCCGAACGGCGGCGGGATGACCTCCACGCTACCCCCGGCGTTCCTGATCGCCTCTTCGGCGCTACGCGAGAACGCGTGGGCGCTCACCTGCATCTTGCGGTTGAGCTCGCCCCGACCGAGAACCTTGACCAGGCCGTGCTTGTGCACGAGGCCCTTGGCCCGCAGTGTCTCGGGGCTGATGACGTCACCCTCGAAGGCCTCGATGGCGTCGAGGTTGACGACGACGTACTCGACCCTGAACGGGTTCTTGAAGCCCTTGAGCTTGGGGATGCGTTGCTTCAGGGGCAGCTGCCCGCCCTCGAAGCCGGGCCGGACCTGGCCGCGTGCGCCCTGGCCCTTGGTGCCGCGGCCGGCGGTCTTGCCGCCCTTGCCGCCGGTGCCCCGGCCGACGCGGCGGCGCGGGCGCGACGAGCCGGCCGGCGCCTTCAGTTCGTGGGGCTTCATTCGGGCACCTCCTCGACTTGGACCAGGTGGGGGACCCGGGCGATCATGCCCCGGATCTCGGGCCGATCCGGAAGCTGGTTGGTCTTGCCGACGCCGCGCAGGCCGAGGGCCCGCAGCGTGCCGCGGTGCTTCGGCTTGGTACCGATGGCCGACTTCACCTGGGTGACCTGGAGACTGGCCACTTACGCCACCTCCTGCGGGACATGGGCGCCGCGCTTGGTGTCGCGGTAGGCCCGCAGCACGCCGGCGGGGGCGACCTCCTCGGGGGTCTTGCCCCGGAGGCGGGCTACGTCGTCGGGCGACTTCAGCGCCTTGAGGCCGGCGATGGTGGCATGGGCCACGTTGATGGCGTTGGACGAGCCGAGCGACTTGGCCAGCACGTCGTGGATGCCGGCGGCCTCCAGGATGATGCGGGCGGCCCCACCTGCGATGACGCCGGTACCGGGGGCGGCGGGCTTGAGCAGCACGCGCCCTGCGCCGGCCTCACCGATGATGGGGTGGATGATGGTGGACCCGGCAAGGGGCACCATGAACACGTTCTTGCGGGCGTCGTCGGCCGCCTTCTGCATGGCCAGCGCCACCTCCTTGGCCTTGCCGTAGCCGAGGCCGACCCTGCCGTTGCCGTCGCCCACGACCATGAGCGCGGCGAACGAGAACCGGCGCCCACCCTTGACCACCTTGGCCACCCGGTTGGGCCGCCCGATGGGCCGCTCCTCGAACTGTGAATCAGCCATGTACAGACCTTTCTAGAACGTGAGCCCGGCTTCGCGGGCGGCGTCGGCCACCGCCGCCACCCGGCCGTGGTAGAGGAAGCCGCCCCGGTCGAAGACCACGGTGTCGATGCCGGCCGCCTTGGCCCGCTCCGCCACCAGGCGCCCGACGGCGGCCGCCGCTGTCTTGTTTCCGGTGGCGCCCGACCGCAGGTCGGGCTCGACCGTGGATGCGGCCGCGATGGTGCGGCCGGTGGAATCGTCGATGACCTGGGCCACGATGTGGCGGGTCGACCGGAACACGGCCAGACGGGGCCGGGCGGTGGTGCCGGACAGCTTCCGGCGGACGCGCCGATGACGGGCCCCCCGCAGCTCCCGTCGACGATTGCCGCTCACTGGCGCACCATCCTTCGGATGGTGCTGATGAGCGCGGCTGCTGTGTCCATCGGTTCGCTCGCCTCCGGCTCGTTCACTTGGCCGCCTTTCCGGCCTTGCGCTGCACGACCTCGCCGGCGTAGCGGACGCCCTTGCCCTTGTAGGGCTCAGGCTTGCGCACGCTGCGGATGTCGGCTGCGACCTGGCCAACCAGTTCCTTGTCGATGCCCTTCACCGTGATGCGGGTGGGCAGCGGCACGTCGAAGGTGATGCCCGGCGGGGCGTCGACGGGCACCATGTGGCTGAAGCCGAGGGCGAGCTCGAGCTTGTCGGGGCCCTTGGGTGTGGCCCGGTACCCCACGCCCACGATCTCTAGATCCTTGGTGAAGCCGGTGGTGACGCCGATGACCATGTTGTTGACCAGCGAGCGGGTGAGCCCGTGCAGGGCCCGGTTCTGGCGGGCGTCGTCGGGCCGCTCGACCACCAGTGTGGCCTCCTCCTGACGGACCGTGATGGCGCCCGGCAGCTCGCGCTCGAGCGTGCCCTGAGGGCCCTTCACGGTGACGCGCCGGTCCGCAAGCGTGACTGTCACGCCGGACGGGACGGGGATGGGTGCTTTTCCGATTCGAGACATCGTCTACCGGCCTACCAGACGTAACAGAGGATTTCGCCGCCCATGCGCCGCTGGCGGGCTTCGCGGTCAGTCATCAGGCCCTGGCTGGTGGACAGCACGGCCACACCGAGGCCGCCGAGCACGCGCGGCAGGCGGTCGGCCTTGGTGTACACCCGCAGGCCCGGCTTGGAGATTCGCCGGATGCCCGAGATGGTGCGGGCACGGTCGCTCGAGTACTTCATGGTGATCTCGAGCACGCGGCCCGGGCGGCCGGGGTCGTCCTGCACTTCGAAGCCGTCGATGAAGCCCTCGCGCTGGAGGATGGCGGCCAGCGCCTCCTTCACCTTGGACGACGGCATCTTCACCGTGTCGTGCATTGCCGTGTTGCCGTTGCGGATACGCGTGAGCATGTCGGCAACCGGGTCGGTCATCGTCATCGCAGTTGCCCCCTCACCAGTCGCCCGCTCACCAGGATGCCTTCGTGACGCCGGGGAGCTCCCCGGCGTGCGCCAGCTCGCGCAGGCAGATGCGGCACAGGCCGAACTTGCGGAACACCGCACGGGGGCGGCCGCACCGCTGGCACCGGGTGTACCCCCGTACCTTGAACTTGGGCTTGCGCTGCTGCTTCTGAACGAGTGCCTTCTTCGCCACTTATGAATCCTCACGCTTGAACGGGAACCCGTAGGCGGCCAGGAGGGCCCTGCCCTCGTCGTCCGTACGGGCCGATGTGACCACGGTGATGTCCATGCCGCGCGGCGTGTCGACCTTGTCGTAGTCGATCTCCGGGAAGATCAGCTGCTCGGTCACGCCGAAGGTGTAATTGCCGTGACCGTCGAAGGACCGCGACGGCAACCCCCGGAAGTCACGAATGCGGGGGATGGCCAGGCTGATGAGCCGGTCGAGGAACTCCCACATGCGGTCGCCCCGGAGGGTGACCTTGGCGCCGATGGCGTTGCCCTCGCGCAGCTTGAACGCGGCGATCGACTTGCGGGCCTTGGTGACCAGCGGCTTCTGGCCGGCGATGATCGTGAGGTCGCGCACGGCGCCGTCGATCAGCGACTGCTGCTGGGTGGCCCGGCCGACGCCCATGTTGATGACGATCTTCTCGAACCGGGGGACCTCCATGATGTTCCCGAGGCCGAGTGATTCCTTGATCTGGACGCGGATCTCGTCGTTGTACCGCTGCTTGAGCCGGGGCACGGGACGGGTCGGCGCGGCGGGTGCGGTGGTGCTCACAGGTCACCTCCGCACTTCTTGCAGATCCGGACCTTGAGCCGGCCGCTCGCCGTGTCCTCGAAGCGGTACCCGATGCGGGTAGGGCCGTCCGTGGGGCACACGATGGCCACCGCCGAAGCATGGATCGGCATGTCCTTGTCGATGATCCCGCCCTGCATGGTGGCGCGGGTGGCCCGCTGGTGGCGCTTGGCCACGTTGACGCCGTCGACGATCACCTTGTTCTCGGACGGGATGACGCGCATGATCTCCGCCGTCTTTCCACGGTCCTTACCGGAGCGCACGCGCACCCGGTCACCCTTCTTCAGCTTCATCAGAGCACTTCCGGTGCTAGAGAGATGATCCGCATGAACTTCTTGTCACGCAGCTCGCGCCCGACGGGACCGAAGATGCGGGTGCCGCGGGGCTGCTGCTGATCGTTGATGAGGACGGCGGCGTTCTCGTCGAAGCGGATGTAGCTGCCGTCGGCCCGGCGCTTCTCCTTCTTGGTGCGGACGACGACGCACTTGACGACGTCGCCCTTCTTCACCGCCGCGCCGGGGATGGCGTCCTTCACGGTGGCGACGAAGATGTCGCCGATCGAGGCGTAGCGGCGCTTTGAGCCGCCCAGCACCTTGATGCAGAGGACTTCCTTGGCACCGGAATTGTCGGCCACACGGAGCCGGGACTCCTGCTGGATCATCGGGCCCGCTCCAGCACTTCGATCACTCGCCAGCGCTTGAGCTTGGACAGGGGCCGCGTCTCTTGGATGCGGACCCGGTCGCCGACCTTCACGTCGTTGTCCTCGTCGTGGGCGAAGAGGCGCTTGGTGCGCTGCACCGTCTTGGCGTAGCGGGCGTGGCGGACCTGGTCGATGACGGTCACGATCGCCGTCTTGTTCATGGCATTGGACACCACGGTGCCCTCCCGCTGCTTGCGGGCGGAGCGTGCCTCGGTACCGGCTGCGCTGGTCTCAGGTGTCGTGTCAGCCACGTGATGCCCCCTCGGCTCCTGCTGCGGCCTCGAAGGCCTCGATCTCGTGCTGGCGGAGGATGGTGTTCATCCGTGCCACGTCCTTCCTCAACTGGCCCAGCCGGGCGAAGTTGTCCAGCTGGCCGGTCACGTGCTGGAAGCGCAGGTTGAACAGCTCCTGCTTGACCTCGGTGAGCCGGGTCTCGAGCTCGTTGACATCCATGTCGCGCAGGTCCTGGTACTTGGAGCGAGCCATCAGATCTGCACCTCCTGCTCGTGGCGCACCACGAAGCGCGCCCTGATCGGCAGCTTCTGGATGGCGCGCTCCATGGCGGCGCGCGCGAGCGTCTCGTCCACGCCGGCCAGTTCGAACATGATGCGGCCCGGCTTGACCACGGCCACCCAGTGCTCGGGGTTGCCCTTGCCGGAGCCCATGCGGGTCTCTGCCGGCTTGGCCGTGACGGGCTTGTCGGGGAACACGCGGATCCACACCTTGCCGCCGCGCTTGACGTGACGGGTCATGGCGATACGGGCGGCTTCGATCTGGCGAGCGGTGATCCAGCCCGGCTCGAGGGCCTGCACGCCGAAGTCGCCGAAGGAGACGGTGGTGCCGGCCTTGGCCATGCCGGACAGGCGGCCGCGCTGCTGCTTGCGGTGCCTGACCTTCCTGGGCATGAGCATCAGTCGGTCTCCTTGCGGAAGTGCGGCGCCTCGTGGTGCTCCCGGGTGCGGCGCTCGATCTCTTCTTCCTCGGCCAGGAGGCGCTCGATGTCGGGATCGACCTCGGGCAGGATGGGCTTGGCCTCGCCTGCTTCGGGAGCGTCCGCCCCGTCCTCGCCGGCGGCGCCGGGCGCCGGCTCGGCACCGGGGTCGCCCTGGTCGGGACGGCGGCGACCGCCGCCGGCCGAGATGATGCGGCGGGGCTTGCCCTGGCCGGACGTCTCGCCTACGGCCATGGCCGCCTCGCGGCTGATCTTGTCCTCGGTGGAGACCTTGTAGGGCAGGATGTCGCCCTTGTAGATCCACACCTTCACGCCGATGCGGCCGAAGGTGGTCTTCGCCTCACGGAAGCCGTAGTCGATGTCGGCCCGCAGCGTGTGCAGGGGGACACGACCCTCGCGGTACGCCTCGCGGCGTGCCATCTCGGAGCCGCCCAGGCGACCGGCGCACTGCACGCGGATGCCCTGGGCGCCGGCCTTCTGCACCGTCTGCACAGCCCGCTTCATGGCCCGTCGGAAACTGACGCGGCCGGCCAGCTGGTCGGCGATGCCCTGGGCGATGAGGGCGGCGTCGAGTTCGGGCTGCTTGATCTCCTGGATGTTGAGCTGGACCTTGGGGTTCTTGGTGATGCGGGCCAGTTCGGTGCGCAGGCGGTCGGCCTCGGCACCCCGGCGGCCGATGACGATGCCGGGGCGGGCCGTGTGCAGGTCGATGCGCAGGCGGTCGCGCGTGCGCTCCACCTCGACGCGGCTGACAGCCGCCCGCTCGAGCTGCTTGGTGAGGTAGTCGCGGATCTTCCAGTCCTCGATGACCTGGTCCTTGTACTCCCTGTCGTTGAACCACCGCGACTTCCAGTCGGTGGTCACGCCCAGGCGGAACCCGTACGGGTTGACCTTCTGGCCCATCTAGCTGTCCTTCTCTTCGTCGGGTGCCGTCTCGGTCGCCGTGTCGCCGGCGCCCTCTTCAGCGCCGGTGCCGGCCATCGTGTCCTGGGCCGTCGTTTCCTGGGCCGTCGTGTCCTGGGCCGTCGTGTCCTCAGCGGCCGTGTCGGGCGCCGTCGTCTCCTCGGTCTCCACCATGGGGGTCTCGACCTCAGCCGGAGTTGCGATGGCCGTCTCGGGCGCCGGAGCGGTGCCGGGACGCTGCTCGTCGCGGCGGGTGCGGCGGCCCTGGCGGCCACCGGCGACCCGCCGGGCGCGGCGGTTGCCGGCCTCGGCCGCCTGGCGGGCGCGGAGGCGGTTCAGGCGCTCGGTGGGCAGGCGGCTCACAATCACCGTGATGTGGCAGCTGCGCTTGCGGATCCGGGTGGCCCGGCCACGGGCCCGGGGCCGCCAGCGCTTGGCCGTGGCGCCCTCGTCGGCGTAGCACGCCGACACGTAGAGCTCCTCGGGGTCGATGCCGTCGTTGTTCTCCGCGTTGGCCACGGCCGAGGTGAGCAGCTTGCCCACCAGCAGGGCGGCGTCACGCTCGCACAGGTCGAGGGTGTCGCGAGCCAGGCCGACGTCCTGGCCGCGGATGAGATCGAGGACGGGGCGGACCTTGTAGGCCGACACGCCCTCGTTGCGCAGGACGGCACGGGTGCCCTCGCGCTCGTTCGTCTTGGGACCGGGCATCGCTAGCGCCTCCCTGCCCGTTCCTGGCCGGCGTGGTACCGGAATGTGCGGGTGGGGGCGAACTCGCCGAGCTTGTGACCCACCATCGACTCGGTGATGTACACGGGCACGTGCTTGCGGCCGTCGTGGACGGCGATGGTGTGGCCCACCATGTCGGGGATGATCGTGGAACGGCGGGACCACGTCTTCACCACGCGCTTCTCGTTGGCCGCGTTGAGCACGTCGACCTTCTTGAGCAGGTGGTCGTCGACGAACGGGCCCTTCTTCAGGCTGCGGGGCATTGCCGGTTACCTCCGGGCGCCGCGGGTGCGACGCCGCCGGACGATGAGCTTGGTCGATTCCTTGTTTTGGTCACGCGTACGCCCTTCGGGCTTGCCCCAGGGCGACACGGGGTGCCGGCCACCGGAGGACTTGCCCTCGCCACCGCCGAGGGGGTGGTCGACGGGGTTCATGGCAACGCCGCGGGTCTGGGGGCGGACGCCCTTCCAGCGGTTACGGCCCGCCTTGCCGATCTTGATCAACTCGGCCTCGGCGTTGCCGACCTCACCGATGGTGCCCCGGCAGTCGATGGGAACCCGGCGCATCTCGGTGGAGGGCAGGCGCAGGGTGGCGAAGTCGCCCTCCCTGGCCACGAGCTGGACGCTCATGCCGGCGCCGCGGGCCATCTTGCCGCCACCGCCGGGCTTGAGCTCGACGTTGTGGATCGTGGTACCGACCGGGATGTAGCGCAGCGGCAGGGCGTTGCCGGGGCGGATCTCCGCACCCTGGCCACTCTGGAGCATGTCGCCCACGCCCACCTTGGCCGGGGCCAGGATGTAGCGCTTCTCACCGTCCACGTAGTGGAGCAGCGCGATGCGGGCGTTGCGGTTGGGGTCGTACTCGATGGTCGCGACCTTGGCCGGGATGCCGTCCTTGTTCCGCTTGAAGTCCACCATGCGGTACTGCTGCTTGTGGCCGCCGCCGCGGTGACGAGCCGTCTTGCGGCCGTAGCTGTTGCGGCCGCCGGTGCGGGGCTTGGGGCCGAGCAGGCTTTTCTCGGGCCTGTCGGTCGTGATGTCGGAGAAGTCGGAGACGGTCTGGAACCGCCGTCCGGCACCGGTGGGCTTGCGCTTGCGTAGGGCCATGTCGTTTCCCGCTAGCTCTCGAACAGGTCGATGCGGTCGTCACCGGCGAGGGTGATGACGGCACGCTTGGTGTCGGGGCGCTTGCCGAAGGTGGCGGAGCGCCTGTTGCGCTTGCGCTTGCCCTTGCGGTTCAGCGTGTTCACGTTGGTCACCCGCACGTTGAAGATGCTCTCCACCGCCTGGCGGATCTCGGTCTTGTTGGCACGGGGATCGACGACGAAGGTGTAGACGCCGTTGTCGAGAAGCCCGTACGACTTCTCCGACACCACCGGCCGCAGGATCACGTCGCGGGGGTCCTTCACTTGGCCTCGCCTCCGTCGTCGGCGGGCATGGCCGCCCTGGTAGTGGCCGGCTCGGCGGCGGGCTCGTGCGCGCCGGTGGGCAGGGTGTCGCGGGTGAAGACGACCCAGTCGCTGCACAGCACGTCGTAGGCGTTGAGCTCGCCGGCCAGCAGCACGTGCACGTCGGGCAGGTTCCGGAAGGACTTCCGAGCGATCTGCTCCTCGTGGCTCACGACCACCAGCACCTTGCCGTCGACACCGAGCGCCTTCAGTGCGGCGACGGCGTCCTTGGTCTTCGGTGCGGTGAAGCCCCAGCTGTCGATGACCACGACCCGCTCCATGGCGGCCCGGTCCGAGAGCGCCGAGCGCAGGGCCAGCTGGATCATCTTCTTGGGTGTGCGCTGGGAGTAGCTGCGGGGCTTGGGCCCGAGGGCCACACCACCGCCGGTCCACTGCGGCGAGCGCGACGAGCCCTGGCGGGCCCGGCCGGTGCCCTTCTGCTTCCAGGGCTTGGCGCCACCGCCGCGCACCTCGGCGCGGGTCTTGGTGGACTGGGTGCCGGCCCGGGCACCCGCCAGCTGGGCGACCACGACCTGGTGCATCACGGCCACGTTGGGCACGATGGCGAACACGGCGGCCGGGAGCTCGACAGAGCCGGCCGAGGAACCGTCGACCGCGCGCAGGGGGACGGACGGCGACGAAGGCCTGTCGGCCTTGCCGATATCGACCGAGGCCATCACTTCCCGCCCTTCACGGCGCCCCGGATGAGGACGAGGCCGCCGCGGGGACCGGGCACGGCGCCCTTCACGAGGAGGAGGTCGCGCTCGCCGTCGGCCTGGACGACTTCGAGGTTCAGCGTGGTGACCTGTTTGGCGCCCATCTGGCCCGCCATCTTCGTGCCCTTGAACACCCGGGCCGGCGTGGCGCAGGCCCCGATGGAGCCGGGCGAGCGGTGCTTCTTGTGGTTGCCGTGGGAGGCGCCCTGGCCCTTGAAGTTGTGACGCTTCATGGCGCCGGCGAAGCCCCGGCCCCGGCTCACGGCGGTGACGTCGATCTTGTCGCCCGCCGCCAGCATGGCCACCGTGAGTTCCTGGCCCACCGTGTAGCCGTTGCTGTCGTCGAGGCGCAGCTCCACCAGGGTGCGGCCGGGCTCCACGCCCGCCTTGGCGAAGACGCCGGCCCTGGGCTTGTTCAGCCGGCCCGGCTTCACGGTGCCGAAGGTGACCTGCAGAGCGGAGTAACCGTCACGGTCGGTCGTCTTGACCTGGACGATGCGCACCGGCGGCACCTTGACGACGGTCACCGGGACGGCGCGGTTCTCGGCGTCCCAGACCTGTGTCATGCCGACCTTCTCGCCGACGATCGCTTTGCTTGCCATGTCGATGTTCGCCTGTCTCACGCGAACGCTCCGCTCGGGCAAACCCGGCGGAGCGCTTCTCGGTTCTGCCTCCGGGTTCCCATGCGGGCGCCGGAGGACGTCGATTGGTGTGTTGTTCACCCTAGCGCAGTTGCTTGTCACCCGCCGGTGGCCGCTGGCGCCGCCGGAGGCGGCCCCTCCGGCTACCGGCCGAGAGGATTTCAGTGCCCTACTGGATCTTGATCTCGATGTCGACGCCCGCCGGCAGGTCGAGTCGCTGGAGGGAGTCCACCGTCTTGGGGGTGTGATCGACGATGTCGAGGAGGCGCTTGTGGATGCGCATCTCGAAGTGCTCCCGGCTGTCCTTGTACTTGTGCGGGGAGCGGATCACCGTGTAGCGGTGCATCTCGGTGGGAAGCGGCACGGGCCCCCGGACCTTGGCGCTGGTACGCAGCACCGTCTCCACGATCTTCTTCGTGGACTGGTCGATGATCTCGTGGTCATACGCCTTCAGGCGGATGCGGATCTTCTGCTTCGGGTTCTCAGCCACTGGCCAGCCTTCTTCTTCTACTTGAGGATCTTGGTGACGCGGCCGGCGCCCACGGTGCGGCCACCCTCACGGATGGCGAAGCGCAGGCCCTCGTCCATGGCGATGGGCTTGCCCAGCTCCACGGTCATGGTGGTGTT
>JAHFUS010000082.1 GCA_023264975.1 Actinomycetes bacterium | reverse complement strand
CAAAGCGCCGCCGTCGCCCCCGGCGGGTAGGTGACCCAGTGCCGCCCGTCGGGCCCGGTGACCTCGAACCTTCCGTCGGGCGCCAGCTTGGCGTGGCGACCGGGCATGTGGATCATGTGATGATGCCGTGAGCAGGCCAGCACGAGGTTCTCGAGGTTGGTCTCCCCGCCGTGCTCGACGTGCACCACGTGGTGGCCCTCGCACCATTGCGGCGGGCGGTCGCACCCGCCGACGCGGCAGTGGCGGTCCCGGATGACCAGGGCGTTCCACAGCGGGGCGGGGATGGTGCGGGTGGCGGTGCCGTAGTCGAGGATGCTCGAGCGCCCTGCCATGAGCACCCGGTGCAAGCCAGAGTCGCACAGCAACTGTGACAGCGTGACCTGGTCGAGCGGGGTGGCGTCGATGGTCTCGCCGCCCCGCCCCGCTTCCAGGTCCTCCAGGTTCACCACCACGTTCACATGGGGGCGGTGGCGACCGCCCGCCTTGGTGGTCTGGTGGTCGAGGAAGAGGCGGCAGATGTCGACCAGGGCGTCGGCCCGGCGTTCGCCCGGGGTGCGGGCCGGCTCGCCCTCCACGTCGTCGCTCGATGCCAGGCGCAAGGCGGTGGTCACCACGTCGCCGGCGGCGGCGTCGAGGGACCCTGACAGCTCCACCCGCCCGTCGAGGGTCTCCGACACGTGCAGCGACCGCCGGCGCTCGACGGGCTCCCCATCGTCGCCCAGGGCGTCGGCCTTGCCCCGCCATCCCGCCATCACCCGGGACAGCTCCTGCCCCGACAGGGGCGAAAGGACGGGCACCAGGGCCGCCTCGTGGTCGGCGAAGCGCTCAAGGTGCCGCTCGGGCACCATGGCCACGATGGCGTCGACCTGGCCCGACGACAACTCGCCCGACCGCCACGCCGCCGCCGTCACCGGCAGGGAGCGCAGGCGCTTGGCGTGGGTGGCGAGACGGGCGCCGTCACGGCGCGACATGCCCGCCTGGCGCAGCCATCCCGTCATGGAGGTGGCCAGGTCGACGTCCCACAGCGACGCCGCGTCGAAGGCGCCCACCGCTTCGGCGATGGTGGCCTCCAGGAGGTCTCGCAGGGCGAGCACGGCCTCGAGCGCCCGGCCGTCGAGTGGGATCGACAGCTGCTCGACCGCCTCCTCCAACGCCCGGAACATACGTTCGATTGTACCCCGGCGGACCCCTCAGATCAACGAGAAACCCTGTGTTTGCAAGGATTTTAGCCTACCGGGCTGGGCTAGAGGCCGGCCAGATGCGCGGCGTCGTTGGATCGGACGAGCGTCCAGAGGTGCTCGCCGGTGCCGGTGCGCCGTTCCCACTCGGTGACCGACGTGTTCTCGATCCGGAGGAGGAACTGGGGGATGAGCGAGAGGTGCCCCAGGGCGCGGAACGAGTTCTCGATCACGCCGCCGTGGCATGCAACCACGACCGTCTGCCCGGCATGGTCGGCGGCCAGGCGGTTGAGGACTCTGCCGACCCGAGCCGAGAACAGCGCCCAGCTCTCGGCGCCCGGCGCCATGGGCCGGTAGAGGTCGGCGTCCCCGCCGCCGGGCCAGGCGTACTGGGCCCGGACCTCCTCCCACGTGATGGCGTCGGCGGTGCCCGGTTGGAGCTCGCACAGCTCCTCGTCCTGGAGCACTGCCAGCCCGCCCAATCCCGGCGACAGGATCTCCGCCGTCTCCACCGCACGCGGCAGCGTGCTGGCGTACAAGACGTCGGTGCCGGCAAGCTCCCCACCGGAAGCCAGGCGGTCGCGCAGGGCGGAGGCCTGGCGCCGGCCGAGGTCCGACAACCCGCTACAACCCTTCGGACCACCCACGATCTGGTCCACGTGGCACTGGGCCTCGCCATGGCGCACGAGGACGAGGCGGGTCGCCGCGCCCTCCTCGCCACCAAGGACCGAAGGATCGGGACCGGCGCCGGTCATCAGCCCAGGTGCTCCACGAACCGGGCAAGCTGGCGCAGGCTTCGGCACTCGAACACGCCGTCGCAGTGCACGGCGTACTGGCTCACGATCGAGTCGCCTGTGTCCCAGTAGGAGCGGGGCTCCGGGTTCAGCCAGTACACGTGCCGTGCTCTCCTTCGGATGGCGGCCACGACCCAGGCTTCGGCCGCGTGGTAATTGTTGCGGGCATCGCCCAGCAGGACGACGGTGGTGCGGCTGCCGATCTCCTCGCCCCACCGGCCCCAGAAGGCGCCGAAGGCGTGACCGTAGTCCGAGTGGCCGTCCACCCAGACCACGTCAGCCTCGGCGTTCACCCGTTGCACCGCCTCGCTGATGTCCTCGGCGCCGTCGAAGAAGCGGGTCACTTCGTCCACGCCGTCGATGAACACGAAGCTGCGCACGCGGGAGAACTGCGTCGACATGGCATGGACGAACTGGAGGGTGAAGCGGGCGAACGCCGCCACCGAGCCCGAGATGTCGGCGATCACCAGGATCTCCGGCTTGGCCGGATGGGGCCGGCGGAAGCGCGGCTCCGCGGGCACGCCGCCGTAGGACATCGACTGGCGCACGGTGCGCCGGAAGTCGAGGTGACCTCTGCGCCGGTGGCGGCGCCGGTGCGCCAGGCGGACGGCCAGCTTGCGGGCCAGTGGCTGGAGCGCCTGGCGCAAAGCCACCAGGTCCTCCCGTGAGGCGTGCATCACGTCGAGGTCCTCGGGAAGCGGCTTGCGGAGGGTGCGAGCCAGTGCCTCAGGCCCCCGGTCGACCACCAGGCGCCGGCGGATCTCCGCCTCCACCGCGTCGCGGAAGCGGGCCACCCGCTCCTCGAACCGGTCGCGGGCCAGCCGCTCCTCTAGCGGGGAGAACTCGTCGCCGACCTCGCCGCGAGCGCCGGCCACCAGGCGCCCGAGGGCGCCGTCGAGGTCGAGGCTGCGGAGGGTGCGGTAGAGGTAGTAGCTGCCGCCCATCGGGCGCCCGGGCGTGATGCCGGCGGCCATCATGACGGCGAGGGCGGCGAGGGCACGCAGCCGCTCGTCGTCGCCGTCCCGCAGCGCTTCTTCGACCATGGCGGACAGCTCGGTCGAGTCCAGGTCCAGGCCGTCCTCAGCGCCCCGCGAGCCGGGCGCCCCCTCGGCCGGCTCGGCCACCCCGCTCCCGACCTCGATCCAGTCGAGGCTGGCGGGCGGCAGCGAGAAGTAGACCTCGAAGACGGTGTCGAATACGGCCCGGTGGGCGTGCGACTTCACCAGGGTGGCGGCCAGCGCCGTCTTGAAAGCACCGCGGTCGGTCAGGGCTACATGCCGCAGCGCCTCCATGGCGTCGAGGTCCTCGGTGAGGCTGACCGGCAGCCCCGAGGCCCGCAGCTCGCGGACGAACCCGGCCAGCACGTCGAGCACGGCCGGCCTCCTACGCCTCGACGGTGATCTCGCGCGCCGCCTTGGCGATGTCGGCCTGGTACTTGAGCAACAGGTGCAGCGTGCCCCGCACCCGCTCGGCGTCGACCGTGGTCGCCCCCAGCAGGACAAGGGTGCGGGCCCAGTCCAGCGTCTCGGACACCGACGGCGGCTTCTTCAGCTCGAGGCGCCGGATCGAGCGGACGACGGCCGCCACCTGGGCGGCCAGGTGCTCCGAGATGCCGGGGACCTTGGCCAGCACGATCTGCTGCTCCCTCTCGGGATCGGGATAGTCCACGTGCAGATACAGGCAGCGCCGCTTGAGCGCCTCCGACAGCTCACGGGTGTTGTTCGAGGTCAGGAAGACCAGCGGCACCTGGGTGGCGGTGACGGTGCCCAGCTCGGGGATCGACACCTGGTAGTCGGACAGGACCTCGAGCAGGAGCGCCTCAGTCTCCACCTCGACCCGGTCGACCTCGTCGATCAGCAGCACCACGGGGTCGTCGGCCCGGATGGCCTCGAGCAGCGGCCGGGTGAGCAGGAACTCCTCGCCGAAGATGTCCTCCTCGATGTCGGACCACGCCGCGGGCGACGAGCCGTCGCCGGCTTCCTCGGCCACCCGACCGGCTTGGATGCGCAGGAGCTGCTTGCGGTAGTTCCACTCGTAGAGGGCCCGGCTCTCGTCGAGACCCTCGTAGCACTGGAGGCGGATGAGGCGGGCGCCGGTCATCTCGGCCACCGACTTGGCCAGCTGGGTCTTGCCCGTGCCGGCCGGCCCCTCCACGAGGACGGGCTTGCCTAGGCGATCGCCCAGGAACACCACGCCGGCGATGCCGGGGTCGGCCAGGTAGCCGGCGGCGGAGAGGCGGCCCTGGACCTCCTCGGCGGAAGCGAACCGCGGCGCTTCGGTCACCCCCGCACCTGGCCGTCGCCCTCCACCACATACTTCACGGTGGTGAGCTCGCGCAGGCCCATGGGGCCGCGGGCGTGCAGCTTCTGGGTGCTGATGCCGATCTCGGCGCCGAAGCCGAACTGTTCGCCGTCGGTGAAGCGGGTCGACGCGTTCACCACCACGGCGGCGGCGTCGACCTCGGTGGTGAAGCGGCGGGCGGCGGACAGGTTGCCGGTGACGATGGCCTCGGTGTGGCCGGAGCCGAAGCGGCGGATGTGGTCCATGGCGGCGTCGAGGCTGGGCACGACGGCCACGGACATCTTGAGATCGAGGAACTCGGTGGCGAAGTCGTCGTCGGTCGCCTCGCCCATGCCCGCCACGAGGGCCCGGGCAGTACTGTCGCCGACTAAAGACACCCCGTCGAGGGCGGCCGCGGCACGGGGCAGGAACTCGGCCGCCACCGCCTCGTGCACCAGCAGCGACTCCGCTGCGTTGCACACCGACGGGCGCTGGGTCTTGGCGTTCACGACGATGGCGAGGGCCATGTCGAGGTCGGCGGCGGCGTCCACGTACACGTGGCAGTTGCCGTCCCCGTCGATGACGTAGGGCACCGTGGCGTGCTCGAGGATGGCGGCGATCAGCGAGGCGCCGCCCCTCGGCACCAGGCAGTCGATGAGACCCCGGAGCTGCATGAACCGGGTGGCGGATTCCCGGCTCGTGTCCTCCACCAGCACCAGCGAGTCCTCGGGCAGGCCCGCCTTGGCGAAGCCCTCCCGCAGCACGGCGGCGATGGCGATGTTCGACGAGATGGCGGCCGACGACCCCCGCAGGAAGGCGGCGTTGCCCGACTTGAGGCACAGCCCGGCGGCGTCGCTCGTGACGTTGGGGCGGTTCTCGTAGATGATGCCGATGACCCCGAGCGGCACCCGCACCCTGGTGATGCGCAGCCCGTTCGGGCGGGTCCACCCGTCCACCACCTCGCCCACCGGGTCGGCCAGGGCGGCCACCTGGCGCAGCCCGGCCGCCATGGCCTCCACCCGGCCGGCGTCGAGGCGCAGGCGGTCGACGACGGTGGCGGTGGTCCCGGACTCGACGGCGCGTGCCACGTCGACCTGGTTGGCGGCCAGCACGTCGTCCGTCCGCTGCACGAGCAGGTCGGCGCCAGCACGGAGGGCGGCGTCCTTGTCGGCCGTCGACGCCCGGGCCAGCTCCCGCGACGCCGCCTGGGCCCGGCGCCCTGACTCCTCGAGGGCGGTCATCCCCCCACGTTAGAAGCCGCCTCCCGGTCTGGTCAGCCGATTCGGGCCGCCACGGCCCTGTTCGGCTGACCAGAGCGAGGACGTGGGGGCCTCGCCGGCCGGCCGAGGCAGACTGCTCGCCGTGGGCAACCCCCTGCACGACAGCGTTCGCCAGTTCGTCGACGACCTCACGCCTGTGCTGGAGGGCCTGGCCGGCGACGCCGGCATGCAGAGCACCCGGGCCGGCGCGGACATCGCCCTGGAGGCCTCCAACATCGCGGCCGCCTTCATCGACGTCGACGGGTTGCACACCGACGAGGAGATCCTTGCCTACCTCGTGACGTTCGCGCCCCACCTCGACTCGCTGCTCCAGTACGCCCAGCCGGGACAGGTCCGCAGGTCCGGCCTCCTGGACAACCGCAGGGACTGGCTGGCCGAACCCTCCGTCCTGTTCCAGACCCTGGTGGCCCAGGACCACCGGCACGACACCAGGCACTCGTGGCGGTACTACGACCGGGCCATGGCCATCGCCCATGCGGTGTGCGCCCTCGACCGCCACCCGGCGCTCGTCGAGCTCGAGGCGGTGGACGGGTTCCGTACCGGGCTCCTCGCCCGTATGGAGAACTGGGAGGTCCCCCGCCCCGGGCAGGAGGCGGCCGCCGGGCGGGGCCCCGACGCCGACCCACCGCCGGCCACCGTCGTGACGTCGCCCGAGCGGCCCCTCGATGAGTTGCTGGCCGAGCTCGACGCCCTCATCGGACTGGGGCCGGTGAAGGCCGAGGTCCGCCTGGTGGCCAACCTGATCCAGGTGCAGAACCTGCGCCGGCAGCGCAATCTGCCCGTGGCCGACTCCAGCCGCCACCTCGTGTTCACCGGCAATCCCGGAACCGGCAAGAGCACCGTCGCCCGGCTTCTGGCGCAGATCTACCGCACCCTCGGCGTGGTGGAGAAGGGCCACCTGGTCGAGAGCGACCGCTCCCAGCTGGTGGCCGGCTACGTGGGCCAGACGGCCATCCAGGTGCGCAAGGTGGTGGAGTCGGCCCTCGGTGGCGTCCTGCTGGTCGACGAGGCCTACGCCCTCGCCCGCGGCGACGAGGGGGACTTCGGGCAGGAGGCCATCGACACGCTGGTGAAGCTCATCGAGGACCACCGGGACGCCGTGGTGGTGGTGGCCGCCGGCTACCCGGACGAGATGGCCGACTTCATCGACTCCAACCCCGGCCTGCGGTCCCGCTTCCCGAAGACCATCGCCTTCCCGGACTACACCGACGACGAGCTGGTCGCCATCTTCGCGGGTATGGCAAAGAAGTCGGCCTACGTGTCCGCCGACGGTGTCGACTCGCAGCTGCATGCGTGGTTCGCCGCCCAGCCGAGAGACAAGGGGTTCGGCAACGCCCGCCTGGCCCGCAACCTGTTCGAGGCGGTCGTGGCCCGTCAGGCCACCCGGGTCGTCGGGGTGAAGGACCCGACCGACGAGCAGCTGATGGCCCTCACGGCCGAGGACATCGGGCCCACCGGACCGGCCGCCTGAGGAGGGCGGCCGCTCGATCGGCCCGCTGTCCTCCTACGCTCCTTCGATGGTCACCCGCGTCCTGGCCGTGCTGGCGGCAGTGGCCATGGTGGTGGGCGCCATCGTCGTGCGCGCCAACCTCGACAACAACGGCGCAGGCGGGACGACCTCGCCCACCACCCTCCGCATCGTGTGCGCCACCGAGCTCGCCGCGGTCTGCGAGGCGCTGGACGGTCAGGTCGGGACAACGGTGGAGGACGCGTCCACGACCGCGGCCCGGCTGACCACAGTGGGCGACGGGCAGGAGCCACCGCTCGACGGCTGGTTGGTGACCGCGCCGTGGCCCGAGATCGTGGACGGTGCCCGAAGCCGGGCCGGGAGCGAGCCCTTTCTCGATGTGGGTGACGTCCTGGCCCGCTCCCCCGTCGTCCTGGCGGTGAATACCACCCGGAGCAAGGTGCTGGCGGCGAGGTGCAACGCCGAGGTGGGCTGGAAGTGCGTGGGCGACGCAGCCGGGGTTGCGTGGCAGGACCTCCCGAACGGCAGGCCGGAGTGGGGCCCGGTCAAGGTCGGCCACCCGCCGGCGACGACGGCGGGTGGCCTCACCATCGCCGGCGCCGCCGCCGTCGGGTACTTCGACGGCAGCACCGACCTGTCGGCCACCGAGCTCGCCGACCGCGGCTTCCAGAACTGGCTCCGCCGGCTCGAGAGCGGTCCCCAGATCCCGGGCTCCCCTCTCCTTACGATGCTGTCCCGGCCATCGGCGTTCGACGTCGTCGGCGCGCTGGAGGCGGAGGCGGGCCCCGCCATCGCCACCGCGTCCGCTACCAAGCCGGTGCTCCTCTACCCTTCACCCGTGGCGACCGCCGACGTGGTGCTGGCGACGTCCGACGGTGGCGCCGGCAGGCGCGTGGCCGAGTTGCTGGCCGGCACGGCGGCACGGCGGGCCCTGGCCGCCGCCGGCTGGCGGGTCGACGGCGTGCCGCCGGCAGCCGGGATCCGCACATCGGTGAAGCTTCCCACCACGAGCAACCTCCCCGAGCCGGACGTGCTCGACGCCCTCAGGAGCGCAGTGGAACAGGCAGGCAGATGAGCGGCTTCCCGACGCCGAACCCCTACGGCAGCAACAGGAAACGGCGCTCGCCGGTGGGCGCCGTCGTGATCGCCGTGATCGTGATCGCCGCCCTGGTCCAGACGTGCGCAAAGGACGACAGCGGCAGCGGCAGCTCCGGCAATGCCAACGAGGGCCTGGCCGACGTGCCCAACGGTTGCACGGCCGTCGACGCCGCCTCGTCCCCCGAGAAGGTGGAGCTGCTCACCAAGCTGGCCGCCACCTTCAACAGGTCGGCTGCGGCAAAGGAGGGCGGCTGCACCGTCATCCGGGTCCAGAAGAAGTCGTCGGGTGTCGCCACCGCCGCCCTGGCCGCCGGCTGGAAGGATCCGGCCGTCGACGGGCCGCAGCCCACCATCTGGTCCCCGGCCGCCAGCTCGTGGGGCGCGGTGTTGAACTTCCGCCTCGAGAAGGACGGGCAGCCGGCGATGGCGCCGGCCGACGCCAAGCCGTTCATGCTCACGCCCCTGGTGCTGGCCATGCCCAAGCCGATGGCCGAGGCCCTCGGCTACCCGGCCACGCCGATCGGCTTCGCCGACCTCATCGCCCTGTCCCAGGATCCCGACGGGTGGGCGTCGAAAGGCCACCCCGAGTGGGGCAAGTTCAAGCTCGGCAAGACCAATCCGAACTTCTCCACCAGCGCGCTGTCCGCCACCATCGCCCAGTACTACGCCGCCACCGGCAAGCAGAGCGGCCTCTCTCTCGAAGACCTGAACGACCCCAAGGTCGAGGAGTTCAGCCGGGCGGTCGAGTCGTCGGTGGTCCACTACGGCGACATCACCCTCACCTTCTTGAACAACTGGTTCAAGAACGACGCCCGCGGCACCGCACTCACCTACGTGTCGGCGGTGGCGGTCGAGGAGAAGTCGGTCATCGACTACAACCGGGGGAACCCCGACGGCATCACCGATCCGGGCGAGCGCCCCCGCCCTCCCAAGGTCCCGCTCGTGGCGGTGTACCCGAAGGAGGGCACGCTCTTCTCCGACAACCCGTTCTTCGTGCTCGAAGCGCCCTGGGTCACCGATGCCCAGAAGAAGGGCGCCCGGGCCTTCGAGCGCTTCGTACAGGAGCCGGCCAACCAGCGCCAGGTGCTCGAGTTCGGCTTCCGGCCCGGGAACCCGGCGGTGCCCGTCAGTGCGCCCATCGTGGCCGCCAACGGCGTGAACCCGACCGAGCCGCAGACCGAGTTGCAGGTGCCGTCGCCCCCGGTGCTGGCCGGCGTGATCGACAAGTGGGCCGAGCACCGCAAGAGCGCCCGGGTGCTGCTGGTGATCGACGTCTCCGGGTCGATGGGCGAGGAGGGGGCGGCCGGCGCCACCAAGCTCGATCTGGCCAAAGAGGCGGCCGTCGGAGCCCTCGGCCAGTTCAAGGACGACGACGAGGTCGGCCTGCGCGTCTTCTCCACCGGCATCGGCCCCGACACCCACTCCGACTACGTCGACCTGGTGCCCATCGGGACCATCGGCGTGAACGGGGAGACCCTCCGGGCGAAGATCCGCAGCTTGATCCCCACCAACGGCACGCCCCTGTACACGGTGGCTCGCGACTCACACGCCGAGATGCGCAAGTCGTACGACCCGTCCCGCATCAACGCCGTCCTCCTGCTCACCGACGGCCGCAACGAGGACGAGCGCAACAAGGACCTCGACGCCACTCTCGCCGCGCTCGGCGAAGGTAACGAGGGCCAGGCCACCAGCCCGGTACGCCTCTTCCCAATCGCCTACGGCTCGGGCGCCGACCTCGGCGTGCTGGAGCAGATGGCCGACGCCACCAGCGCCAAGGCCTACGACGCCAGCAACCCGGCAACCATCAAGGACGTGTTCACCAATGTGGTGAGCAACTTCTGATGCGCAGTCCGCAACCGGCACCGGCGCGGCCGGCGGCCTGATGCTGGAGCGGCTGCCGGAGCGGGTCCGCACGCCGGCGGTGGCCCGGGCCGTCACCTCGCCGTCGGCGGTGCTGCTGGCCGGCGCCGGGATGTCGGTCGCCATCCTCGCCGGCGTGCCGCTGGTCGCAGCCGCCGCCGTCGGTGCCCTGGCCTGGGGCGCACGGGTGGCGATGGCCGTGCCACGCAGTCCTCGCGCCGAACGCATCGACCCCTTCACCGTCGGCGAACCGTGGCGCCACTTCGTCACCGACGCCATCCAGGCTCGGGCCGAGTTCGAACGGACGGTCAGCCGGGCCCGTCCCGGGCCCCTGCGCGACCGCCTGGTGCAGCTCGGCCTGCGCCTCGACGACGGCGTACGGGAGTGCTGGCGTATCGCCCGCCAGGGCGATGTGCTGCAGGCGGCCCTCGGCCAGCTCGACATCGGCCGGGTGCGCCAGGACCTGGCCCAGGTGCAGTCGGAACTGGCGCGGTGCCCGGCCGGGGAGCGGGTGTCGCTGGAACGGGCCGAGGCGGCGGTGCGCTCGCAGCTGGCGTCGGCCGAGCGCATCGAGAAGGTGTCGCGCGATGCCGGCACCCGGCTGCGCGTGCTCAACGCCCAGATGGACGAGGCGGTGGCTCGGGCGGTTGAGCTCTCCGTCACCGCAGCCGACGGGTCGGACCTCAGTCCCCTGTCGGCCGACGTCGAGTCGCTGGTCGGTGAGCTCGAATCGCTGCGCCTGGCCCTGGAGGAGACGGCGTCGGCCGCCGACCGCAGCCGATAGCATCGTCGGTCATGCTGAAGCTTCTGCGCCGCGTCAGTCGGTACATCACTGCCGCACTCACCGGCCGGTTCAACGAGATGGCCGATCCCAAGGTGCAGCTCGAACAGGCCATCACCGAGGCCCAGGAACAGCACCGCCGCCTCACCGAGCAGGCAGCCAACGTGATCGCCAACCAGAAGCAGGCCGAGCTGCGGCTCAACCGGGCCATGGGCGACTTCGAGAAAGCCAACGGGTCGGCCCGCCAGGCCGTGCTGATGGCCGACGAGGCCGCCAAGCGGGGCGACGCGGCAAAGGCGGCCGAGTATGCCCGGGCGGCCGAGGCCTTCGCCGGGCGGCTCATCGCCGTGGAGAAAGAGGTCGAGTCCCTGAAGGCCATGAGCCTGCAGACGGCCCAGGCCTCCGACCAGGCCAAGGCGGCCGTGGCCCAGAACTCCACCGCCCTCCAGAAGAAGCTGTCCGAGCGCCAGAAGCTCCTCTCCCAGCTCGACCAGGCCAAGATGCAGGAGCACATGAACAAGGCCATGGCGGGCCTCTCGGAGACGGTGGGCCAGGACGTCCCGTCCCTCGAAGAGGTGCGCGACAAGATCGAGCAGCGCTACTCCAGGGCCCTCGGCCACGCCGAGCTCCAGGAGCAGACGGTGGAGACCCGCATGCTCGAGGTCGAGCACGCGGCCATGGACTCCGAGGCCCAGGCCCGCCTCAGCCAGATCCGCTCCCAGCTCGGCCTGGGCGAGGCCACGTCGCCGGCCGTTAATAAGCCCGAGGCGCAACCCGGGGGCGCCACGCCGGCGTAGGCGGTCAGGCCCGCTGGAGCGTCGCCGCCGCTCGGGGGCGGCACGCCGTCGGGGGCAGGTCAGACCCGCATGACCCGGTTCGCGTCATGGGCGTGGAGCACGTCGACGTTGTGCCACCGCACCGCCCGTCTGTACCGGCAGAGGCGGATCAGGTCCTGGTAGTAGCAGAACATCCTCGCCCCGGCACCGGCCCGTTCGCCGGCCAGGTCCTGGTGGTTCACGCCGGGTCGGCCGGGTGGTGCGCCGCCCGCCACCGTCGTAAGCGAAGCTCACTGCCGTGGCGTCGTCAGGCGCTACGGACAGCCAACCTTCAATTCGGTGCAGACAGTGGAGATGGGAATGGCAAAGCCGACGCCCTCGACGTCAAGCCGTTTCCCCACGACCACGCCGACCACTCTCCCAACCGCGTCAACCAATGGACCCCCGCTATTTCCAGGGTTCACCTCCGCTGAGATCTGCAGATACGGCAGTCCTTCGTATTCCCGCACGGCCGAGATCACGCCGTCCGTAATCGTGCCCTTCAATTCCGACGGCGACCCGACCGCTCGGATCGACTGGCCCGGTTTCGGCGCATCCACACTGGGTGCCAACGGCGGAAGATGTTCCTCCACGGAGACAAGGGCGAGGTCGGCGGCGGTGCTCACTCGTTCGATGTGGCCCGAGTACGTGCGCTCGCCGACCTGTACGGTCACCACCCGCTCGCCGAGATCCCAGACATAGTCGACGACGTGATAGTTCGTTACCAGCATCGCCCTCGAATCTTCAGAGGACAACACGAATGCCGAGCCTCCGGAGACGTCGGTCGTAACTGTCGCCACCGACGCCAAAACCGCCTCGGCCACCTTGGTGGGATCCGGTAATGCGTTCAGTTTCGTTTCGATATCGGCGATCCGACCACCCAGCACTTGGACGGCGCGGGAGGCAGCCGCGGCACCTTCATCCAGCTGGTCGATTGCAGTATTGGCCTTCTCGAGTCCACCGTCTACAGCCTCGAACCTCCTCATTACATCGCGATGGTTTTGGGTGGCTTGAACACCGAAAGCCACGGCAACTACAGATAGTACGGCAACGACGGCAAACGCATACGCCTGGCGGTGGCTCCCAGGCGAGTGCTTCGGGCACCGGCCGCGCACCAAGGCGCTGCCACAGAGATGACAGAACACGGGCGCCGTGGCCGGTTGTTCAAATGGCCGGTCGAGGTGGATCGTCGATGGCATTGAGCCGGTCCCTTTCGTCGGCGACTACCTTGTCCCAGACGGCGTTACGCCACGCGGCGGAGATCTCCTCCGACCGGGACATGAAGGTCTTCCATCCATCCGTATTCCGGAACGACTCTCCGCGTGCCTGAGACCGACTGAGACCCGAGACGGCCTCATCAATGGCTCCGATGGACCGGTCCACCACGGCGTTGATCTGTGCATGTGCAGCTGCGAGGCCTGCCGGTGGTGTGTACGATGAGAGGGCTTCACGAACCTCGTTCCGCTTTGCTCTTGCCTCGCTGAAGAACCTGTAGTCGTCTTCGTACTTTGTGGATGCAATCCTCGACACGTACTCCGCAACCTCGCCTCGCAGCCTGCCATACCGCTCCATTTGGGCCCGGAACGGGCCGGCGTATGCGTCCAGCGCGTCGAGACCCGTCTTTCGTTCGGCGCGAGCC
>JAHFUS010000081.1 GCA_023264975.1 Actinomycetes bacterium | reverse complement strand
CTCGGGTCGGGCCGCCGCCACGCTGCCGGCGCTCGTCGACGGCGACGTCGGGCTGGTTGCAGGCGGCGGCAACGCTCGCAGGAGGACGGCCCGCCCGGCCGCACGCGGGAGCCAGCCCTAGCGCTCGAGCACCTGGGTGGTGTCGTCGCGCCCGGCCGGGGTGGGCGCAGGATCCTCGTTGCCCGCCACCGGCGGGTGGCCGGTGTCCGGCGGGTGCGCCGACGTGGCCTCGGGGTCGGGCCGGCCGTCGGGGATGGGCTCGGCGAAGCTCGGCACCGTGTCACCCACCGGGTAGACGTGGACCTCGTGGCCCGCGGCCTCGTCGACCAGCCGCTTGACCTCGGTGCCGTCGACGGTCTCGTTCTCGAGCAGGGCGGCTGCCACTGCGTTGAGCCCGCTGCGGTGCTTGGAGAGCTCGACCGTGGCCCGCTCCTCCTCGGCCCGCAGGATGCGCTCCACCTCCTCGTCGATGACTCGTGATGTCTCGTCGCTGTAGTCCCTCGTGTGCATGAGGTCCTCGCCGAGGAAGACCATCCCCTGCGAGCCCCAGGCCATCGGCCCGACGCGGTCGCTCATGCCCCACTCCCGCACCATCTTTCGGGCCAGCTCGGTGTTGCCCACCAGGTCGTTGTTGGCGCCGGTGGACAGGTCGCCGTAGACGAGCAGCTCGGCCACCCGGCCGCCCATGCGCACGGCGAGGCTGTCCTCGATGTAGTTGCGGGGGTAGATGTGGCGCTCCTCCATCGGGAGCTGCTGGGTCACGCCGAGGGCCATACCGGTGGGCAGGATCGTCACCTTGTGGACGGGGTCGGCGTGGGGGAGCACGTAGGCGAGCACGGCGTGGCCGCCCTCGTGGTACGCGATCCGCTCCTTCTCCCCGTCCGACAGGGCCAGGGACTCCCGGCGCTGACCCATGATGACGCGATCGCGTGCCGCCTCGAAGTCCTCCATGTGCACGGCGTCGGAGTCGCGCCGCACCGCGTGGAGGGCGGCCTCGTTGACCAGGTTGGCCAGGTCGGCGCCGCTCATGCCGGGCGTTCCTCTGGCAACCACCTGGAGGTCGACATCGGGGGCCATGCGCTTGTCCTTGCAATGCACCTGGAGGATCGGCAGCCGCTCGTCGAGGTCAGGCAGGGGGACGACGATCTGACGGTCGAAGCGGCCGGGTCGCAGCAGGGCCGGGTCGAGGATGTCGGGTCGGTTGGTGGCCGCCATCATCACGATGCCCTCGGTGGTCTCGAAGCCGTCCATCTCCGAGAGCATCTGGTTGAGCGTCTGCTCGCGCTCGTCGTGGCCGCCACCCAGGCCGGCGCCACGCTTGCGACCGATGGAGTCGAGCTCGTCGACGAAGATGATGGCGGGCGCCTGCTTTCGGGCCGTCTGGAACAGGTCGCGGACCCGTGACGCACCCACGCCGACGAACATCTCCATGAAGTCGGACCCGGTGACCGAGAGGAACGGCACGCCGGCCTCGCCGGCCACCGCTCTCGCCAGCAGGGTCTTGCCGGTACCCGGAGGGCCCACCAGCAGCACGCCCTTCGGGATGCGGGCGCCGATCTCCTTGAACCGTTCCTTCGACTTGAGGAAGTCGACGACCTCCCGGATCTCCTGCTTGACGCCCTGGTAGCCGGCCACGTCGTTGAACGTGGTGCGGGGTCGCTCGGTCGTGTACACCTTCGCCTTCGACCGGCCGATCGACATGATCCCGGACATCTGGCCCTGCGCCCGCTTGTTCATCCAGAGGAAGAACCCGATGAGCAGGGCGATCGGGAGGAGCAGCGGCAGCAGCGAGGTGAAGAAGTTGGGCTGGGAGTTGTCGAAGGAGAGCTTGGGCACCTTCTGGCGCAGCGTGGCCGAGTCGGCGTCAGGGAGCGGGCGGGGGCCGTCGACCGCGAACCGGGTGTCATCGGTCAATTCGCCCGTGATCCGGCCCGTGTCGTTGTTGACGGCGGCCTTGGCCACTCTGCCCTCGTCGGCCTTGCGCAGGAACTCGCCGTAGCCCATCTCGGTGCGCGCCGGACTGCCGAGGAGGGGCGGAAGGATCAGCACCGCCACCACCAGGGCGAACAGGGCGATCATGGCCCAGCGGAACGTGGGCTCCTGGCCCGGTCCGCCCGGACCAAGGGGACGATCGGGTCGGCCTGGCCGGAGGTCCCCGGGTTGGCGGCTCATGTCGTCAATGCTAGGCCCCACCTCCACCGAAGCCCGCCACGCCCCTGACCGTCCCACCGGGGTCCCCCGAAAGGGCCGCATGCACGGGTACCTTGACCGGCATGGACATCCGTCACTGTGCCCGGCCGGGATGCCCGGCCCCGGCGGCCGCGACCATGACCTACCACTACGCCGGCCGCACGGTCTGGCTCGACAGCCCGGGCGATGAGCCCGACGCCACCGCCGCCTGGGGCCTGTGCGCCATGCATGCGGGGTCGCTCAAGGTGCCGGTGGGGTGGGCGTGCGAGGACCGTCGCACACCGATCATCCCGATCCGCCCTTCCGTCGCGGTCTGATCCCCGGGGCGAGTCCCTAGGCTGGGCGGCCGTGGTTGCTCCCCGGTCCGGCCCTGTCCAATGACGGATCGCCCGGTGGTCGGCGACCCGTCCCCATCGCCTGCGTCAGCGCCCGATCCGCCCAGGTGGGGTCTGGGCGACGCGACGGCCGGGTTCCTTCTCGGTCTGTTCTTGTCGCTCCTCCTAGCCTCGCTGTGGATCCAGGCGTCCGGATCTGACGAGCTCAGCGTCGGGTTGTTCGCGGCGAGCATCGCCGGCAACTGGATCGGCCTCGGTGGCGCCGTCTGGGTCGCCAGCCGGCGGAAGGGGAGCGGGAGCCTCGCCGCCGACTTCGGGCTCCGGGTCGAAAAGGCCGACATCGGACCGGGGCTGCTGGCCGGCGTGCTGTCCCAACTCGTCCTCATCCCGGTCCTCTACGTGCCGGTCCACCGCCTCTTCCCCGACGTGGACGTGTCGCAGGAGGCGAAGAAGGTCACCGACCTGGCCCAGGGCGGCGGCATCGCACTGATCGCCGCCTGCATCGTGCTCGGCGCGCCACTCATCGAGGAACTGTTCTTCCGGGGGCTGTTGCAGCGGTCAGCCGGTCGTCGTTTCGGTCCCCGCGCCGCCGTTGCCATTTCCGCGGTGACCTTCGGGCTGGCCCACTTCCAGCCTGTCCAGCTCCTCGGCCTCATCGCCTTCGGGGTGGTGCTCGGTGTGCTGGCCCAGCGGGCAGGCCGGCTGGGCCCGTCGCTCGTTGCCCACATGGCCTTCAACGCCACAACCGTCGCCGTGCTCCTCGCCACCCGCTGAGGCGCCTCGACTGCGCACCCGCTAAAGAAATGGGTCGCAGTGGTCGAAGACACTGGTGGCGACGGTGCCTTTCTGGAGAGGGAACGAAGTCATGAGCTGCCCGAATTGCAAGAAGTCCGGCCTCGTGGAGATAACGCTGAACATCGCCACCCGCCCGGTCACGATGCGGAACTGTTCGAGTTGTGACAGCCGCTGGTGGCAGAGCGAGGGCGAGTCCCTCCGCCTTCCCGGCGTGCTCGCACTCGCTTCGCGGCGGTAGGCGGCGCCACGGGGCCGCCCCCCCTCCTGGTCGTACTTCGGGCAACATGGGCCGGTGCGACGGCCCTCCGCAGCTTCTCTCGCCACACTCGTGGCGGTTGCAGGCGCCGCCCTGTTCGTCTTCGTGCAGCTCCAGCCCGGCCTGCTGTTCGCGTCCACCACGCCCAATGGTGGCGACATGGGCGCCCATGTCTGGGGCCCTGCGTTCATGCGGGACCACCTGTTGCCGCACGGTCGGGTCACCGGCTGGGCCCCTGACTGGTATGCCGGGTTTGCGTTCCCGACCTTCTACTTCCCGCTCCCCAGCCTGCTCATCATCGCCGTCGACCTCCTGGCGCCGTACACGGTCGCGTTCAAGCTGATCACGGTCGCCGGGATGGTCAGCCTCCCGGTGGCGGCGTGGGCCCTCGCCAAGCTGGCCGGCCTCCGGGCCCCGGGCCCCGCCTGCCTGGCGGTGGCCACGCTGCCGTTCCTGTTCGACCGCACCTTCACCATCTACGGCGGCAACATCGCCTCGACACTGGCGGGGGAGTTCTCCTACTCCATCAGCCTCTCCCTCGCCCTACTGTTCCTCGGCGTCGTGGCCAGAATGCTCGACACGGGCCGCCACCGCGCCCTGGCCGGCGCCCTTCTCGCGCTGACGCTCCTGGCCCACGTGGTGCCCACCTTCTTCGCCATCGCGGGGGCCCTCGTCCTGGTGGCGCTTCAGCCGAGCGCCCGGCGACTCGGCAACACCGCCGTCGTCGGGATCCTGGGCGGGCTCCTCACCGCCTTTTGGGCACTGCCGTTCGTCGTCCGCCTGCCGTTCACCAACGACATGGCCTACGAGAAGATCACCGAGTACCGGAAGAACCTGCTACCCCACAACCTTCGGTGGCTGGTACTGCTGGCGGGGATCGGCGCCCTGGTGTCCCTCGCCCGCCGTTGCCGGGTGGGTCAGTTCCTCACGATCATGGCCGGCCTGTCGGCGGTGGCGTTCCGCTTCGCGCCCCAGGGCAAGATATGGAACCCCCGCCTGATCCCGTTCTGGTTCCTGTGCCTCGCCCTCCTGGCCGGCATCGCCGCCGCCTCGCTGGCGTGGCTCGCGATGCACTTGGCCAAACCCGCGTGGGACCGGGTCTGTGGCAGCGACCGGAACTCGGCCCGGTGGAGCGACGAAGGCGCCCTGGAGGCCGAGCCCGAGCCGGTTGGGCCACAGCGCCGTCTGGCCGACGCCGTCCTCCCGGCGATCTACGAGTACGCGCCGGCCGGCGGCGCCATCGCCGTCCTCCTCGTCACGTTGACCTTCGTGGCCATCCCCCTGCACCTGCCGCTGGTCGAGAAGATCCCGTTCGTGCCGGCAACCGCCGACCGCAACTACGTGCCCGACTGGGCCAAGTGGAACTACAGCGGCTACGAGCGCAAGACCTCCTACCCGGAGTACCGGGAAGTGATCGACACGATGGCCAAGGTGGGCCGGTCCGTCGGCTGCGGCCGCGCCCACTGGGAGTACGAGCCCGAACTCGACCAGATGGGGACGCCTCTCGCGCTCATGCTGCTGCCGTACTGGACCGATGGCTGTATCGGGTCCATGGAGGGCCTGTATTTCGAGTCGTCGGCCACCACCCCGTACCACTTCCTTTCCGCGTCAGAGCTGTCCAGGAAGGCGTCGCGGCCACAGCGAGGCCTGAACTACAAGGACTACGACATCGCCGCCGGTGTCCGCCACCTGCAGATGCTCGGTAGCCGCTACTACATGGCGTTCACCGCCGAGTCGAAGGCCCTGGCCGGTCAGAACCCCGACCTCCGCCTCGTCGCGTCCACGAAGGGATTCCCGGTCAACTACCCCACTGGCCAGGCCGACCGCAGTTGGGCCGTCTACGAGGTGGCCCGCTCGAACCTTGTCGAGCCCCTGGCGAGCATGCCGGTCGTGGTGGAGGACGTGGCCAAGGAGAAGGACTGGCTGGAGGTGTCCGAGGGGTGGTTCCTCGAACCGGCCCGCCAGGGCAGCTACCTCGCCACCGGCGGCCCGCCGGGGTGGAAGCGGGTCGCCCGGGCCGACGCGGCCACGGCGCCGGCCGACCCGGTCACCACGGCGACAAGGGTTTCCGCGGTCCACACCGGCGACGACCGCATCTCGTTCGACGTGGACACGCCTGGTACCCCGATCCTCGTGAAGATGTCCTACTTCCCGAACTGGGAGGCGTCGGGTGCCGAGGGCCCCTGGCGTGTCTCGCCCAACCTCATGGTGGTCGTGCCCACCGCGAAGCACGTGGAACTGCACTACGGCCGCACGTCGGTCGACAACGCCGGCATGGCGCTCACCGCCCTCGGCCTGGTCGGCCTCGTGGTGGTGGCCAGGATGCGTGTGCCGCGGGAGCCGCCCCGGCCACCGCGGGAGCGCGGGACCCGGTCAGGCCGTGTCGTGGCGGAGGGCGAGGCGCAGGCGGACCAGCCCCCGTACCGTACGAGCGGCGCGTCGGATGATCGGCGTGCGGGAGGGGCGCGACTCACGGACCGCCACGGGGACCTCGGCCACGCCGAGCCCGGCCCGCTCGGCCCGGAGGACGAGCTCGGTGTCGAAAAGGTCGGTGCCGAAACGGCACCGCTCGACGACGGCTAGCAGCGGCTCGCGGCGCATGATCTTCATGCCGTGGGTGTCGGAGACGCCGAGGCCGAACCCGCGGCGGAGCACGAAGGAGAACACCGAGGTGATCAGCCGGCGGGGCCAGACCCGCTGATCGTCGGCACCCTCGGCCCGCTTGCTGCCCACCACGATCACCGGACCGCCCTCGGTAAGAAGCCCGAGGCACCGGTCGACGAAGGCGACGTCGTAGTAGTCCACGTCGAAGTTGGCCACCACCTCACCGCCGGCGGCCAGGAACCCTGCTCGTAGCGCAGCCCCGTAGTCCGCGTCCGGGAGCGAGAAGGCCCGCACGCCGGGGAGCTCAGCAGCGAGTGCACGGGCCAGGGCGGAGGTGCCGTCGGAGGAGCCGTTCTCCACTACGAGGACCTCGATGTCGTGACCGCGCGCTGCCATCCCCTGCACCACGTCGCGCACCGCCGCCTCGAGGAAGTCGGCCTCGTTGAAGGCCGGCATCACGACCGAGATCATCGGCATCCGAAGAACTGGGAAAGCATAGGACAACTATTGCTGACCAGGGCGGTGCTGGGGCACTTCCTCCGTCCTCCCGGGCCGGTCGCCGTTGCGCCCTCCCTTCGGGATGTCGCACCAGCGAGTTGTCGGTGGACCGTCCTCCCGGGCCGGTCGTGGAGCGTGAACCACTAGGCTTCGGCACCACATGGGCTCTCTAGACACGATCTTCAAGGCCTACGACGTGCGTGGCATCGTCCCCGACGAGCTCGACGCCGACGTGTGCCGCCGCATCGGTGCCGCCTTCGCCGCGTTTGCCGGCGCACCCACCGTGTTGGTGGCGCGCGACATGCGTCCGTCGGGCGAGGCGCTGTCCGCTGCCTTTGCCGACGGCGTGATGGGGCAGGGCGTCGACGTCGTCTATCTGGGCCTGGCGTCCACCGATCTCCTCTACTACGCGGCCGGAAAGCTCGACGCACCGGGCGCCATGTTCACCGCCTCGCACAACCCGGCCAGGTACAACGGCGTGAAGCTGTGCCTGTCGGGCGCCCGCCCGGTCGGCCGCGACACCGGGCTGGCCGAGATCAAGGCCATGGTCACCGACCCGCCGCCGCCGGCCGGCACGCCTGGCACGTCCAGCGAGCGCGAGCTCATCTCCGACTACGCCGACCACGTGCGCGGGTTTGTCGACGTGAAGGGCCTGCGCCCGCTCAAGGTCGTGGCCGACACGGCGAACGGGATGGGCGGCCTCGTCGTGCCCCGGGTCTTCGCGGGCCTTCCGTACGACCTCGAGATCCTCTTCCCCGACCTCGACGGCAACTTCCCGAACCACCCCGCCGATCCCATCCAGCCGGAGAACCTCAAGTCGCTCCAGGCCCGAGTGCTCGACACCGGCGCCGATGTGGGGCTCGCCTTCGACGGCGATGCCGACCGGGTGTTCCTCGTCGACGAGAAGGCCGAGCCGGTGTCGGGCTCCACCACCACCGCCATGGTCGCAAAGGCGATGCTGGAGAAGCACCCGGGCGCCACCATCATCCACAACCTCATCTGCTCCAAGGCGGTGCCCGAGATCATCCGGGAGAACGGCGGCACGCCCGTGCGCACCCGGGTGGGCCACTCGTTCATCAAGGCGGTGATGGCCGACACCGACGCCGTGTTCGGCGGCGAGCACTCCGGCCACTACTACTTCCGCGACAACTACCGGGCCGACTCGGGCCTCATCGCCGCGGTGGTGGTCCTCGAGCTCATGGGCCTGGCCGGCAAGCCGTTGTCGGAACTGCGTGTGCCCTTCGAGCGCTACGCCATGTCGGGCGAGATCAACACCAAGGTGGACGACGATCCCGCCGCAGTGCTCGAGCGGGTGGCCGAGGCCCACGTCGGCGCCAACCTCGACCGGACCGACGGGCTCACCGTCGACCACGGCGACTGGTGGTTCAACCTACGGGCGTCGAACACCGAGCCCCTGCTGCGCCTCAATCTCGAGGCCAGGGCCCGGCCCGAGTGCGATGCCCACGTGGCCGAGGTGCAGGCGCTGCTGCGGGGCGACGTCGGGGGTGAGGGCTGACATGGCGCTCGACCCGCGCCTGCTCGACATCCTGGCCTGCCCCGAGGACAAGGGCCCCCTGCTGTACTTCGAGGACGAGCAGGCGCTGTACAACCCCCGGCTGAAGCGCCGCTACTCCGTACGCGACGGCATTCCCGTGATGCTGATCGACGAGGCCGAGACGGTCGACGGCGCCGAGCACGACCGCCTGGTGGCCAAAGCGGCGGCCGAGGGCATCAGGCCCACCTTCGACCCGGACGTCCCGGCTTGAGCCGCCCGGAAGGCGTTCTCGACACGCAGGGCATCTGGGAGGCCACCGCCGGCCTGCCCGAGCAGGTGGCGCGTGCGTGCGCCGAGGCGGAGGGCACGGACAGCCTTCCCACCCGTGCCGAGGTCGAGAACGTGGTCGTCCTCGGCATGGGCGGCAGCGGCGTGGCGGGCGACATCCTGCTGGCCACCGCCGGCCCGTTCATGTCGGTGCCCGTCGTCGTCGTCAAGTCCTACACGCTGCCGGCGTTCGTGGGCGAGGGATCCCTCGTGTTCGCCATCTCCTTTTCGGGCAACACCGAGGAGACGGTGGAGGCGGCGGGCGAGGCGGCCGTGCAGGGAGCGCACGTGGTGGCCGTCACCAGCGGCGGCCAGCTGGCCAAGCTGGCCTCGGCGTGGGGATCACCGGTCGTCCACGTGCCGCCCGAGCTGCCGCAGCCCCGCACCGCCATCGGCGCCATGTCGATCCCACCCCTCGTGGTGCTCGAACAGGTCGGCCTGTTCCCGGGCGCCACCCAGTGGATAGACCTCGCCGTGGAGCAGCTCAAGCGCCGCCGCGACCAGCTCGAGGCGGGCACCGGCCCAGCCGCCGAGGTCGCCCGCCGGATCGGCCGCACCATCCCGTTGGTCAACTCGTCCGGCGCCCTCGGCAACGCGGTGGCCCAGCGCTGGAAGGCCCAGGTCAACGAGATCGCCAAGGCGCCCGCTTTCTCCTCGGTGCACCCCGAGCTGTGCCACAACGAGCTCCAGGGCTGGGGCCAGCACGGCGACGTCACCCGCCAGCTCATCACGCTGGTCAACCTCCGTCACGACAGCGAGCACCCGCAGGTCAGCCGCCGCTTCGACTTGGTTGCCGACCTCGTGCGCGAGGTGGTGGCAGGCATCGAGGAGGTGCGCGCGGAGGGCGACGGCGACCTCGCCCAACTGCTCGACCTCGTGCTCGTGGGAGACTACGTGGCCCTGCACATGGCCGCCGCCGAGGGCATCGACCCCGGCCCCGTACCGATCATCGACGAGCTCAAGCAACAACTCCAGGAAGGCTGAACCTCACTCCATGGCCCACGACATCGCCGACATCGCCCTCGCCGACCTCGGCCGCCAGCGCATCGACTGGGCCGAGACCCACATGCCGGTGCTCGCCTCCATCCGCGAGCGCTTCGCCAAGGAGCGCCCCCTCGAGGGCATCCGGGTGGCGGCCTGCCTGCACGTCACCACCGAGACGGCGAGCCTCCTGCGCACGCTGAAGGCGGGCGGCGCCATCGTGCACGTGTGCGCCTCCAACCCCCTGTCCACCCAGGACGACGTCACCGCCGCCTTGGTGCGCGACGAGGGCATGCAGGTGTTCGCCATCAAGGGCGAGGACTCGGAGACCTACTTCCGCCATATCGACGCCGTCCTCGACGAGCACCCCCAGCTCACCATGGACGACGGCTGCGACCTCGTATCCCGCCTCCACCAGCAGCGGCCCGAGCAGGTGCCCGAGGTGCTGGCCGGCACCGAGGAGACCACCACCGGCGTGATCCGGCTGAAGGCCATGCAGGCCGACGGGGCCCTTCAGTTCCCGATCGTCGCCGTGAACGACGCCGACACGAAGCACATGTTCGACAACCGCTACGGCACCGGCCAGTCCACCCTCGACGGCATCATCCGGGCCACCAACGTGCTGCTGGCCGGCAAGAAGATCGTCGTGGCCGGCTATGGCTACTGCGGCAAGGGCGTGGCCAGCCGGGCGACCGGCATGGGCGCGCAGGTCTACGTCACAGAGATCGACCCCCTGCGGGCGCTCGAAGCCGTGATGGACGGTCACCACGTGACCTCGATGGAGGAGGCCGCCCCGGTGGGCGACATCTTCATCACCGTCACCGGCAACCGTGATGTGCTGCGCAGGGAGCACTTCGCGGCCATGAAGGACGGCGCAATCCTCGCCAACTCGGGCCACTTCGACATCGAGATCGACCTGAAGACGCTGGGCGACATGGCCGGCGCCCGCCGGGAGGTCCGTCCCTCGGTCGAGGAGTTCCTGCTCGACGGTGACCGCCGCGTGCTGGTCATCGCCGAGGGCCGCCTGGTGAACCTCGGCGCCGCCGAGGGCCACCCGGCCGCCGTCATGGACATGAGCTTCGCCAACCAGGCGCTGGCCGCCGAGTGGGTCGTCAAGAACGGCGCCGGCCTGGAGAAGCGCGTCTACGACGTCCCCGCTGACATCGACGCCGAGATCGCCCGTCTCAAGCTGGAGAGCATGGGCGTCGCCATCGACCGCCTCACCCCCGCCCAGGAGGAGTACCTGTCGTCCTGGACGGTGGGCACCTAGAAACTGCCGCTTTCGAGTAAATAGGGTGTCGTTTTGACACCCTATTTACTCGGGACTGCACGACTCGCATGATTCGGGCCACGTTCGAGTTGGAGCCGCATGGTTCCGCCGAGGCGCTGGCGTTGGAGGAGTCGCTCGGCATGCCCGAGGGGCCGGACTTCGTCCGGGGCCGGGTGGTGGAGGAGGGCAGGGGCCTGGCGGTGCTCGACTTCCCGGCCGCCAACTGGGGACGCAACCTGCCCATGCTGCTGTCGTCGCTGGTGGCGGGGGAGGGGGTGGAGGACCGGTCGTTCATCCGCTGCCGGCTGGTGGGCCTCGACCTGCCCGCCGGCCTGTTCCCCGGTCCTGCGTTCCCTGCGCCGCCCGACGTCGGGGTAGGGGCCATCGTGAAGCCGTCGCTCGGGCTCAGGCCCGCCGAGGTGGCGGCGGTGGCGGCCGCGCTCGCAGCCGGAGGGGCGCGCCTGGTGAAGGACGACGAGCTGCTCGGCGACCCCGATTGGTGCCCTCTGGAGCAGCGGGTGGAGGCGGTTGCGTCGGTGTTGCCCCGGTCCGTCGTCTACTGCGCCAACGTCACCGGCCCCGTCGAGGGCCTGGTCGCCCGCGCCCGCCGGGTGGTGGAGCTGGGGGCGACGGGCGTGATGGTGAACGCCTTCTGTGCCGGCCTCGACGCCGTTCGGGCGCTGCGCGACGCGGAGCTCGGTGTGCCCCTGTTCGCCCACCGGGTCGGTTCAGGCCCCTGGGTCCGCAACGACCGCTTCGGTGTGGCCGGCCACGTCCTCACCCTGCTCACCCGCCTGGCCGGCGCCGACTACGTCCAGGTCGGCGCCTTCAACGGCAAGCTGTTCGACACCGACGACGACGTGCGCGCCCAACTCGACGCCGTCCGCCGGCCGGTCGAGGGCGCGGCCGTGCCGGTGGCCGTGCTGGGCGGCGGGATCGGCCCGGACAACGCTCGCAGCCAGGCCGCCCAGGCGGGTGGAGCCGGCCTTCTCATGCTCCTCGGGTCGGCCGCCTACCGGCACCCCGGCGGCGTGGAGGCCGGCGTCCGGGCCACCTGCGATGCCCTCGCCCGTGCCTGACGACCCGATCCCACCCACCATCGCGTGGCTGGACGGCGCCGTTCGGATGATCGACCAGCGCCGGCTTCCCGGCCACCTCGTGTTCCTCCACGCCTCGACCGTCGACGAGCTGTGCGAGGCCATCCGCACGCTCGCCGTGCGGGGTGCGCCGGCCCTCGGTGTGGCGGGGGCGATGGGCGTGGCGCTGGCCGCCGTCGCCGGCGACGACCTCGATGAGGCGTCCGCCCGGCTGGTGGCGACCCGCCCGACGGCGGTGAACCTGGCGTGGGGCGTGGCTCGGGCCCGGGCGGCCGACGACCCGGTGGCCGAGGCGATCGCCATGGCGGCCGAGGACGTGGCCCGCAACCGCCGCATCGGCGCCCACGGCGCCGCCCTCCTGCCCGCCGGCGCCCGCGTGCTCACCCACTGCAACGCCGGCGCCCTGGCCTGCGCCGGCTTCGGGACCGCCCTCGGCGTCATCCGCTCGGCCGACGTCGGCCACGTGTGGGTCGACGAGACCCGGCCCCTCCTCCAAGGCGCCCGGCTCACGGCGTGGGAGCTCGACCGTCTCGGCATCCCCGCCACCGTGATCCCCGACGTCCGAGCCGGTTCGCTGCTGGCCGAGGGACGGGTCGACTGCGTGGTCGTCGGCGCCGACCGTATCGCCGCCAACGGCGACGTGGCCAACAAGGTCGGCACCTACCCGCTGGCCGTGCTGGCCCGCCATCATGGCGTGCCCTTCTACGTCGCCGCCCCCACATCCACCGTCGACCTGCGGTGCCCTTCGGGGGCGGACATCCCGATCGAGCGCCGGGCCGGCGACGAGGTGTCGGGGCTCGGCGCCGCCCGCACCACGCCTGCCGGCGTCGACTCGGAGAACCTGGCCTTCGACGTCACGCCGGCCGACCTCGTCACCGCCATCGTGACCGAGGAGGGCATTCTCACTTCCCCCTACGCCCCCGCCCTCCGCGCCCTCCTCGAACGCGGGGCTACTCGGCCGGGGCGGTGAGTGCCGGCAGGGTGAGGCGACCGAGGGAGGCCTGCACGAGGGGACCGATGCACAGGGCGAAGGCGAGGGTGCCGACGCCCACCGACCCCCCGGGGGCCCATCCCACGGCCAAGGCGGACAGTTCGATGAGAGTGCGCACGAGGCGCAGGGAGCGGCCGTGGCGGGCGGACAGGCCGGTCATGAGACCGTCCCGGGGGCCGGGGCCCAGGCCGGCGCCGATGTAGAGGCCGGAGCCCAGGCCGACGAGCACGATGCCCGCGGCCAGGCAGGCGGACCGGGTGACGAGGCCGGCGGGCTCAGGAGCCACCGCCAGCACGGCGTCGATCACCAGGCCGATGAGGACGACGTTGCAGAGCGTGCCGACGCCGGGCCGCTGACGGAGCGGCACCCATGCCAGCAGCACCACGAAGCCGACCAGGATCCCGGTGGTCCCGATGGGCACGCCAGTCCTGGCGGACAGGCCCTGGTGCAGGGCCTCCCACGGCCCCAGCCCCAGGTCGGCCAGCACCATCAGCGCCAGCCCCACCCCGCACGAGCACAGGCCCGGCAGCAGCTGGGATAGCCGGCGCCGCAGGCCGGCCCGAGGAGGAAGCGTCAGCATCGAAGGTCGACGGTAGCGGCGCCGGGCCCGTTGCCGGAACGATTTTCCCGCCCCCGCCCCCGCCCCCGCCCCCGCCCCC
>JAHFUS010000080.1 GCA_023264975.1 Actinomycetes bacterium | reverse complement strand
CTAGGCGGAGAGGGCATACGGCCCAACCGTCCCAGCTGCTGTGGTGACCCGTCGTGTCGACTTCTCTGATGGGCCCGTCCACCCCGACGCCGATCGCCTTGAGGACCGCCTCTTTGGCGACCCACCTCTCGTAGTACCGGCGCCGCCGGGAAACGTCGTCCGCTGTTGTCGCCTCCGTCTCTCGCTGCTCGGCGGGGGAGAAGACAGTGTCGAGCATTGGGGCCCAGTCGAAGTCGTCTCTCACCGTCTCGACGTCGATTCCGACGTCGGCGTCACTGGAGAAGGCGAACACGGTGATGTCTCGAGCGTGCGCCACACTGAGGCGCAGCGCCGACTCCCTGCCGTCGTCCAGCAGGAGGCGCGGCTTGCCGTGTTGGGCGGGGCAGCGGGGGCAGGACCGGTCGACGGAGACACCCGCGTTGGGAAGATAGAAGCGGACCAGACGGGTAAGGACATCACGCAGGTCGTCATGCCGAGGCGGCCGACCGGCTGCTGGTCCATGGGTGCACGACCCGTATTGGTGGAGCACGACATGGCACTCCGCCGAAGGCGGGAGCGCACCCGCCACTGGTGCTGAGGTGGTAGCGAAGTCCATAGCTAGGTGCCCACGGGCATCACGGCGAATTTCGTCGCAGGCCCTTGCGGTATTCGTACGCTACGACTAAAATCTCCTTTGGGCAACGCGAATAGATGGGGAAGCGCAAAGTCGCCGCGGCGGAAAGGGCGGCCCGAACCGCTGATCTCCTCCTTCTGGCGCGTGCGAAGCGACGCTAGACGACGGGGAGGCAGCCATGAGTCGGAAGGTCGGTCACGGACTGACGAGGAATGCACGGCTGCGGCGGATCGTCGGGGTGCTCGGCTCGGTGAGTGCGCTCACGATGCTCGTTGCGCTGCCGGCGTCACCCGGGTCGGCCGACCCGATGCCGAGAATGGAGTCCGGCGACAACATCGTCCTGCAGTGGAACAGCGCCTTGCTCGAAGGCGTCCGCCGTACGAAGCTCGGGCCGCCGATGGTGTCGCGGGCGCTTGCCATAGTGCACACCTGCATCTTCGACTCGTGGGCCGCCTACGACAACAAGGCCATGGGCACCCGGCTGGGCGACGCAGTCCGCCGGCCCTCGCGTGAGCGGGGCAGCGCGAACCGTGACGCGGCCATCAGCTTCGCTGCGTACCGGGCGGCGATCGACCTGTTCCCAGCCTCGGCAGTGGTGTTCAACGATGTCATGGCCCGCAACGGCTACGACCTGAGGGCCACCACCTCGACCGATGTCACGACGCCTGCGGGTGTCGGCAACGTCGCTTGCCAAGCGGTCCTCGACTTCCGGCACCACGACGGTTCCAACCAGCTCGGCGACATCAACGGTGGCGCCCCGTACTCCGATTACAGCGGCTACAAGCCGGCCAACAACCCGATGGTGGTTGCTGGTGCCATGGATGCCGCGACTGTGCTGGACCCAGACCGCTGGCAGCCGCTTCGCTACGTGGACGTCACCGGGGCGACGGTGACACCGCCGTGCATGACGCCCTACTGGAACAGAGTGACTCCGTTTGCCCTCACGAGTGACAGCCAGTTCCGGTCGCCGATGGGCCCGGCCCGGCTCGGCTCACAGGCCTTCGTCGATCAGGCCGGGGATCTTGTCAACATCAGCGCCAATCTCACCGATCAACAGAAGGTGTCCGCCGAGTACTGGGCGGACGGGCCCAAGTCCGAGCTGCCGCCGGGCCATTGGAACCTGCTGGCGCAGTACGTGTCTCGCAGGGACCGTCACGGCGTGAAGGAGGACGTGCAGATGTTCTTCGCCCTCACCAACGCGATCTTTGACGCCGGGATCGTCGCGTGGGACAACAAGATCGCCTACGACTCGGTCCGTCCCATCACCGCCATCCGGTACCTGTTCCGGGGCCAGCAGATTTCGGCCTGGGGTGGACCAGGGCAGGGGACCAAGATGATCGACGGCGGCTCTTGGACGCCGTACCAGCCGACCTACTTCCCGACGCCCCCCTTCGGGGAGTACTCGTCCGGGCACAGCAACTTCAGTGCCGCCGGTGCGGAGATACTGCGACGGTTCACCGGTAGCGACAAGTTTGGAGGGTCGGTCACGATTCGCGCCGGCAGCTCGACCGTCGAGCCCGGCCTGTCGCCGGTCACCGACATCACCTTGACCTGGCCGACGTTTTCAGCGGCGGCCGATGAAGCCGGCATGTCCCGGCGCTACGGCGGCATCCACTTCGAGCAGGGGGATCTCGACGCCCGGGTCACCGGCCGGCTGGCGGCCGAGCAGGCCTGGTCAAAAGCGCAGAGATACATCAAGGGCCACTGAGACGGCCAAGCGCGGTGGGGGAGGTCCGGCCCGCCGGGGGATCATCCCGCCGATCGTAGCGAGGGCCGCACAGCTGGCTCGCGAGTGCGTACCCGGCTGCGCACGACGACACGTGGTGCGCGCCCGGCCGACCAGTATTGGTCGAAGGCAACTGCGGCGACGCCGGCGAACCCCGAGTGCTCCACGTGGAGGCTGGCGGTGTAGCCCTCGCCCACCTCGGGCAGCAAGCAGGCCAGGGTGACCCTGCGATCTACCAGGACCATCTGAGCGGGAAGCTCGTCCACTGTGCGCGCCTCAGCGCCTGCTCGGTGGTACCTCGTCATCTCGGCGCGGAAGTCTTCGGCGGCGGGGTCCGACCACTCATCGGCCTCGTAGAGCATCCGCATCCTGACGCCCCGCGAGAGGGCGTCGTCGAAGACCTGTCCCAGATCGGATGAGGCCCACGGTGAACTGGCCCGGGTGAACAGCAGCAGCTCCGCGTCGGCGACACCCAAAACCTGTTCGAGCCTCACCCTCGCCTGACCCTCCCCCAACAGATGCACGAAGGGCAGCGGGACCTCGGGCGGCGTCTCCGGAAACGAGCGATCCAGGAGACCCCGCACCTCATGGGCGCGCTCGCGGTGCCGGCGCAGCCGCTCCTCTTCCGCCGCCTCCAACCGAAGGATGACGTCGCCTCGTCTCAGGCTGGCCCAGACGGCCGGGCCGGGACCATCGACTCGCTCCACGAGGCCCTTCGATCCGAGCCCGTGAAGAACCGGGTACACAGCCGTACGGGGCACACCCGACAGCCGCGCCAACTCGACGCTGTTGCACGCGCCCCGCCGCAGCAGGGCCAGGAGGACGCGAGCCTCGTACGGGCTGAGGCCGAGATCCTGAAAACCGTGGATGAGCCCTTCGGGAACGGCGGTGCCTCCCGAACCTTCCGCGCCCCGCTTGTCAGCCATTGACAGCCACGACGCCTTCCCTCGATGTCAGCCTGGTGCACAAGTATACGGACTCTGGGCGTGTCCGCCACGCGCCAAAACAGGTTTCCTTCCACCGGCTTGGCCCACACGTGTGACGTCGGGTGGCTGAACCACCACTTCGGGTAGGCAACGGCGGGTTTCGAACACGTTCCCGGTGGTCGCAGGAACGGGCACAGTGCTTCGGACCCTTTAGTACACTGCGGTCATTAAGACGATTTCGACTTCGCAGTCGATTGGTGCCGTCGCCCACGACTGTGAGGACGACATGACTGTTCTTGCGTCACGCCAAGCCATCCACAACCTTGTACCGGTGGGTCGCTGGCCCCAGCGGTGCAGCGGTTCAGGACGGCGCGGCTGGAGGACGCTCTGACCGACCACATGCAGGATCTCGGGCAGGGGAAACTCGACAAGGGGCGCCTGCTGTCGGTGCTTGATCGCATGGGCCTGCGGGGTCGGCCGCCATTGCGCCTGGCTGAGGTCGGCCGCCAGGCAGGCGTGAGCGGGGAGCGGATCCGCCAACTCGAGCACCGGATCCGGAGGCAGTCCGTTGCCCTGGGATGTCCGGATCCCCGCCGCTCGTCACCGTGGCCCTGGCCACAGTTGCGGCGGCCGCGCCGATCATGGCCAACCGCTGTCGCCTCGTTGCTCCAGTCGGCCGGGATCAGCGCGGGCCTCTTCAGCGCCGAGAGTCTGTTCAGCACGGCCGAGCTCTTCGGACTCGCGCTCCCGTTCGTGGTCGTTGGGTCCGGTCGACGGCAAGTCGTCCTGCCTTCATCGACGGCTGAGGCGTACCAACTGCACGGCCGCTTCCGTGTCGACGCAGACATGGTGCACTGTCTCGATGAGACGCCGGAGGAGATCATCGGCGAGACCAATCAGGCCATCCTCACCATCCTCCGCCGAGCCCCGCACGCCACGCTGGGGCGGGCCGACTTCCTCGCCGGGTGCCACGAGGCAGGCCTCAACCTGGCGACGGTCAATATCTACTCCATTTACTCCGAGTGCCTCCAGCGCCCAGCCCCGGGCCTCCTGTTGCCACGCGGGGCGCCGAGCCCGCCGTCCGCTTGGGGTCGTCGTCTCCCGAGGCCCACGGCCCGTGGGGTGTCGGCGCCCGGTCCGCTCTCGGGATGGACCGAGGACGGAAGGCCGTGGGTGGCGGGGGTCGTCACGCCCAGCGTCCGCGCGAACGGCGTGAAGCACGTGCCGGCGGCGATTGGGAATGCGTCAACACTTGCAGGGTCGCCATTTCGTCTGTTCGACAGGCGAGGCTGGCATCACCACACTGGGCGTCGACGCCCAGGGCAACTCCTGGGGGTGGGCCGGCTTCCTCCGCAAGGCCGATGTTGCCCAGGGCAGCATTGTGCGGGCGACGTTCGACTTGCGCGCCGAAACCGCCGAGTTGGCTGTTGTCGACACTGCGTGGGGATAGTCGAGGAGCGATGGGCCCGCCGATTCAGCCGATCATGACCTGCTCCAGCTGCGTCACCGCAGCCTCCCAGGTGAACCGTTCCACGAAGGCGCTGCCGGCGGTGGCGAGTCGCTGCCGCCGGGTGTCGTCAGCGAGCAGATCGAGGACAGCACCGGCGAGGAGTAGCGGCTGACCGGGCGGCACCACGATGGCCGTCTCACCATCTCGCGCGTAGCCTCGTACGCCCACGCTGTCGGTGGTGACCAGGGCAGCGCCGCAGGCCATAGCTTCGCAGCCCGGAAGTCCCCACCCCTCGTACAACGACGGCAGGACGAGAATGGACAGGCTGTTGAACAGGTCGCACAGCGCGGCGTCCGTCGGCCGGCCGAGCACGTCGACCCATGGCGGGACCCCCGAACGATGCGACGCGCCGAAGGCCACCGCCTGCAGCGTCGGGCCGGCGTGGCGCCGCACCTCCTCCAGGGCGGCAAGGCCATCGGCCGTGCCCTTGAACGGCTCGTCCCTGAGGGGCAGGCCGACCCGGAGCGGGTGTCGTCCGGCTATCGGCTGCTTGATGTGAAACGTCTCGAAGTCCAGGCCGCACGGGATGGTCGCCGCCGGCCTGACGCCGTTCTCGGCCAGCATCTCCTCGACGGCCACCGATGTGGCAACCACCTCCGCGTCTAGCTGGAAGGTTCGGCTCATCCGCTGACGGACGTCTGCATCGACCGAGCGCCAGTACTCGTAGTCGTAGACGACGTAGACCTTGCGCCCGGTAGCGGGCGGATAGTCTAGGGCCGCTTCCGCCGTCGCCCACGACGTGAGCATGACGACATCGGCAGGGGGCAGAGAACCCCTGCGTAGGTCGGGAACGACGAGAAGGCGCACGCCATCGTCGATGGTGAACCACCACAGCCGCTCTGCGAGAAATGGAGATGGACTGGTAGTGGTTCTGATTGCGTCCGGCGGGGGGAGGGGGACCGTCTCGGGAAAGATCACGCTCACGCAGTGGCCTCTGCGGGCCAGCCGGTTGGCATACTCCAGGTGCACGCGGTAGCCACCGCTCGGCCGCTCTGGTGGCAACAGCGGGAGCAGGATTGAGATCCGCATGGCAGTTCGGCTGGTTCGTCGGGCGCGTTCGAGGCTCAGCGGCGGAAGAGCGCTCGGTCGACCGCGATCAGAGGAGGCAGCACGGGACGGTTGGCGGCAGCGGCCACCACGATTGCCAGTTCCGCCACGGTCGGGGCTTCGAAGATCGCTCGCACCGGAATCTCGGTGTGCGCCCGTTCCCGGGTGAGGGCGACCACCAGCGTGGCGAGGAGAGAGTGCCCGCCCAACTCGAAGAAGTCGTCGTGGACGCCGACGCGTTCAACCCGCAGGGCTTCCTGCCAGACGTTGACGAGCACGTGCTCCTCGGAGGTCCGCGGGGCGACGTACGAACGGGAGTCAGGATTGGCCGCCGGCGCCGGTAGCGATCTCCGGTCGACCTTGCCGTTGGGCGTGAGCGGGAAGGCATCGAGAGCGATGATGGCGGCCGGCACCATGTAGGCGGGCAGGCGGGCGGCCAGGGCCCTTCGGAGTTGGCTGGCCGGTGCCGGCCGGTCCAGCTCCGGACGCCCCACCACGTAGGCGACCAGGCGGGTGTCGCCGGGTGTGTCCTCCCGGGCCACCACTGCTGCCCCCGACACCGAGGGGTGCTCGGACAGGGCGGCCTCGATCTCGCCGAGCTCGATGCGAAAGCCCCGCAGCTTGACCTGGGAGTCGACCCGTCCCACGAAGTCGAGGCTGCCGTCGTGGCGGTGGCGGACCATGTCGCCCGTCTTGTAGAGCCGGCCCCCGTCGTCGAAGGGCGAGGCCACGAAGCGCTCGGCGGTCAGCTCGGGCCGGCCCCGGTAGCCACGGGCCACCCCCATCCCGCCGATGTGCAGCTCGCCGGCCACCCCCACCGGCACCGGCCGCATGTCGGCGTCGAGCACGTAGACGACGGTGTTGGCGATGGGTCGCCCGATGGTGGGGCGCTGGCCGGGCGTGTCGATGCGGGCCACGGTGGACCACACGGTGGTCTCGGTGGGCCCGTAGAGGTTCCACAGATCGACGCCGGTGGCCAGCAGACGGTCGGCCAGTGCGGGGGGTAGCGCCTCGCCACCACACAGCGCCTTGAGCCCGGGCCGGGCCGGCCACCCGCTGTCGAGCAGCATGCGCCACGTGGTGGGCGTGGCCTGCATCACGCTGACCTGGTGGCGCTCGATCACCTCGGCCAGCACACCGGGATCGCCGGCCTGGGCCCGGGTGGCCACCACCACCCGGGCGCCCACCACCAGCGGCAGGTACAGCTCCAACACGGCGATGTCGAACGACAGCGTGGTGAGGCCGAGCACCACGTCGTCGGCCCGCAGTCCGGGGCTGGTGGCCATGGCGCTCAAGAAGTTGACCACCGCCCGGTGCGGGACCTCCACTCCCTTGGGACGGCCGGTGGAGCCCGAGGTGTACAACACGTAGGCCAGCTGTTCGGGGTCAAAGGCCACCGCCGGCGCCTCGCAGCGGTGGGCCGCGATCACCGGGCCGTCGGCGTCGAGGCGCACCAGCGAGCCGCCGAACGACGAGGGCAGGCGGTCGCTCAGGTGGTCGTGCAGGACGATTACGGCGGTGCCCGAATCCTCCACCATCATCGCCAGGCGCCCGGCCGGGAAGTCGGGGTCGAGGGGCACGTAGGCCGCCCCCGCCTTGAGCACACCGAGCAGCGCCACCACCATGTCCACGCCCCGCTCCACGCACAGGCCCACGACCGACTCGGGACCCACGCCGAGGGCGATCAGGTGCTGCGCCAGGCGGTTGGCGGCGGCGTCGAGCTCGCCGTAGGTGGCGCTGGACGCTCCGCCCACCACCGCCACCGCATCGGGCGTGGCTGCCGCCTGGTCCGCCACCAGGTGGTGCACGCCGCGGTCGGTCGGCACGACGGTGGCCGTGTCGTTCCACTCAACCAGGACCTGCCGGCGCTCCCTGTCATCCATCAGCGACAGGGACGACACTGGGGCGGAGGGGTCTGACACAGCGGCCTCAAGTAGTCGTCGGTAGTGGCCGGCCAGGCGGGCGACGGTCCCGTGTTCGAACAGGTCGGTGGCGTACACGAAGCTCCCGACGAGACCACCGTCGGAGGCAGGAGACATAAATACCTCGAGGTCGTAGGGCGTGGTGACCGACCCGCCGGCCCTCTCGCCGTACGCGCCGCCGGCCAGCCCGCCGAGATCCCGCATGGTGACGTCTTCGTCGAGTGCCACCGGGGTGGCGCCGGGGTACACCTGGAATGCGAGCTGCACGAGGGGATTCCGGCTGAGGTCACGCGTTCGGGACAGGTCCTCCACCAGCTGCTCGAACGGGAGTTCGTGGTGGGCGTATGCACCAAGGGCGGTTGCCCGCACGCGGGCCAGGACGTTGGTGAAGGACGGGTCCGCCGACAGGTCGGTGCGCATGACGATTGGGTTGACGAAGATTCCGATGAGCCGCTCGAGCTCGGAGGTGCTCCGCCCGGCGATGGTGGTGCCGACGACGACGTCGGTGATTCCTGCGTGGCGGCTCACCAGCACCTTGAACGCGGCCAGCAGTGCCATGAAGAGCGTGGTTCTCGTCGTGCGGTTCAGGTCCTTGAGGGCAGTGGCGACATCGGCCGGCACCGACATGGCGACGGTGGCGGCGCGGTGCGAGGGCACGGGCGGTCGTAGGCGGTCGATGGGCAGCTCTGTCACGCTAGGGGCGCCGGCCAGCCGGTCTATCCAGAACTTCAGTTGCGCCTCGAGCACGGAGTCGGCCAGGCGGCGCCGCTGCCAGACCGTGAAGTCGACGTACTGGACGGGCAGCGGTGCGAGGGGAGACGGTTCGCCACGGCGGAACGCCAGGTACAGGGCGGCCAGCTCGGAGGTCAACACCCCTGTCGACCACCCGTCCGACACCATGTGGTGCAGTGTCATGAGGAGCACGTGGCGATCGGGGCCGGTGCGCAGCAGGCGACACCGCAACGTGGGGCCTCGCCGGAGGTCGAATGGCCGTGCCGCCTCCTCGGCCGCCATACGCCGGGCGCGCTGATCGGCGGTCCCGGCATCGGCGCCGCTGAAGTCCACGACGTCGATGCGGACGGGGGTCGGTGGGGTGATCTCCTGGTACGGCTCGCCGTGGCGCGCCGGGAACCTGGTCCGAAGGGACTCATGGCGGGCGACAACCTCGGTGACGGCCCGCTCGAGCACCTCGACGGCGAGCGGCCCGTCGATGCGCCAGGCGCAGGGCAGGTTGTAGACGGGGTTGCCCGGCTGGAGCTGGTCCATGAACCACAGCCGGCGTTGGGCGAACGACAGCGGCACGTCGCCGACTCGGCTGGCCGGCGCCAACACCTCACCTGCGTCGCCTGCGGACAGCTGGGACGAGGCGAGCACCGCCGCCAGGTGGGCGACGGTGGGACCCTCGAACAGCGCGCCCAATGGCACGTCGGCCCCGTAGGTGGAGCGGACAAGCGAGATCAATTGTGTCGCCAGGAGCGATTCCCCACCGAGCTCGAAGAAGTCGTCGCTGGCGCCGACCTCGTCGAGGGATAGGACGTGTGCGAACAGGGCGGCGATCCCCTCCTCGAGCGGGCCGCGTGGTTGGACAAACGGCGTGATCAGGTCGGGCCGGGCCGATCCTGGCGATGGTAGAGCGGCCCGGTCGACCTTGCCGTTCGGTGTGAGCGGCAGCGTAGGCAGGACGACCACGGTGCTCGGCACCATGTAGTCGGGCAGCGCCCGGCGTACCGCTGCCAAGAGCTGCGGCACCAGAGTCGAGGCGCGCTCAGTGGCGCGGCGGGCGGCCAACGGGTCGGTCGCCAGCTCAGCCAGCGGCTTCGAGACGGCGGCCTGCGGGAACGCCCTTCGCTGCCCGGCGGCGGGCGACCGTACGAAGGCCACGTCGAACGCCCCGTCCTCGTGGCCGCCGGCCCAGCTCGCTTCGACGTGGTAGCCCAGCTCCTCGCCGATGGCCGACAAATCCTCGGGGTCAACCGCGGTCTCATCGGTCGTTGCGGCGCCTTCCAGCTCCGCCAACGTCAGCCCGTCCTCGCCAGCCGACAGGGCCGCCAAGATGCGCCCGTAGCGGGTGACGCGCGCATTGGGCACGCCGGACAGGCCAATTGCTCCGATGGCCGGGTCTTCGAGGGTGGCCCGCAGGCCGTCCAGATCGAGCCCCGCCGCTTGCCAGTCCATCCATGACTGCAAAGGAAGCGGCGGCGCTCCTCCAACGTGGACGACGGCGTCGTAGCGGAACCGGGTGAGCTCGTTGTGGTGGCGCCCGCGCTTGGGAATGAGCTGCACGGCGCTGACCCCGGGCAACTCGGAGGCCAGGCCCGTGAACAGGGCGGGGTCGACCACGAGCTGGTTCTCGTGGGCCAGGCGCCGGTCCACCCGGCGTCGCAACTCGCCGACCGTGGTGGAGCTGGAGCTGCGAGCCAACTCCACTGAGGCGTGGAACGCGCGGAGCAGCGGCAGGCTGCGGACATCGCCCACGAACACCGAGCCGGCTGGCGCCACCCGTTTCACGGCCTCTGCGAGGTAGGGGCCCAACTGGTCTGCGAGAAAGTAGTGAACCACGGAGTTCAAGACGATGGTGTCGTAGCTGCCCGGCTCGATGCCGGCGAAGTCGCCTGCCCGTCGATGCTCGAGGCGGACGTTGGGGAAGTCGCGCCCTTCCAGCCGGCGCTCGAGCGTGCGCAAAGAGGCTCTTGAGATATCGGTTCCGACGTACCGCTCGCAGTGGGGGGCGATCCGCCACAGAAGCAGACCGGTACCGCAGCCAAGTTCCAGCACACGCCGTGGGCGCAGCGCCAGGATCCTGTCGACGGTGTGATCCACGGCCTCGACCATCTCCTCCGCCGGTATGGGTTCGCCCGTGTAGCTGCTGTTCCAGCCGCCCGTGTCGAACGAGGGATCAGAGGGCTCGGGTGCCCGCTCCACCTGTACCTGGTCGAAGATCTCGCCCCACGCCTCCGCCTCTGACGCACCGATGCCGTCGACCTCGAACGGTGCCGGCCGGTCCAGCTCCGGACGCCCCACCACGTAGGCGACCAGGCGGGTGTCGCCGGGTGTGTCCTCCCGGGCCACCACTGCTGCCCCCGACACCGAGGGGTGCTCGGACAGGGCGGCCTCGATCTCGCCGAGCTCGATGCGAAAGCCCCGCAGCTTGACCTGGGAGTCGACCCGTCCCACGAAGTCGAGGCTGCCGTCGTGGCGGTGGCGGACCATGTCGCCCGTCTTGTAGAGCCGGCCCCCGTCGTCGAAGGGCGAGGCCACGAAGCGCTCGGCGGTCAGCTCGGGCCGGCCCCGGTAGCCACGGGCCACCCCCATCCCGCCGATGTGCAGCTCGCCGGCCACCCCCACCGGCACCGGCCGCATGTCGGCGTCGAGCACGTAGACGACGGTGTTGGCGATGGGTCGCCCGATGGTGGGGCGCTGGCCGGGCGTGTCGATGCGGGCCACGGTGGACCACACGGTGGTCTCGGTGGGCCCGTAGAGGTTCCACAGATCGACGCCGGTGGCCAGCAGACGGTCGGCCAGTGCGGGGGGTAGCGCCTCGCCACCACACAGCGCCTTGAGCCCGGGCCGGGCCGGCCACCCGCTGTCGAGCAGCATGCGCCACGTGGTGGGCGTGGCCTGCATCACGCTGACCTGGTGGCGCTCGATCACCTCGGCCAGCACACCGGGATCGCCGGCCTGGGCCCGGGTGGCCACCACCACCCGGGCGCCCACCACCAGCGGCAGGTACAGCTCCAACACGGCGATGTCGAACGACAGCGTGGTGAGGCCGAGCACCACGTCGTCGGCCCGCAGTCCGGGGCTGGTGGCCATGGCGCTCAAGAAGTTGACCACCGCCCGGTGCGGGACCTCCACTCCCTTGGGACGGCCGGTGGAGCCCGAGGTGTACAACACGTAGGCCAGCTGTTCGGGGTCAAAGGCCACCGCCGGCGCCTCGCAGCGGTGGGCCGCGATCACCGGGCCGTCGGCGTCGAGGCGCACCAGCGAGCCGCCGAACGACGAGGGCAGGCGGTCGCTCAGGTGGTCGTGCAGGACGATTACGGCGGTGCCCGAATCCTCCACCATCATCGCCAGGCGCCCGGCCGGGAAGTCGGGGTCGAGGGGCACGTAGGCCGCCCCCGCCTTGAGCACACCGAGCAGCGCCACCACCATGTCCACGCCCCGCTCCACGCACAGGCCCACGACCGACTCGGGACCCACGCCGAGGGCGATCAGGTGCTGCGCCAGGCGGTTGGCGGCGGCGTCGAGCTCGCCGTAGGTGGCGCTGGACGCTCCGCCCACCACCGCCACCGCATCGGGCGTGGCTGCCGCCTGGTCCGCCACCAGGTGGTGCACGCCGCGGTCGGTCGGCGGAGACGGAAGCTGCTTGCGCACCCGATTACGCACGAATCAACGTTCCTCCCGCCCGCACGCCGAAATACTAGCCAACTAGAGGCGTCTTGATGCTAGAATACAAAGCAGTTGCGAGAATTCGCTTATCGAATGTCGTTTCGAGCGAAGCGACCGCTGGGAGGGCCGTGGGCTCCGACCGGAGGGCTGAGAGCCGGTTTTCAATGGCGACGGCTCATAACCGGTAGCTCGGCAGCGCCGTGACTGGATGCGGTCACGTCCCTTGCCTTTGGTGAACCCGAGATCACAGAGACCCGCTCGTTTTCAACGAGCAAGGAAGGAGCGAGCGTGCACCGTGTCCGACTGTTCGGCATCCCGTTGCTGGCGGCAACGACACTGATGACCGTCATCCTGCCAGCAAGAGCGACCCCAGGGGTGATCGCCGAGTACGCGCTACCCAACGCGGGGAGCGGTCCGCAACAGCTTGTCAACGGTCCGGACGGGAACGTGTGGTTCACGGAGAATGCCGGCGCCCGAGTGGCGAAGGTAACGCCCGCAGGGGTCACCTCCGAGTACCCCGTACCGATCGGGCCCTACGGGATCGCCCACCTGAACAACCAGATCTGGTTCGGTGAGGCCGCAGTTGGTCATACCGGCGGCGGCAGCATTGGGCGCATCAACCTCGACGGGGCGGGCTACACGTCCTTCCCGGTTGCCACCAACGCCGGCGTCCGGATCATGACCACGGGCCCTGACGCCAAGCTCTGGTTCGCCGAACAGCTGATCGACAAGATCGGCACCATGACGGAGACGGGGACGGTGAAGCAGTATCGCCTGAGCAACTTCGACCAACCGCACGGCATCACGACGGGTTCGGACAATGCCATGTGGTTCACTGCAACTGGCGGCAATTACATCGGGCGCATCGTGCCGGGCACCAACAAGGTCGCCAACAAGTACACGATCCCCACGGCCGGCAGCCAGGCTCTCGGAATCACCGGAGGCCCGGATGGCAATCTTTGGTTCGTCGAAAACGTCGGCAACAAGATCGGTCGAATCACAACCGCGGGCGTCATCACTGAGTTTGCCATACCGAGTGCCAACGCCAAGCCGAAGTCGATCACGACCGGCAGCGATGGCAACCTCTGGTTCTCCGAGCACGACACGAACAAGATGGGCCGCATTACGCCAGCCGGCGTCATCACGGAGTTTGCCGTGCCGACGGTGAACGGCGGACCCTTCGGCGTGGCCTCAGGCTCCGATGGCAAGGTCTGGTTCGTTGAGTTCGAAGGTAACAAGGTCGCCAACGTCTCCGTCCTGTAGGTGACCGATCGAACAGGCCCGAGAGGATGCCCGTGCCGTGCCTTTGGCGGCACGGGCATCGCTCTCGCTCGACAGGAGTGCTAGTGCTCTCGCGCGGAAATACGGCGCGCGTTCATGCGACCACCTTGAGCGGCTTTCCGCTATAGGTCCATGCGAACGGCTTGGCCGTTTTGTTGTAGCGGTCGATGTAGCGCATGAG
>JAHFUS010000127.1 GCA_023264975.1 Actinomycetes bacterium | reverse complement strand
AGTGCCCTCCTGGTTGGGTTCCTGCTGCTCTCGATAAGCGCAGTTTCCCTTGCCAGGAGGGCCCTTTCGCGGATACGCGCCGATCAGCTCAGGTGGCTCTGTGAATGATCGGGGCTAACCATTGCCGTGGTCGGTGAGCGGCCCTACGCCGCCGACGCCGTGGGAGTCGCCACCGGCTGCAACGTCGTCGCCGTTGCCGTCGATCCGGCCGGCGTCGAGGGACTCCATGGTGGGCGCAGGACCGCCTTCGCCCGGCGGAGCCCGCTCGTCCGCTCCGCCCGGTCGATGCTCGACCGCGTCCTCACGCCAGAACCGGTCCCGGCATGACGGCCCGGCTGCTGGACGAGGCCCTCGTCGAGCGGATTCGCATCGCGGTGGCCGCCGAGGTCGCCGAAAAGACAGCGGCGAGCATGGCCGACGGCCGGCGCCTCGACAAGGCCGATCAGGCCGCCCTCGCCGGCAGCCTTATCGAGGACCATCTCGAACGGCACGCACGGGACTGCCTTGCCCGGAGCGAACCGGCGATGAGCGCAGCGCAGGAGCGGCTGCTCGCCGAGGCCGTCCTCAACCGGATCTTCCACCTGGCCCGGCTCCAACCGATGCTCGACGACGAGCGCATCATGAACATCCACGCCAACGGCCACGACGTGGTGTTCATCGAGTACGCCGACGGGACGAAGGCGGAAGGCCCGCCCGTCGCGGCAAGCGACGACGAGATGATCGAGCTGCTCCGAGAGATCGGCCGCCGCCACGGGCTGTCGGAGCGGGAGTTCAACCCGAGCCACCCCCAGCTCAACCTCCAGCTCCCGGACGGTTCACGCCTGTTCGCCACGGCGTGGGTCTGCGCCCGGCCCTGCCTGGCCATCCGCCGCCACCGCTACCTCAAGGTCACCCTCGCCGACCTCGAAGGCATGGGGACCATCGAGCAGGGCCTGAGCAGCCTGCTCGGCGCGGCGGTGAGGGGCCGCCTGCAGATCGTGATCGGGGGCCCGACCGGTGCCGGGAAGACGACGATGCTCCGGGCGTTGGCGTCGGAGATACCTCCGGAGGAACGCATCGTCACCATCGAGACCGAGCTGGAACTCGGCCTCGACCGCTTCCCCGAGCTGCACCCCGACTGCATCGCCCTTGAGGCGAGGGAGGCGAACGTCGAGGGCGTCGGTCTGGTCACCGCCGCCGACCTCGTGCGGATGTCCCTGCGCATGAGCCCGGACCGCGTGGCGGTTGGCGAAGTGAGAGGCGACGAGGTCGTGCCCATGCTCAACGCAATGAGCCAGGGGAACACGGGTTCGATATCGACCATCCACTCCGACTCGTCCAGTGGGGTCTTCCGAAAGCTCGCCCTCTACGCCATGCAGTCGCCGGAGCGACTGCCCATGGAGGCGACCATGCTGCTGGCGGCGGCGGCGATCGACCTCGTCATCTACATCGCCAAGACACCTCGGGGCCGGTTCGTCTCCAGCGTCCGCCAGGTGACCGGCTTCGACGGCTCCCAGGTCGTCACGAACGAGCTCTACCGGCCGGGACGTGACGGCCGGGCCCGCCCCGGCATGCCGATCCCCGGCGACCTCCTCGACAAGCTGGTCGACGCTGGCTACGACCCGGCCCTCCACGACAACCCCGAGGGGTGGTGGCGATGACGCTCCTCTTCGCCCTCACTGGGGCGGGCATGGCCGGCGGTCTCCTGCTGATCGCCGACGGGCTTCGCGGCCGTCCCAACCAGCTCTCCGAGCGTGCCGCTTCCGGCCCGTGGGCCGGGGGTGAATGGCGCCGGCGCCGCCTCGGCCCGGCCGTCGCCTTCGGCCTGCCCGCCGTCGTGGTGACTCGGTGGCCCGTGGCCGGCATCGCCCTGGCAGCGGCCGGGTGGTACTCGCCCGACCTGTTCGGGTCGAAGGCGGACCAGGACCGGGCGACGATCAGGACCGAGGCCGTCGCCGCCTGGACCGAGATGCTCCGCGACACCATGTCCGGCGCACACGGGCTGGAGGAGGCGATCGTCACCACCGCGTCGGTCGCCCCGGCCGCCATCCAGGCGGAGGTCGCGACGCTGGCCGTGAGACTCGAACGCCAGCCGATCGACACTGCTCTACGGGCCTTCGCAGCCGACCTCGCCCACCCCACTGGCGACCTCGTGGTCACCTCCCTGGCTCTGGCGGCGCAGGGATCGGTCGGCGATCTTGGCGAGCTTCTCGGGACGCTGGCCCAGGCGGCGCGGGACGAGGCCGGGATGCGGCTGCGCGTCGACGCCGTGCGGGCGCGACTGCGAACAGCCGTGCGGGTGATCGGCGCCTGCACCGCCACCACCGGCCTCGGGCTCATCCTGCTCAACCGGCGCTACCTCGACGTGTACGGCTCGGCCACTGGCCAGGTCGTCCTCGCGCTCGTCGCCGGATGCTGGGGCGTCTCGCTGTGGTGGCTGGCGCGCATGGGTCGCTTCGTGTCGCCGGAGCGCTTCCTGTCCTCACCCTCCTCCGGCGTGGTGGTGCAGCCATGACCCCCGCGCTGTTCGCTGGGCTGGGGGTCGGTACCGGCCTGCTGCTGATCCTCTCCGGGCTGCGCCCCGCCCCCGTCCCCCTCGATCGGGCCCTCGCCGAGCTCCACCGCCGCCGCCCCGACCCGCTCGGCCTGCGCGCCGGGCCCCGCGGTTCCTTCCTCACCCGCGCTGTCGGGTCGGCGCTCGCGCCCACCGCCTACGGCCGGCGGGTCGCCACCTCGCTCGGAGCCGATCTACGCATCACCGGCACCACGCCCGCCGAGCACCTGGCGCAGCGGGCCGCCTTCACCGTCGTGGCCCTGCTGTGGGCCCCTCTCGCCACCGCTGTCATGTGGGCCGGCGGCGTCCCGGTCGGCGCCGCGCTCCCGGCCTGGGCATCGCTCGCCCTTGCGCCGGTCGGGTTCCTGTACCCGGCGGTCCTGCTCCGGTCGAAGGCGGCCGACCGGCGGCGCAGCTTCCGCCACGCCTTCAGCTCGTTCCTCGACATCGTGTCCATCAGCCTGGCCGGTGGGCGGGGCGTGGACTCGGCGCTCCACGACGGAGCGGAGGCCGGGCAGGGCTGGGCCTTCGCCGAGCTGCGCCAAGCGCTCCTCGAGTCGCGCCTGCTCGGGGAGACACCGTGGGCGGGCCTGGCCAGGCTGGGCGGCGAACTCGCCGTCCCCGAACTGGGGGAGTTGGCGGCCAGCGCGGCGCTGGCCGGCAACGAGGGCGCCCGCGTACGCGCCTCGCTGGCCGCCAAGGCACGGGCGCTGCGGCTCCGGGGCCTCACCGACATCGAGGCTGCGGCCCAGTCCGCCACCGAGCGCATGACCCTGCCGGTGGTTCTCCTCCTGCTCGGCTTCATCGTGTTCCTCATCTACCCGGCGATCAACCAGGTCCTGCAAGGCATCTGAAAAGGCTAGGAGTTCGTGATTTCTGAAGGTCGTTTCGTTCCGAACCCAAGGCGGCAGGGCCGGTAGGTGCTGGTTGCGTGCTTGGGTTCGGCAACTGGCACGGTCGTCATCGATCCT
>JAHFUS010000126.1 GCA_023264975.1 Actinomycetes bacterium | reverse complement strand
CGCGCGCCGCCGGAATAGACCCGGCCTAGTGAAAGAAAATAGAGAGCAGGGGTCCTTGCCACCACCCCCAAAGTTGACTAGGTCACATGACCCGGCCCGCCAACGAGAGCGGCGATCAGTGGTCCCCGGGCCAGTCGGCGGCCCTGGCCATGGCCAGCGCCTCCCGCTGACTGCTCACGTCCAGCTTGGCGAACACGCGCTGGATGTGGCCCCGCACCGTCGAGACGCTGATCCCATCGCTGTGGGCGATCTCCTTCGGCGAGTGGCCTTGGATGAGGCGCCGCAGGACGCCGGCTTCCCGGTCCGTCAGCCTGCGGAAAGGCAGGGACCGGGCCTGCTCGCCCGACTCGCTGCGCTCGAGCGCCTCCATGAGGGCTTCCCGCTCGTCGGGGGCCATGAGCGGGCGGCCGCCGGCGACCTCGACGAGCGTGGCGACCAGCTTGTGGAAGGGCATTGCCTTGTCGATCACCGCCTCGGCGCCAGCTCTGAGGGCACAGGCGATGAGGAGGGGATCGGTGCCGGCCGTGAACAGCACCACCTTGGCCCCTGTGCCGATCAGCGGCGCCACCATCGGTAGGCCCACCCGTCCGCCCCCCAGATGCAGGTCGAGCAGGACGATGTCGACGTCCAGAGCGCGGGCCTGGGCCACGACCGTCTCCATGCTGAGATCCTCGGGATCGGCGGCGGCGACCGGCCCGAATCCCGATGCCCTCAGTGCCATGGCCAGCGGAACGGCGAACACAGCATGGTTATCGACCAGCAGGACCGAAGCCTTCCGCTCCTCGTCGCTGGACGCCATCCAATCAGTTTTGCCCGTTCCGAAGGCACCCGTGGGCGGGTACAAACCACGTGTGGACAAACCCACGCGGCGCCGCATCCTGGTGGCGGTGGAACCGACCGTGCTGGAGGGTGCCCTGGCCGTGGTCCTCCAGGATCGCAACGATGTCGTGCAGTTCCATGACGCGCTTGACGACGACCTCAGCGGGCCGTACGACGCCGCCATCGTGAGCACCGAGCTTGTGGACCGTGTCCGCGCCGACGTGGTCATCACCCTGCCGGGAGCCGGGTCCGACGTCGGCGTGGGCCACGTCATCGCCGGAGGACTGGACCGGGAGGTACAGGTGCACTCGCACCAGCAGGTGATCGACTTGCTCGACGAGCAGTTTCCGCCGGTCCTGGGACCGGGGGACCACCTGGTCGAGCACGGTTGACTGGTCCGGTTCGAACCCCTTGCCATCGTCGGCCACGGCCAGGCGGAGGACCCCGTTCCCGGCGTGCAGCCGAACGGGCACCGTCATGGCCTGCCCGTGCTACACGGTGTTGCGGGTCGCCTCACGGACCACTCGCAACAGGGCGTCGCGGACGCCGGTGGTCGACGGGGGCGGGGTCGACGCTGTCCATGAGACGGCGGTAGTCGTCACGGGCGGCGTCTTTGAGGACGAAGAGGATGGCCACGGTGATGGCTGGGCCGACGAGGGGTCGGCGCCCTGGAACCCGAGGGCGACACCGATGGCGCCGATGACGACGGCCAGGGAGGTGAGTCCGTCGGTGCGGGCGTGAAGGCCGTCGGCGGCGCCGAGGTGGCCGAGAAGCTGCTCGCGTTGGTGTCGGTTCTCGGCTCCCGCTTCGGCGAGGACCACCTCACATGGCACTGCGGCGACTGCGACGGCCTGGTGCTCGACCGGGGCCCGGACGCCGGTAATCCGAGGGACGCTCAGCCCGGTCACCGCGAGGATGGCGGGCGTCTCGCGGCAGAGGTAAGCCGGTACGTCGCCGGCCTCGACGCCGGGGACCAGCCGGCATCGCCGCGCTGGTGGCGGACCATGTCCGGGAACTCGAGGCGTGGGACCCACCGATCGACTCGATGGAGCGGGACCGGAGCTGTGGTGAGCCGCGTTCACGAGAAGACCCACGACTCCGGCGTCAACGTCCGCGATCGCCTCCCCGCGCCCCGGGCGCAGACGTGAACCCGGACGAGTGGGCCTGCGGGCGCGGCTGGCGACGTACACGCTCCATTCCAAGTACGACGCCCGAGGGACGACGGCGGCGGCGCGGTCGACGTTCATCGACCGCTTCGAACGAGAGGTGGACCCCAGGGTCAGCTCAGCGTCGGGGAGCGCCAGCGCCGGGCCGCCGCAGCCCGCAAGGCGTACCCACTCGCGTCGCTCTTCGGCCTGCGCAAGTACGGCGAAAGTCGCTCTACCGCCCGTCCTCGCGGCAGTAGCACGGGAGCGCCCGCGGAGCCTCGGTTGTCCCAAGGTCACAGCCGGTCGCCGGGTGACAGCTTGCGGTAGGCATCGCGCGCCCGCTCGTCGGCACCCGGTGCCACGTAGCGCGCCAGCATCTGGCGCGACCGCCAACCGGCCAGGCGCATGAGGTCGCCCTCGTTGCCGCCATTGGCGAGGAAGGAGTGGGCGAAGCTGTGCCGGAGCTGGTGCGGGTGCAACCCGACGATCCCAGCCTCGATGCCGCGCCGGCCCAGCATCTGTGCGATCCCGCTCGAGGTCATCCGCCCCTTCTTGCCCAGCCACAGCCAGGATTCGGCGGCGGACGCGTGACTTCGCCGGACCCGGAGGTAACAGTCGAGGTGGGCCGCCGTCTTGCGCCCGAACGGGCAGGCGCGCGGGCGTCGGCCCTCGCTCAGCACGATGGCTACGTCCTGGTCGAGATCGAGGTCGGGCACCGTGAGGTTGGCCAGCTCGGCCAGTCTCATGCCGGTGTCGAGGAACAGCGAGATGATGGCGGTGTCTCGGCGCTGGATGTAGTCCTTGCCCGCGCAGGCGGCGAGGAGGCGACGCAGCTCGTCGTCGCCGAGGACGGGCACGGGCACCTCGGGCACCTTCGGCGGATGCATCCTCGCCATCGGCGAGACCGCTACCTCGCCCTCCTCCTCCAGCCACTTGAACAGCTGCTGGAGGCTGCGGAAGCGGTTGGCGGCCGTGGCCGGCTTGTAGCTCTGCACCAGGTGGTCGATGAAGTGCTCGACGTGCTCCCGGCGCAGCTTCGCCACTTCAGTCGGCATAGCGTTGGCTTCGAGGAAGGCGTTGAGCTGGCGGCCCGCCTCGCCGTAGCCCTGCCGCGTGCGGGGCGCCTTGTTGGCCGCGTACAGCGACCGCTCCCAGGACGGGATGAGGTCGGCGAGTTGGCCTATCGTGGCGTCCGTGACCTGCGCCATGACAACCTCCGAGCTCCAGTGAGACGGCTCGTATGTTATCCTCTGTTGCAGCGTTGCACAATCGGTAATTCCCGGCAACGGGGAGATAACTGCAGTTCAAACGCCTAAATCCTGCGCTCGTAGCTCAACGGATAGAGCATCTGACTACGGATCAGAAGGTTGTGGGTTCGAATCCCGCCGAGCGCGCCAGCGAGGATCGCCTCTTGAGCAGGAAGTCTTTGCTCAGGCGGGACTCTGAGGCGCCGGTGTATCCGAGCCGGATACGCGCCTTCGGGCGCGATACACCGGCGATACACCGGCGCGATACACCCGGCTGGTACCCTGTGGTCCACCGGTCGACGGCACC
>JAHFUS010000020.1 GCA_023264975.1 Actinomycetes bacterium | reverse complement strand
GCTAGCGCGGCGCTGGCTCAGTGGCGGCCGCGCCGGCGCCCTCGAAGACAGCGGCCCGGACGCCGCGGCGGGCCAGCTCGTGGAGGAAGGGCACCGGCTCGGTGACCAGCTCGCCCAGGCCGGCCGCACCCCGGCGGCCGAGTCGGCCGTCGAGCAGCCAGGCGGCGGTCACACCGGCGACAATGCCGGCGGCGATGGCAGGACGGTCGAGGGCGCCGAGCACGCGCACGTCGGTAGCCGGGCCCCGCCGGCCCCGCACCTCCACCCGGGCTGCACCGAGGAGTCCTTCGGGATGCGGCCGGCGGAGCATGGGAAGCCTGGCCGTGAACCGGTCGCGACGGGAGGCGGCGACCCGTGCCGTCACCCTGCACACGCCGGGGAAGGCGGGCGCCAGGAGCAGAGCGTCGACTAGGCCGCCCCGGTAGCAGTCGAGTGCGCCGAGCGGGTCGGGGAACCAGCACAGCTCCCGACCCGACCCGGCCCGGTGCCGGGACCACGAGCCATCGCGCCAGTCGACCGCCTCGCCGGTGAGCGCCTCGTGGTGGTGGCGGGCGCAGGCGGGCCCTCCCGTGCCTGCCTTGGCCACGTACACCTCGTCTACCGAGTCGAAGCCCGCCGCCGCGTGGCGGGCCAGCACGCAGGTGAGGCCGGGAGCGAAGCCCGCGCCGATCGCCACGGTGGCTTCCGCCGCGCGGGCGTCGCTGTCGAGGGCGAGGAGGGCGCGGACATCGTCGATGGCATCGGCCAGCGACACCACCGACGCTCCCCGCTCAACAGCCGCCCTCGCCGGGCCGAGGTGGGGCCCGGGCAAGGCCAGGACCACCACGTCGCCGGGCTGCACGGTGTCAGGATCCCAGTGGCCCACGGCGACCGGCGCACCGAGTGAGTTCGCCACCGCCACCGCCTGCTGGGAGTTGACGTCGACGACGGTGAGGGCTTCGACGGTGGCGGCCGACACCAGCTGGCGGGCGGCGCGGGCGCCCACGGCACCGGCGCCCACCACGATCGCCCTCACGTTGGCGACGTGGGAGACGTCACCGGAGGTCGGGCCCGCTGAGTTCCCGCCACCCGCCGCTACGCGATGGCCGCGCACCGCCCCGCAGCCGCAGGGCACCGGCCACGAGGCCGGCCCCGCAGAGGGCGACGAGGGTGCGGCGGAGAGTCTTCACAGAAGGCGGGCGACGCCGGGCGGACGCCAGGAGGCGGCCGAAGCGTCGTCGATGGGAGCCGACGCTAGTACGGGGTCGGCTGCGGGGTGCCGGTCGGGCCCGGGCCCGGGGCCGAGTGCGACAACCCGAACCGCGCAACGACGTCGGGAATGCGAGCCAGAAAGCCCGGCTTGGAGTAGCAGGCGGTGGCTCCGAGTTCCCGGGTGCGGCTGAACACCTCGACTGCGGCATGGGCCGTCACGACCACCACGGGTGTGCCGGGACAGCACAGCCGCAGCTCGGGCAGGGCCGACAGGCCCCCCCGCCGCGGCATAGACAGGTCCAGCACAATGAGGTCCGGTTGCTCGCGCCGCGCCACCTCGATGCACTGTTCGCCGTCGCCGGCCTCGATCACCTCGACCCCTGCGCACTCGAACTCCTGGCGGTAGAGGAGGCGCAGGCGCCAGTCATCGTCACAGATCAGCGTCGCCATCTGAGGCTGACGGTACGTGATCCGGTCCACCACCGGCCATAGCCCGTTCGGGCCATCCCGACTTGGCCACGGGCTCGTTCGGGTCGCCGCGCCGGAGCCGGCGACCCGACGGGCTACATCTCGACGACGCCGGCCAGGTAGTCGTTCCTGTCGTACACGGGTGCCGCGTGGCACCAAATGCACTCATGCGGCCGGGGCTCGGGCGGCGCCAGGTCGACGCCCGAGAAGAACTGCCGGTTACAGGACTTGCACTTCAGGTACAGAGGAGTTGCCATGTTGGTTCTCTCGTCTCCTAGAGGCTACGACTAGTTCCAGTACCGCCGGCGGAAGCTCTCGCGACGCTCCGGGTCGATGTTGTGGGCGAGGCCGATTCTCGCCGAGAACGCCCGACGCTCGGCCTGCTCTTCTTCGTACCAGTCCTCAACATCGGACGTGTCGCTCTTGGGAAGCTGCCTGCCCCGCAGGTCGGCCCACAGTGCTGCAACCACCCCCTGGCTCTCGTCGTTTTTGTCGCTGCCCTTCCAGTGGTAACCCCACGTGGCCTTGTCCGCCGCTCCACCCCTGCGCGTTGCCGCCATGTCGACACTGCTCCCTGTTTGTCGGATCGATTGGACCTGACCCGCGCACCCGGCCCGGGCAACCCTGCTCGATACTCCGCGACGAGGCAGAGGCCTGCAATAAGTGTTTTCTGCACGTACATGTGCACGCCCACCTTGCACGGTCCGACCGATTCCTCCGCCGAGGGAGGCGGGGTCAGGCGGCGGTGCAGGTGCAGTTGTCGGTGGGGAGGCCGCAGCCTTCGCATGCCAGACGGCCCTCGTGCCCCCCGGTCCGCACCGGTCGATTGCACTTGTGGCAACGACCCACGACCTTGCCCAGTTCGCTGCTCATAGTTCGCTCCTTTGGGGGGTAACCCCGGATGCACGGGGCGCCGGGAAGGACTACCACACGGGCAGCACCCGGTTCCACATCGAGATCCGGCGTGGCGCCTTAGGGACAGCAGTATCGCGCCGAACTGCTATGGCGTCTGGACCCGGCGCTTGGTCGGCGGCGTGGGCATTCGCGGCCGCCCAGGCCCGCTGGCGCGGCAGCCGCCACAGTGTTGCCCGACAACGAGGGTGAGGACGGCGACGACACGGTCGTTCGGCACCGCTGATGTTCACGGCATCGCCGCCCTCGATGCGCTTGTCGACGGCCAGCGGGCCTCGCTACCCAGTCGCGAAGCGCCGTGCGATGGCATCATGGCACCATGACGAAGCACATCACCCTCCGTCTCCCCGACGATCTCGCGGCCGAGGCTGAGGCTGTCGCCCGTGCCGAGGGCCGAAGCCTGAACGAGACGGTCAAGGAGGCCCTGGCGGAGGCGGTCGAGCGGAAGCGCCGGGATCCAGCGTTCAAGAAGCGCCTTCGCAAGATCATCGAACAGGATCGGGAGTTGCTCGAGCGCCTGGTGCAGTGACGGTCGAGTACCTGGACCTCAGCGGAAACACCCTGCGGTCGGCGTACCCAGCCTGACGTGCGGAAACGCCTATCCGGGGAGTGGGGCTAGATGGAGTCGAACCATCGACCTCAGCATTATCAGTGCTGCGCTCTAACCAGCTGAGCTATAGCCCCGGGGGACTCGCGAGGTTAGCGCCTGGAGGTTGTGCCCGCCTCACACGAGGGGGCCGCGGGCGGTTTCCTCCTCGAGCACCGTTATCTCGACGCCACCGACCACGTCGGCCGTGAGGTTGTAGAGCACCGCCATCAAGACGTTGGCGCCTGTGCCCAGCAATACCAGGACGAGTCCGCCGATCACGGTCGACTCGAGCAGGAGAGCGCCGTTGAAGGCGAACGACTCCAGGGCGAAAAGCTCTTTGATGAAGCGCTCGACGTTGTCGATGACGCCGGTGGTGGACGCCGCCGCCCAGAGCAGCACGCCGGCCACCATGCCGACCAGCAGCATGCAGGCGTAGAACAACATCGAGAACTTCAGGACGCTCCAGGGATCGACCCTGCGGACGACCCGGCGCACCCGTCTCCCCTGCGACACCCGTTCACGGTAGTCGGTAGCCACAGACCTCGAAGTGGACCGGATGCACGGTGGGATAGGGCTGGCACAGGCCGGCGCGGGCGGCAACCGGCGCCAGCGACGCCACGAAGGGGGCAGGCACGTCGACGGCCAGCCCGCGCTGGTGAAGGATGGCGGCGTCGCCCGGTGGCGGCACGTCGTCGAGGGGCGCGGCCACCGGGACGGTACGGCCGAGCAGCTGGGCGGCCCGGGCCAGGGCGGCTCGCATGGCCGGCGCATGGCCGGCGCCCGTGGTCGTGCCGGCGCCACCGCTGCGCCTGGCCTGGGCGCTGGCCGTGGCCCGCCCGAGCTCGACTTCGACGCGGGCGGCGGCCCCCGCCTCCTGGTAGCCCGTGACCCTGCCTCCGTTGGCGGTGGCCGCCTCGAGCGCCGCCGTCCGCCCCGCCGCTGCGCCGGCCAGCGCGGCCGCGTCGGCGGCCGTGACCGCCTGGGCCCGCGCCACCGCCGCTCCCCCGAGCTTGCCGGCGGCCAGGCACGCCATCCCGACCAGCACGATCACCAACGTGACCAGCGGCAAGACCTGCCCGCACTCGCGACCAGGCTCGTCCAACCGTTCATTTCCCATTTCACGACACTCCGTGTGGCCAGGCGAACAGAGAAGGGGAAGTGCCGGCGGTCGGGGCCGCGAAGGGGTGGGGCTACGTGGGGGACGTCTCGGCCTCTTCCGCCGCCAGGATGGGCGCAACCGAGGCGACCGTGGCGCCGGCGTCGAGGTTCATCACCCGCACGCCGGTGGCGTCGCGCCCCTGGGAGGGGACTCCGCGCACGGGCTGGCGCATGGTGACGCCGGCCGACGACACGAACATGATCTCGTCGTCAAGGCCGACCATGAAGGCGGCCACCACGTAGCCCCGTCGGGCGGTGAGCTTGATGCCCTTGACGCCCATGGTGCCGCGGCCCTTGCGGGGGAACCTGTCGAGCTGGGTGCGTTTGCCGAAGCCGGCGTCGGTGACGAGGAGGATGGCCACGTCGTCGCGCGCCACGTCGCACGACACGACCTCGTCGCCCTCCCGCAGGCGCATGCCGATCACGCCCTGGGCGGCCCGGCCGGTGGGGCGCACCTCGTCCTCGGAGAACCGGATGGTCTGGCCCAGCCGGGAGACGATGAAAATGTCGTCGTTTCCGGCCGTGCGGATTACCCGCACGAGCTCGTCGCCGTCTTTCAGGGTGATGGCGATGAAGCCGTCGCGGCGGGACTTGTCGTACTCCGAGAATGTGGTCTTCTTGACCTGCCCGAGTCGGGTAGCGAAGACCAGGAACTCCTCGTCGCCGAACTCGCGGGTGTCGATGATGGCCTGGATGTGCTCGTCGTTGGCCAGCGGCAGCAGGTTAACGATGGCGGTGCCGCGCGCCGTGCGCTCCTTCATTGGCACCTCGTGGGCCTTGAGCCGGTACACCTTGCCCCGGTTGGAGAAGAACAACAGGTATGCGTGCGCCGTGGTGTGGATCACGGTGCTGATCAGGTCCTCTTCTTTGAGACGCGCGCCCTGGATGCCGCGCCCGCCGCGGCCTTGGGAGCGGAAGGCGCCGGCGGCGACGGTCTTGATGTACCCGGCGCGCGTCATGGTGACGACAAGCGGCTCGTCGTCGATGAGGTCCTCGACGCCGATGTCGCCCGGGTCGTAGGTGATCTGGGCCCGGCGGGGTGTGGCGAACTGCGCCCGCACCTCGCCGAGCTCCGTCTTGATGACGGACCGCAGCTTTTCCTCGTCGTCGAGGATGGCCCGCAGCTCGGCAATGGTCTCGCGCAGCTTGGCCATCTCCTCCTCGAGCTCGGCCCGGCCGAGGCGGGTGAGGCGCCCGAGGGTCATGTCGAGGATGTGGTTGGCCTGGATCTCGCTGAACTCGAACGGGGCCGCCATCAGCCCGGTGCGGGCCGCCGGTCGGTCGGCTGAGCCCCGGATGAGGGTGATGATGGCGTCGATCATGTCGAGCGCCTTGATGAGGCCCTCCACGATGTGGGCCCGGTCCTCGGCCTTACGCAGGCGGAATTGCGTGCGTCGGGTGACCACCTCGACCTGGTGGTCGATATAGGCCGACAGGATCTGGGCCAGGTTCAACGTGCGGGGGATGCCGTCGACGAGGGCCACCATGTTCACGCCGAAGCTGGTCTGTAGTGGGGTGTGCTTGTAGAGGTTGTTCAGCACGACGTTGGCGTTGGCGTCGCGCTTGAGCGGGAAGACGATCTTGGTCTCGAGGCCGGCCGACAGGTTCTGGATGTCGCGGATGCCCTCGAGCTCGCGGGAGTTCACCAGTTCGGCCACCCGCGTCTCCAGCGCCGCCGCGCTCCCCTGGTAGGGCAGCTCGGTGACCACGATTGCGGTTCCGCCGGTCTTGGTCTCCTGGATCTCGGCCCGGGCCCGCATGCGGATGCTGCCCCGGCCGGTGCGGTAGGCGTCGAGGATGCCCTGGCGGCCGAGGATGAACCCGCCTGTGGGGAAGTCGGGCCCCTTCACGAAGGCCATGAGGTCGTCCGGGGTGGCGTCGGGGTGGTCGATGAGGTGGACGGTGGCATCGATCACCTCGCCCAGGTTGTGGGGCGGGATGTTGGTCGCCATGCCGACGGCGATGCCCTGGCTGCCGTTGACCAGCAGGTTGGGGAAGCGCCCCGGGAGCACCGTCGGCTCCTGAAACTCGTTCGTGTAGTTGTCGACGAAGTCGACCGTGTCCTCGTCGATCGAGGCCAGCATGTGCATCGACAGCGGCGAGAGGCGGCATTCCGTGTAGCGCTCGGCCGCCGCCGGGAAGTCGGGCGAGCCGTAGTTGCCGTGGAAGTCGATCAGGGGGTTGCGCAGGCTGAACGGCTGGGCCATACGCACCAGCGCGTCATAGATGGCCTGCTGGTTGTGCGGGTGGAACTTCCCCATCACTTCGCCCGAGACACGGGCGCACTTCATGAACGGCCGGTCGGGGCGCAGGCCCAGCTCGTGCATGCCGAACAGGATCCGGCGGTGCACCGGCTTGAGTCCGTCACGAGCATCGGGCAACGCCCGCTGCGTGATCATCGACATGGCGTATTCCAGGAAGGACCGCTCCATCTCCTCCTGGATCTCGATCGGCTCTACCCCGGAGAAAACGTTCTCCTCAGGGCCATCGATCGGGGTGTCGCTCAAGAAATCCTCCAGAGATCAAGATGCTGGACAGCGGCGGAGCGAGTGAGGGCGGAATCAGATGTCAAGGAAGCGGACGTCTTTGGCGTTCGTCACGATGAACTGCTTGCGCAAGGGAACGTCGTCGCCCATGAGGATGGAGAAGATGTCGTCGGCGATGGCGGCCTGCTCCACGGTGACCTGGAGCAATGTGCGGTGGGCGGCGCTCATCGTCGTCTCGCCCAGCTCGCCGAAGTCCATCTCACCGAGGCCTTTCAGGCGACCGAACTCGGCCTTGTGGTTCGGGTGCTCGGCCAGGAAACGGGCCTTGGCCACGTCGTCCTTCAGGTACACCTTCTCCTTGCCCACGAGGGTGGAATACAGGGGCGGCTGGGCCACGTACACATGACCCTTCTCCACCAGATCCTTCATCTGCCGGAAGAAGAACGTGAGCAGCAGGGTGCGGATGTGGCTGCCGTCGACGTCGGCGTCGGCCAGCAGGATCACCTTGTGGTACCGGATCTTGTCGACGTCGAACTCCTCGCCCACGCCGGCGCCTATGGCGCCGATGAGCGACTGGATCTCGGTGTTCTTGAGCATCTTGTCGAGCCTGGCCCGCTCGACGTTGAGGATCTTGCCGCGGATCGGGAGGATGGCCTGGTTGCGTGGCTCGCGGGCGCGGATGGCGGAGCCGCCGGCCGAATCGCCCTCCACGATGAACAGCTCGGCTTCCTCGGGCTTGCGGGTGGAGCAGTCGGTGAGCTTGCCCGGCATGCCGGCGCCCTCGAGCGCCGACTTGCGGCGGATGAGGGCCCGGGCCTGCTGCGCCGCGCTCCGCGCCCGCGCCGCCTGCACGCTCTTGTTGAGCACTTGGCGGGCCTCGGTGGGGTGCTCCTCCAGCCACTCGTTCAACTTCTCGTACGTGGCCTTCTCGACGAGGGTGCGGATGGAGACGTTGCCAAGCTTCGACTTGGTCTGACCCTCGAACTGTGGGTCCTGGAGGCGCACCGCGATGATGGCGGTGAGGCCCTCGCGGATGTCCTCGCCGGTGAGGTTGCCGTCCTTCTCCTTGATCAGGTTCTTGGCCTTGGCGTACTTGTTCACCACGTTGGTGAGGGCCTTCTTGAAGCCCTCCTCGTGCATGCCGCCCTCGACGGTGGCGATGCCGTTGGCGAAGCTATAGATGCCCTCGTGGAACCCGGCGTTCCACTGCAGGGCGACCTCGACCTCCTGGTTCTGGCCGTCCGTGGCGCTCCCTGCGAACGATGCCACCTTCTTGAACAGCGGCTCCTTGGAGGCGTTGAGGTGCTTGACGAAGTCGACTATGCCGCCCGCGTAGCGGTAGGTGACCTCCTGGATGTGGCCGGGGCGCTCGTCGCGGAAACGGATCTCGAGTCCCTTGTTCAAGAAGGCGATCATCTGGAGCCGCTCCACCACCGTCTGGGCGCGGAACTCCACCTCCTCGAACACACCGGCATCGGGCCAGAACGTGACAGCCGTGCCGGTGCGGTTGCGGGGCGACCGGCCCACGACCTCGAGCGGGCCTTGCGGCTTGCCGCCCTTGGCGAACTCGATGCGGTGGCGGTCGCCGCCCCGGTCGACCTCGACGACGAGGCGGGCCGAAAGGGCGTTCACCACCGACACGCCGACGCCGTGGAGGCCGCCGGACACCTTGTAGCCCGAGCCGCCGAACTTGCCGCCGGCGTTGAGCATGGTGAGGGCGATCTCGACACCGGACTTGTTCTTGTGCTGCGGATGACGGTCGACCGGGATACCGCGGCCGTCGTCGGCCACCTTGCAGGCGCCGTCGGCCAGGAGGATGACCTCGATACACGTGCAGTAGCCGGCCATGGCCTCGTCGACCGAGTTGTCGACAACCTCCCACACGAGGTGGTGGAGCCCGCTCGACCCGGTGCTGCCGATGTACATTCCCGGTCGTTTGCGGACGTGTTCAAGGCCTTCGAGGACCGTGAGGTCCTTGGCGTCGTACGACCCGGAACGGCCCGTGCCGTCCCCGTTTTCTGCCATCCAGGCGCGACCTTTCACAGGTGTGGAGTTGAGAGGCGATCCAAGCGCTGAGAGAGCGGTGTCGAAGGTACAAAACCGCTGTTCAGAGGCCAGAATTGCAGTAACGACAGTTTACCACCGGGATGTGACGGACGAGAGCAGGACCGGCCTCATCGACGGGCTCGCACACGCACCTCGAGACGCTCTGCCACGGGACGTCCGACTACCTCGGTGATCCGCCCGAGGATCTCCGTGCCGCGGTAGCGGAGCTCGGTGGCGAAGCCGGGGTCCCCGACCCCCACGACCAGTGTCCCTCGGGCCAGGCGAAGGGGACGCGACCGGGCCGCCGCCTCGGGGCCGACGATCTCCGCCCACCGCCCGAACACCACCTGGAGGGCGTCCGATCCGGGAGCGCCGAGGCTCTTCGCCAGCCGGTCCAACGCCACTCCGATCCGCTTCGGCTCCTTCGGCGCGCCGGTGGGAAGCGGCTTCCACGTGCTCATTTCGTCATCTCTCGCTTGGTGTCGACCATCCGTTGGGGCCTCTGGCGGCGGGTGTGGCTGGGCTCCCTGGAGTACCAAGAAGCTCCGTTCGCCTCACAGGATGATCCCGCCCCCGTGGACCTGCACGGTGAGGGCGGGGAAGGCGCCGGCGGGGAGGCCTCCCGCCGTCGTCAGCAGGATCTGGCCGTCGGGGAGATGGGCAAGGAGGGCGGCGGAGCGGTCGGCGTCGAGCTCGGAGAACACGTCGTCGAGCAGTAGGACGGGTGGCTCCCCCACCGCATCGGTGACGACTCGGTGGGCGGCTAGCCGCAGGCCCAGGGCCATGGAACGCTGCTCACCCTGCGAGGCATGGGTGCGCGCGGCCAGGCCGGCGATGGACAGGCTCAGCTCGTCACGGTGGGGCCCGACGGTGGACAACCCCCGGCGGACGTCGTCGGTACGGGCGGCGGCGAGGGCGTCGTCGAGGGGGCCCGGCCACGAACGCTCGTAGGTGATGCCCACGTCGGCCGGCGAGCCCGCCAGCTGGCCGTAGGCCTTGCCCAGCGGAGCTTCCAGAGCGGCGACAAGAGCGGCTCGGGCGTCGGCCAGGGCGGCGCCGGTCGCGGCCAGCTTGGCGTCCCACACGTCAAGGGTGGACTCGGCCGACGCGTCGAGACGACCCTTGCACTGCTTGAGCAAGGCGTTGCGCTGTCGCAGCACCTTCTCAAGGTCCGACCGGACCGCCGCGTTGCGGGGGTGCAGGCCGACGAGGGCGTCGTCGAGATAGCGCCGGCGGGCGGCCGGCCCGCCCTTCACCAGCTCGAGGTCGCCCGGCGAGAACACGCTCACCCGCAGGGCCCCGAGGAGGTCGGCGGCCCGGCGCAGCGGCTGCGAGTTCACCAGCGTGCGGGAGCGGCCGCTCGCCGCGATTTCGGCTTCGATGAGGAGCGCCCGCCCACTCCTGTCGCCCTCGGCCCGCACCACGGCGGTGGCGCAGCCGGTGCGCACCAGGGCGTCGGCGGGCGCGCCCCGGAACGAGTCCAACGTGGCCAGGTAGGCGATGGCCTCTAAGAGGTTTGTCTTGCCCTGGCCGTTGCCACCCGACACCACGGTGAGGCCGGCCGGGGCCAGCTCGACCTCGGCCGACGTGTAGTTCCGGAAGTCGGTGAGCCAGAGCCGGCGTAGCCGCACAGGGGCCTGCCTACGACACCCGCACCGGCATGAGCAGGTACATGTACTCCTCCCCCTCCACCGAGCGGATGACAGCCGGGCGGAGCGCATCGAGCGTCTCCAGAAGGATCTCGTCACCCACGACCGCCTCGACGCCCTCCATCAGGTACGTGGGGTTGAAGGCCACGGTCATCTCGGCGCCCTCGTACTTGGCGTCGACCTCCTCGGCGGCCTGGCCCACTTCCGTGCTCACCACGGTGAGAACGATCACGTCGGAGCGCAGGGCGACGCGCACCGGAGTGGTGGCGTCGCGCACGAGGAGCTTGACGCGGCGGACGGCGTCGAGCAGCGCTTCCTTGGCCACCACCAGGCGGTTGGGGTACGACGACGGGATGAGCTGGCGGTAGTTGGGGAACTCACCCTCGATAAGCCGGGTGGTGAGGCGCACGCCGCCGACCTCGAAGGTGGCGTCGTGCTCGCCCAGGCGCAGGGTGACCTCCTGGTCGGCCGACAGGAGCCGCTGGAGTTCGGACAGGGCCTTGGATGGCACCAGCACGTGCTGGCCCTCGCCGAGCACCGTGGTGCCCAGCAGATCGCGCACGGCCAGGCGGTATGAGTCGGTGGCCACCAGGCGCAGCCCGGCCGGCTCAGCCGCCATGAGCACGCCGGTGAGGATCGGCCGGGCGTCGTCGGCCGAGGCGGCCCGGACGACCTGGCGAAGGGCGTCGGCGAACTGGCCGCCGGCAAGGGTGACGGCCTCGCCCGGGGCCCCGTCGGCGCTGGCAGATGGCAACCGGGGAAAATCACCGGCCGACAGCATGCGCACGGCAAACTGGGAGCGCCCGGCGGTGATGCGCACCTCATCGTCGCCCGCCTCGAAGGTGACTGCACCGGGCTCGAGTGAGCGCACGATGTCGGCCGCCAACCGGGCCGGGATGACACACACGCCGTCGGTACCGCCGCCGATGGCCACGTCGACCTGGATCGTGAGGTCGAGGTCGGACCCGGCCACCAGCAGGCGGTCGCCCCGGACCTCCAGGCGTACTCCGGACAGCATGGGCTGGGCACCGCCCCGGCTGGTGACGGCGCGCCCGGCGGTGGTGAGCGCCTCGACCAGCGTGTCTCGTTCACTTCGGAGCTTCAAGCAACTGCCTTTCTTCTTTTTGTAGAAATACTTAGAAGCAGTAGTAGGGGGTGTGGATTGGGGACAACCGGGCCCAGGCCCAGGTCAGGGATGGTTTCCCTGTCCCCCGGGTGCCCCCAGGCTCCCACAGGCGTGTGACGGCCCCGGGGATGGGTGGGGGACAGCGTCCCGCCCGTCCCCCGAAATTACAAAGGTCCGACACAGGGTCATGCACTAGTCAGGAGTCGGGTGAGCGCCTCGACGTCCTGGTAAACCTTGGCCCGCTCGGGCATCAGGCCCTCGATCTTCTTGACGGCGTGGATCACGGTGGTGTGGTCCCGGCCGCCGAAGGCCTCGGCGATGGCCGGATAACTGTGGTCGGTGAGCTGGCGGAGCACGTACATGGCAATCTGGCGGGCCTGTACGAGGGGGCGGCTGCGGTTGGGGCCCTTGAGGTCCTCCACCGAGAAGCCTGACAACTCCGATGCCTTGTCGATGACGAGCTCAGGCGTGATGGGCTTGTGCGTCTTGGAGACGGAGTCGGCCAGCACCTTCTCGGCCAATTCTTTGGTGAGCGGCTCATCGAAGTGGTGGGCGAAGGCCACGACCTGGGTGAGGGCGCCCTCCAGCTCACGGATGTTGTCGCGTATGTGGGTGGCGATGAGCACCAGGACATCGTCGGGCACGATCCGCTCGTGCTTCTCGGCCTTCTTGCGGAGGATGGCGATGCGGGTTTCGAGGTCCGGCGGCTTGACGTCGGTGACCAGGCCGGCCAGTAGCCGACTGCGGAAGCGTTCGTGCAGCGACATCATCTCGGCCGGCGAGCGGTCGGAGACGATGACGATCTGTTTGGACGCCTCCTGGAGCTCGTTGAACGTGTAGAAGAACTCCTCGCCCAGGCGCTCACTGGTCATGACGAACTGGAAGTCGTCCATGAGGAGCACATCGCACTCCCGGTAGCGGCGCTTGAAGGCCAACGTGGTCTTGGTGCGGAGGGCCTCGACGAACTCGTTCATGCACCCTTCGGTGGTGGTGTAGCGCACGGTGTAGTTAGGGAAGTGGCGCCGGACGTAGTTGCCGATGGCGTGCAGCAGGTGGGTCTTGCCTAGGCCGCTGCCCCCGTAGATGACGAGGGGGTTGTAGGCGTAGCCCGGGGTGGCGGCCACGACCTCGGCGGCCGCCCGGGCGAAGCGGTTGGAGTCGGCGGTGACGAAGGCGTCGAAAGTGAAGTTGGGTTGGAGGCCGCCCCGCTCACGGGGTGGGGAGCCGTCGGCTTGGGCAGGGTCGTCGCCCGGTCGGATGGCGGCTGCGTTTCCGTTCACGCCGATGCGGGCGAGCAGCGCCGGGTCGACCTCGTCGACCTCGTCGTCGGCGCCAGCGTCGAGGTAGTCGTCTCCCGTCCCCAAGGGGGTGCCCACGACGAAGTCGACGGCCACCGGGTGCCCGGCCAACTCGCTCACGGCGTCGATGATCAGCTGGTGGTGAGTGCCCTGGAGCCGCTCCCTGGCCAGGGCGCTTGGCACCGACAGCACAAGGCGGTGCTCATCGGCCCACGACGGCTGGATCTGGGTGAACCACATTCGCCAGGCGGCATCGGTGACCATCCCCTGGAGCGCTTGGGCGCAGAGGCCCCAGACCTGCTCGGCGTCGGTCAATGGCGGCTCCGCCTTCCCTAGTGCTCCGTGTCCACAACCTCGTCCACACCTGTGTACAACTACGACGAAGCGCCCGACAAGGCCTCGCCGAACCCCGCCTACGCAGGCTCCGGGGGAAGTCGGAACGGGTACTCAGAGGGGGCTCGAGGGACGGTAGCACCGGGTTCTCGACGGTGGCGAGGGGCGAACTAGAAAGTCCGATGACCAGGCCGTTTCAACTCCCCGGCCGGGACCCACCCCCGTCATCTCCCCGAGTTGGGCCCCTAAATCCCCCCGTGGTCGTCATTTTCCGGCCCGCCATTGGCATCGTCGGTAGGTTGGCTCTAGCCTGGACCGGCCGGGTCGTCCCGCGCCGACAGGAGCTCATGGGTGAAACGAACCTTCCAACCCAACACCCGGAAGCGGGCCAAGCGTCACGGGTTTCGCCACCGGATGTCCACCCGCGCCGGGAGGGCAATCCTCAAGGCCAGGCGGTTGAAGGGCCGCCACAAGCTGTCGGCCTGATCCACCGGATCACCGACACGTCCACGTTCGCGGCGCTGAGCCGGTCCCGGCGACGGGCTCGACGAGGTCCAGTCACGGTAACCTACGTACCCGACGCCCCGACTGGGCCTCCGCGGGTGGCGTACGCCATCGGCCGGTCGGTCGGTGGGGCCGTCGTGCGCAATCGGCTCCGGCGCCGGATGCGTGCCGTTGTGTCCGAGCTCGGTCCGCAGCTGCGGCCGGGTGCCTACCTGGTGGGAGCTGCTCCGGAGGCGGTTTCCCTGCCATTCGGGGAGTTGCAGCAGATGGTCACGGGAGCGTTCGACGACACCGGCCGCGGAGAGCGCCGGTGACCGGCCCGGGAGGTCGGTCCGTGAGTAACTCGCCGGGGCTCCGTCCCCACGGGAAGGCGCGCCGGTGACCGTTGGTGCCCACGTCGTCGCGGCGCCGGTCCGCCTGTACCGGCTTCTGCGGGCAGGACGACCTTCGCCGTGCCGGTATGACCCCAGCTGCTCGGCCTACGCCCTAGAGGCCCTCGAGCTCCACGGCGCCGTGCGCGGGAGCTGGCTCATGGCGCGCCGTCTCGGCCGCTGTCACCCGTGGGGCGGCCTCGGCGCCGACCCCGTACCCGCCCGGGAGGGCTGATGTTCCAATTTATGGCAGGCATACTTGCCTTCTTCTACTCCGTCATCCCCAACTACGCGATCGCAATCGCCCTACTCACCCTCTCTGTGATGCTGGTGCTGTCGCCCCTCACCCTCAAGAGCACCCGCTCGATGCTGGCCATGCAGAAGCTGCAGCCGGAGATGAAGGCGCTCCAGACCAAGCACAAGGGAGGCGACCGCCAGAAGCTCAACGAAGAGATGATGGCGCTCTACAAGGAGCACAAGGTCAACCCGGTGGCCGGATGCCTGCCGATGCTCCTGCAGATGCCTGTCTTCATCATCATGTACAACGTCATCCGGGGGTTGACCCATAAGACGGGCGAGATCGCCAGCCCCAAGTACCTCGACAAGGGCTCGGAGTTGTTCCAGGCGCTGGTGCACTCCGGCGGGCGGATGAAGTCCTTCGGGATCGACCTCGCACAAAGTGCGAATCAAGGCCACAGCTCGTTCGCCTCGGCCCTCCCGTTCTTCCTCATCGTCGCGCTCGTCGTGTTTACCCAGTACATCCAGACCCGCCAGACCATGGCCCGCAACACCAAGGCGGCCAGTTCCCAGCAGCAGATCATCCTCAAGGTGATGCCGGGCTTCTTCGGCCTGATCTCACTATCGATCCCGGCCGCCGTCAACGTGTACTTCCTGGCCTCGGCCTTGTTCCGGATCGGCCAGACTGCGGCCATGTACAGCTTCGACCCCGACCTGTCGGCCCATGCCAAGAAGCACGCCCGGGAGATCGAGGCCAAGGCCGTCGACGTGAAGCCGCCGAGGAACGGCGGGAAGCGACCGCCGGCGCCGTCGGGATCCTCGGACCGGAACGGCCCGGATGGAAAGGGCGGCGGCGGCGCAGCCAAGGGGTTGGGCAACGGCACCAAACCCGGCTCGAACCGGGCCGGTCAGCCCAAGGCGGGCGGCAGCGGTGGAAACGGGCGCCGGCCACCACCCCGTCCGGCGCAGAAGCGTCGCAGTAAGAAGGACCGCTGATGCGCCCATTCCGCGTCTCCTCTCGTCGCCTGGTCGTGGCGGGCTAGTCATGGAGTGGGTCGAGACCACCGGACGCACGATCGACGAAGCCAAGGACGCAGCCCTCGACAAGCTGGGCATCGACGAGACCGATGCAGAGTTCGAGGTGCTCGAGCAGCCCCGGCTTGGCCTGTTCGGGCGGGTGCGGACCGAGGCGCGGGTGCGGGCGCGGGTGCGGCCGAACAAGCCCCGTCCCAAGGAAGTACGGCGTGACCGCAAGCGCCAGGGCAAGCCCGCGCGAGGCGCCGCCGCTCCGCCGGTGGTCGCGACCCAACCGGACGACGACGCCGAGACCGGTGAGCACGCCGGTCTGGTGCAGCCGACGGGCGATCGCAGCCGGTTGCCGCAGGCCCGCCAGCCCAAGGAGGGAGCCCGGCCTGGCCGTGCGCCCCGACCCGCCGCCGCCTCGCCCACACCTGATTCCCCCAAGCCAGAAGGAGCCGTGATGGAGCAGGACGTACCGTTGCAGGAACAGGCCGACATAGCCCGGGACTTCCTCGTGGGCCTGCTGGCGTCCTTCGAGGCCGATGGAAACGTCGAAGTGGTCGAGCTCGATGAGGACACGATGGAGCTGTCGATCGACGGGGGTAAGGACCTGCATCTTCTGATCGGCCCCAGTGGTGCCACCCTCACGGCGGTGCAGGAAATCACGCGCTGTGTGGTGCAGCGCCAGACCGGCGCTCGCAACGGCCGCCTTCTGGTCGACGTGTCAGGGTACCGGCGCAAGCGCAAGGCTGCGCTGGAGCGCTTCGTGGAGGGCATAGCAGCCGAGGTGCGCACCAGTGGTGTGGCCAAGGCGCTCGAGCCAATGCACGCGGCCGACCGCAAAGTCGTGCACGACACGGTGAACGGTCTGGACGGGGTGAGCACGACCTCGGAGGGCGAGGATCCCCGCCGGCGGGTCGTGATCTCCCCAGGCTGAGCGGAAGCGGGAAGTCCGTGGTCGCCCTCGACACGGTGCTCGAGGAGGCCAAGGAACTGGGCTTTCTAGGCCCGGGGCCGGTAGCGGGCCATATCGAGCACGCAGCCGGGTTCGTACAGACTGTGGGCACAGATCATCCCAGCCGAGTGGTTGACCTGGGTAGCGGCGGTGGGATCCCCGGCTTGGTTGTCACCTCGGCGTGGCCGACAGCCAGGATCTATCTTCTTGAAAGCAATGAGCGGAGGGCTCTGTTTCTGGCCCGGGCTGCGTCCTTGCTGGGGCTGTCGGACCGAGTGGTTGTCGGCCATGCTCGAGCTGAGGACGCGGGCCGAGACCCACTGTGGCGAGCGCAAGCCGATCTGGTGCTGGCCCGCAGCTTCGGCCCGCCCGCAGTGACTGCGGAATGCGCAGCGCCGCTGTTGCAGGTAGGGGGGCGGCTGATCGTGTCCGAGCCACCGGGCGAGGCCGCCGGCAGGTGGCCGGAGGAAGAGGTCGCCCAATTGGGTATGGGCCCGGTTGGTCGCTTCGAGCAGGCGTTCTCCCGGTTTCAGGTCCTTCGGCAGGAGCGCCTGTGTCCGGATGGGTTTCCCCGGCGTGTCGGTGTACCCGCGAAGCGTCCGCTGTTTTGACGTTCCACGTGGAACGCCCCGTTGTTCTTGACGTTCCACGTGAAACGCGCTGACCGCGGCGCTGCTACGCGTCGCACGTGCAACGCGGATGTTTTCATCGACCAGTCTTCCCGCCGGACGTGTGGTCCTTGACCTCGACCGATTTTGCGGCCAGAGTGCAGCCGTGAGCGCACCCAACGAGGATGTAGTCGAACGAGGCCGCGCCATCTTCGAGCAGTTGCACGGCATGCCCGCTGTGAAGGTCGAACACGAACAGGGGTCTGGTAGCGGTCAGCCGGACGGTGGCGAGGACGTCGATGAGGAGCCCGAGCCCGCAGAGGAGCCGCCGACCTCGAACAGGCCTGAGGACGAGAACCAGACCGACGTCATGGCCGATCGAGAGTCGGCGACCCACTGGGAGGCGGTTGCGGTACCGGCCGCCGAGGTTTTGACCGGGACCGACTCCCCTGCCGTTGACACCAGCGCCTCGCCGCCGGAGCTCACACTACCGACGCCTCCGTTGCAGGCGGGCACATCCTCGCTGGCAGCCACGGCGAGCACCTCGCATCATTCCGTCGAATACCCCGACGGTGATGTCTCGGCCGGCCTGATCCCCGCCGGCACGGCGACCGCGTTCACTCCCACCACCTCCGGGCCTGCTTCTTCCAACGAACACCTCGCCTCCGGCCCCGCACCCTCCACAGCGCCGCCCTCCCCGGCCGTCGAGCCCACCCCCGAAGCCACCACAGTTGCCCCCGTCCCAGCCTCGGACCCGGAAGCAGCCGAGCGGGCGGCGCCCGGGCCGGTTCCGCTGGGGATGCCGCCGGATGTCGCGTCGCTGCTCGGCGCTGTCCCCCTGACCGCCGCCGACCCGGCTAAGTACTCGCCGACCCGGTTCGCGCGGGATCTGCCGCGGGTCATCGCCATCGCCAACCAGAAGGGCGGCGTGGGCAAGACCACCACGGCCGTCAACCTGGGCGCCGGCCTGGCCGAGCTGGGATACCGGGTGCTGGTGATCGACCTCGACCCCCAGGGCAACGCCACCACTGGCCTGGGCATCAACCCCCGCAACCTGGAATCGTCGATCTACGACGTAATGATGCACGATGTAGCCCTCGACGACTGCATCGAGCCCACCAGTCTGCGCAACCTGTTCGTGTGCCCGGCCACCATCGACCTGGCCGGCGCAGAGATCGAGCTGGTGCCCGCCTTCAGCCGCGAACTGAAGCTCCGCCGGGCGCTGGAGCCGGTGCTCGAGGACTTCGACTTCGTGGTGATCGACTGCCCACCGTCGCTCGGGCTCATCACCGTCAACGCCCTGGCCGCCGCCACCGAGGTCGTCGTGCCCATCCAGTGCGAGTACTACGCCCTCGAGGGTCTCGGCCAGTTGCTGCGAAACGTGAAGCTGGTGCAGACCAACCTGAACCCCCGCCTCGAGGTGAGTGCCATCGTGCTCACCATGTTCGACGCCCGCACCAAGTTGGCCGAGCAGGTGGTCACCGAGGTGCGCACGCACTTCGGGCCCAAGGTGTGCCGCAACATCGTCCCCCGTACGGTGCGCCTCAGCGAGGCGCCCTCGTTCGGACAGCCGATCGTGGTGTTCGATCCCACGTCCCGAGGGGCCATCGCCTACCGCGAACTGGCCAAGGAGGTAAGTGGTGGCACGCCGCAGCGGGTTGGGTAGGGGCCTCGCGTCGCTGATCCCGTCGGAGGTAGCCGGCAACCGGGGCTCGGCGCTCATCGAGGTCCCGATTGCCCGAATCATTCCCAATTCCTTCCAGCCCCGGAAGCACTTCGATGAGGAGCACCTTGCTTCGCTCACTGCCTCGGTGCGCGAGCTAGGGGTGCTCCAGCCGGTGCTGGTGCGCCCCGCCCAGGATGAGCGCTACGAGCTCATCGCCGGGGAGCGGCGCTGGAGGGCAGCCAAGCGGGCCGGCCTGCAGACGATCCCCGCCCTCGTGCGCGAGGTGACCGACGACGCCAGCCTCGAGCAGGCGCTGGTGGAGAACCTGCACCGGGCCGACCTCAACCCTCTCGAGGAGGGTGCGGCCTACCAGCAGCTCATCGAGGACTTCCACCTCACCCACGATGAAGTGGCGACCCGTGTCGGCAAGAGCAGGGCCGCGATCAGCAACACCCTGCGCCTGTTCCAGCTGCCACCGACCATCCAACGCCTGGTGGCGGAGGGGCAGTTGGCCGAGGGCCACGCCCGGGCCCTGCTCGCCACGCCCGATCGGGCCTTTCAGGAGGCGCTGGCCAAGCGCACCGTGAGCCAGGGCCTGTCAGTACGGGCGGTGGAGGAGGCGGTGCGGGCTCGCAACGAGCTGGGCCAGGCCGCCCTCGCCGGCCCTGCCGGGACCGGCCCTCGTCGTCTTCGACCTCCTGGCCTGCTCGAACTGGAGGAGCTGCTCTCGAAGTATCTCGAGACGCGCGTGAAAGTCGACATGGGGGCCAAGAAGGGTCGTGTACTGGTCGAGTTCGCGTCCCTGGAAGATCTCGAGCGCATCTACCGGGCCATGACGGAGTCACCCTCAACCCCGCACTGACCAGCAGTTTTCCGACTCCGGAGACCGTCCTTGCGGTGGAGGTCGAGCGTAATCCACAACCTGTGCATGAGATTGTGGACGAAGGTCTGCGCCCGGCGGTCAGCCCTCGGGTGTGGCCGCCGCCACCTCCTCGACAGGCGACTCCACCCAGGCAGCGAAGACGGCGCCCAGGGCGACCGCCAGCTCGGCGGTGTGCGCCACCACGTGCGACGGCGGGCCGAGGTCGCACACGACGGCCGGCATGCGCGTCTCCTTCAGCACGGCGATGGCCATACCCTTCACGCCGCCATCACCGATGTCCACTGCCTCGGGCACGATCGACTGCACCAGCTCGGCCAGCCGCCGCCCGCCCGCCGACTCGTAGCGGTGCCCGGCGTAGTGGGCCGAGGTGCAGCCGTCGGCTCCCGGCTCCAGGCGCAGACCGAGGAACACGTCGCCCCGTGCGGCGTTGGCCTCGGCCGCCTGGTCGGACTGGTCGGGGTGGCGCACGACGGTGACGTCGGCCCCCGCCGCCGTGAGCACCCGCTCGGTGGCGCGCAGCACTGCGTGCAGGCCGCCGCTGTCGGCCAGCACGACCCGCCGTCCCTGCAGCGTGCGCGGCGCCTGGCGCAGCAGCTCCGCTTCACGGACGGCGGCCACGGGCTGGCGCCCGGCGCCCCGTTGGCCGAAGCGCTCGAACATGGCGAGGGTCCCGAGCCCGCAGATGCCGTCGACCACGATGCCGATGTTGCGTTGGAATTCGTCGAGCGCCCGCTTGGTGTCCGGCCCGAAGATCCCGTCGACCCGCCCGGCGTCGAACCCGAGGGCGCCCAGGCGGCTCTGGAGGGCGGCCACGTCGTCGCCCCGCAGCATTGGCTGGCGCAGGTAGAGGTGGCGATCGCCCAGCCGCCAGCCCGCCTCCACCAACGTCGACCAGGTCTGCGGCCCGCAGATGCCGTCGACCCGTAGGCCGCGGCTGAGCTGGAAGGCTCGGACGGCGGCCTCGGTGGCGGCTGCGAACGTGCCTGGCTCGTCGCCGGTGGTGGGGTGGCCGAGGCTGCCCAGGCGATGCTGGAGGTCGCGCACGGCCTCACCACGGTGGCCGGCGAGCACCGGCAGGCCGCCTACAGGAATGCCTGCAACTCCTGGACCAGCTGGCCCTTGCCCTTGGCGCCGCGGATTCGCAGCTCCGGCTCGCCGTCCTTGAACAGGATGAGGGTGGGGATGCTGAGGATGTCGAAGCGACGGGCGATGTCGGGGTGCTCGTCGGTGTTGAGCTTGGCGATCCGGATCTTGCCGGCGTGCTCGCCGGCGATCTCGTCGAGGATCGGGGCGATCATCTTGCACGGCCCGCACCACTCGGCCCAGAAGTCCACCAGCAGTGGTTCGGTGGACCCGGCGACCTCCTCGTCGAAGGTGTCTGTGGTGAGGTGAGTGATGTTGGTGGGTTCGGCCACGGTGGCGCTTCCTTCCTGGATGGTGACGGGTGTCACCAGGTGCGGGGTGTCTCGTCGGCGATATCGGCGGGGGCGTCTTCCTGGCTCTCGAGCCAGCGCTCGGCGTCGATGGCCGCCATGCAGCCGGAGCCGGCGGCGGTGATGGCCTGGCGGTAGGTGGAGTCCTGCACGTCGCCACAGGCGAACACGCCTTCGACGTTGGTGCGGGTGGACCCGGGTCGGGTGAGCAGGTAGCCGGCCTCGTCCATGTCGAGTTGGCCGGTGAACATCGACGTGTTGGGCACATGGCCGATGGCGACGAACAGGCCGGAGATGGGGAGCACCGTCTCTTCGCCCGTCACCACGTTGCGCACCCTGGCGCCGTCCACCGTGGTCTCGCCCAGCACGTCGACCACCTGCGAGTCCCAGACGAACTCGATCTTGGGGTTCCGGAAGGCCCGGTCCTGCATGATCTTCGACGCCCGCAGCTCCTTGCGGCGGTGGATCACGCTGACCTTGCTGGCGAACTTGGTGAGGAAGATGGCCTCCTCGAGGGCGGAGTCGCCGCCGCCCACCACCGCGATCTCGAGGTCCCGGAAGAAGAACCCGTCGCAGGTGGCGCAGGTGGAGACGCCGTAGCCGATGAGGCGCTCCTCGCTTTCGAGGCCGAGCATCAGGGCCCGGGCGCCGGTGGACACGATGACGGTCTGGGCTTCGAGCTCGGCGTCGCCGATCCAGACCCTGAACGGGCGCACCGAGAAGTCGACCCGGGTGACCTTGGAGGTGACCAGCTCGGCCCCGAAGCGGGCCGCCTGGGCCCGGAAGTTGCGCATCAGCTCGGGCCCCTGGATGCCGTCGACGAAACCGGGGTAGTTCTCGACCTCGGTGGTGAGCATGAGCTGGCCGCCGGGCTGGTCGCTGGTGGACGACGGCTCGCCCTCGATGACCAGGGGGTGCAGGTTGGCCCGGGCCGTGTAGACGGCGGCCGTGAGGCCGGCCGGCCCGGACCCGATGATGATGACCTCGCGGGTCTCGCTGCTCACGATCTCCGGCTCTTCTTTCTCTTTGTCGACGATGCCTTGCGGAGCAGCAACGTCCCGAAGGTCACGAATATTGCGCCCACGAACAGGTACGACGCCCACACGTGGCCACGGAACCCGTAGTTGGTGAGGGCACGGATGGCGCTGATCGTGGCGAGGATGGCGATGAGGGTGCCCATCACGGCGGCCAGCAGCCCGTACACCAGCACCCGGACGAAGGTGATCAGCCGGCCCGAGGTCTTGTCCCGGATGCCGGTGACCACCCGCTCGATGGTGTCGGCTGCCTGGGCGGTCCAGTCGGTGCCCCCGACGGCAGGGCGCGGGGCATCTCCCGGCTGGGCCACACCGGCACACTACCCTTGCGCCCGATGCGCCGGACTCTCGCGCTGGTCGCTGCTGCTGCCGCCGCCGCCGCCGGCGGGGTGATCCTCGGGGAGTACGACCTCTCCGGTCCCACGCCTGTCGTGGCGGGGTTGCTGTTCGGTCTGGTGGTGGCCGAGGTGGCCGTCGTGGCCGGGAAAGGCCGCGACACGGTGACGGCGGCGGCCTGCGCATGCTTCGCCGCCGCCGGCATGGTGTGGGCGGCGTGGATCTCGTCCGGCAGGGACTGGGACTACGTGCCGGGCGGGGTCTGGGTGGGCGTGATCCTGGCCGCAGCGGCGGCCCTGTGGTGGATCAAGAACCCTGGACGACCAGCAGGCGGCAGCCGTCGGTCGCCATGACGAAGGTCTGATGGTCGGCGCCTGGCCCGCTCGTCTCGGCCAGGCGGTAGGTCAACAGCACCGCCGGGGTTCCCTTCCATCGCAGCGTGGCCCGGTACACCAACGCTCCCAGGTTCAGGGCCTTGGCGTAGTCCTTGGCCACGGTCGCCTCGCAGGTGGCGCCGGCTGCATCGGAGGCGCCGGCCGCCGCCGCCGGCGGCGCCGCACTCTCGGGGGCCGGAGCGGCGAGCGGATCGCGGTCAGCGGCAAGCGGGTCGTCGGGGGCGGTGGCGGAACGGGAGGGGCCGGCCACCTCCCCGACGCCGGATGCGGGGACGCTCGGGGGACTGGCCTGGTCGGCCGCCGCCGCTCCGACCGACGCGCCGCGCAGGGCGCCGGTGACGATGCCGCCGAGCGCCGCCTGGTCGCTCTGCTCGCCGATGTCGCCGCCGTCGATCGCAGGAGCGCCGGCGAGTGCCGACATCTTGGCGCTGTCGTCATTGGCGGCCGTGGCGACCGTGTCGGTCTTGGTGCCGCCACCCGTGAGAACCGGCACGGCGACGGCCAGTGCCACCAGGGCGGCGGCCACGCCCACCAGCCAGCCCGGGGGCACACGCCGCCGGCTGTCGCCCGCGACGCGTCCGTGGGACGTGAACGAGTCGGACTCGCCGGTCGGCGCCGGCCGCAGGGGGGCCACCTTGCCGCCGCCGCCGCCGGCCGTGCCGATCGTCCGACCCGCCGTTGTCCCGTCACCGGCGCCGTCGATCGTTACGCCGCCCGCACCGGCGCCCCGCTCGGCCGCGAAGGCGGCCAGCGCGGCGGCCACGGCCCGGTCGGTCAGCGTCGCTGACGCCCTCGCCGTGTCGGTGGCGCCGATGGCCCGGCCGGCGGCACGCAGCGTGTCGGAACGGGCCAGGCACGTCACGCACGACGCCACGTGGCTGGCGGTGGTGGCGTCCTCGCCGTCGAGGGCGGCGCTCAGGGACTCGTCGTCGGGATGAGGATCGGTCATGGGCGTGCAGTTGGACGGTTGGCAGGGGGCGACTGGTTCCCGAGGAGGGGCACAAGGGCGGCTCGGCCTCGCGCGATACGCGATCGCACGGTACCGGCCGGGATGGACAGGACCTCCGCGATCTCGGCGTAGTCGAGGCCGCACAGGTCGCGGAGCACCACGGCGGCCCGGAAGTCGAGCGGGAGGCGGGCGAGGGCGGCCTCCACGTCGACCCGGTCGGCCACAGCGGCATCCGGGCCGCCGGTCGCGCCCGTCCCACCGGGCCCGCTCAGGCTGCGCTCGAGCCGCTCGTCGGTGACCGCTTCCGCCCGCCGCCCCCGGCGCCGCAGCTCGTCGAGGCAGGCGTTGGTGGTGACCCGGTAGGCCCACGTGGCGAAGCTGGCCCGCCCGTCGAACCGGCCGGCGGCCAGGGCCCGGGCGATGGCGATGAGGCCCTCCTGGGTGGCGTCGTCGGCGTCGGCGTCGGAGCCCAGGATGCGCCGGCACAGCGCGTGCAGGCGGTCGACGTGGCGGCGCAGCAGTTGGTCGAGGGCGCCCTGGTCGCCCGCCTGCGCCGCCTCAGCCAGCTCTCGGTCCCCGGCCCCATGGTCGATGCGGCGAAGCGTAGGCCACCATCGCCCGCCTGCCGGCGTCCTCGACGCGGCCGCCGGGCCCTTCTCGGTTGACGAATCTCACGCTCCGGCGAGAGATCCCGTACCCGGCGCCGGCGGGCCGGCTACGAGTGGCGTACCGCGACCTCGGCCACCTCGACCCGGTTGGCCGTCCCGGGGTCGGTGATCCACAAAAGCACGGTGGCGCCCCTCCTGCCGCCGAGGTCGAACTCGGCGTCGCCGGTGATGTCGGACTTCTGTGCGACCGGCTCACCCCAGCCGGCCAGGTCGCCGGCCGGCTGGTCGGCCACGTACACCGAGGCCGACCACCCCGACGTGGCCGACGTCACGGTGATGGCGGCCACGTCGGCCGCCTGGTCGAGTTCCAGCACCAGCCCGATGCCGGGCTTCAGTCCGCCGAACGCCCGTGTCTTGTACCGGTCGGAGTTCCAGCTGGTGGCCGGGTTGCCGTCGGCGGCCAGGGCGGCTCGTGGCTCGTTCTCCTCACCGTCGCCCGCCGGGTCGAACGAGTGCACGGCGATAACGGAAGCCTTGGTCGCGTCCGTGGCCCCGGCCGCGGCCTTGCCATTGGGGCCGCTGCTGTCCCGGTCGGCCAGCACGGCCACCAGCAGGACAGCGGCCACCGCCACCGCCGCCACCACGGCGAGGGGGAGCAGGCGACGGGCCGGCGGACGGGCCAGCGCCGGCGTCCCCGAGGCGGGAGTGGTCTCCCGGACGACCTGGGGCACGGCGTCGTCGGGTGGCGCCAGGTCGACGGCCAGCAGCGCGTCGCGCAGCGCGGCGGCCGACGGGTACCGGTCGTGGGGCTCCTTGGCCAGGGCCTTCATGACCACCGCCTCGAGGGGGGCAGGGATCTCACCGGTGCCGCGCTGCAACGTCGGCGGGGGTTCCCGCACATGGAGCAGGGCGGTGGCCAGCTCCGTCTCGGCGCTGAACGGCGGCTTACCGCACAGCATCTCGTAGAGCACGACGCCAAGCCCGTAGACGTCCGACCGGGCGTCGGGCGGGTCGCCCTTCACCTGCTCGGGCGACAGGTAGCGGGCAGTGCCCACCACCGCGCCCGTCTGGGTGAGGCTGGCCACGGTGGCGTTTGCACTGGGCTGGAGCTTGGCGATGCCGAAGTCGGCCACCTTCACCCGCAGCAGGGGGGCGGTGTCCTCGACCTCGCGGCGGACGAGAAGGATGTTGGCCGGCTTCACGTCCCGGTGGACCAGGCCCTCGCGGTGGGCGTGGTCGAGGGCGTCCGCCACCTCGGCGGCGATGGAGACGGCCATCGACGGCGGCAGCGTGCCCGCCTTCTCCACCGCGTCGCGCAGGGTGTGGCCAGGCACCAGCTCCATCACGATGAAGGCCAGGTCGCCGTCGGTACCGGTGTCGTACGTGGCCACGATGCCAGGATGCCCGAGCCGGGCGGCGGCCTGGGCCTCCAGGCGGAACCGGGCTACGAAGGCGTCGTCCACCGCCAGGTGGGGGAGCAGGACCTTCACCGCCACCGGCCGGGCCAGCACGTCGTCGTACGCCTCCCACACCTCGGCCATGCCGCCCCGGGCGATCAGCCGGGTGGCGCGGTACCGGCCCACCAGGACGCGGTCGATCAGGGGGAGCGGTTCGGGCACGACGATTGGAGCGTACCCAGCGCCGCTGAAGCCGCCCCCAGACCACCCCGTACGGGCCTACGGGACGGCGAAGGTGACGCCGATGACGCGCGGCCCGGCGTGGGTACCGATCACGGCCCCGACGTCGGCCACTGTGATCTTGTCGCGTGGGCACACGTCGGCGAGCAGGTCGAGCAGGGCGTCGACATCGGGGGCGCCGCCGTGCATCACGGTGAGGTGATCCACCGGCGAGGCCTCGTGCACCTTGTCGGCCAGGTAGCGCAGCGACTTGCCGCGTGTGCGCTGCTTGGACTCGGCCTCCACCTTGCCGCCCGCCACCTGGATGATCGGCTTGATCGACAGCATGGAGCCGAGCAGGGCCTGGGCGGCGCCGATGCGGCCCCCTTTGCGCAGGTTGTCGAGTGTGTCGAGGGCGGCGAACGTGCGGGTGCGGGGCACCATGGCCGCGGCGCCCGCGGCCACGTCGTCGAGGCTTCTGCCGGCGGCGGCCAGGCCGGCGGCGGCGATGGCCACCGTGCCCTCGGCCATACTCACCGCGCGCGAGTCGACGACCCGCACGTCGATGGTGTCCTTCACCGAGTCGGCCGCCAGGCGGGCCGCCTCGAAAGTGGCCGACAGGGCCGACGAGATGGTCACGCACACCACGCCGTCGGCGCCGTCGGCTGCCGCCCGCCGGTAGGCCTCCTCGAAGGCGCCGGGCGACGGGGCCGCCGTGGAGGGCAGCACCGACGAGGCGGCCAGCCGGGACCAGAAGTCGGCGGGCGTGAGGTCGCGCCGGTCGACCAGCTCCTCGGCGCCGAAGCGGACGGTGAGAGGCACCAGCTCGATGCCGTGGGCGGTGGCCACCTCAGGAGGAAGGTCGCTGGCCGTATCGGCGACAATCCGGACACCGCTCATTGTCAGCTCCTCGTGGTAGTCAGCGTTTCGCCGTGCTGGCGGTTGCCGTGACCCGCACGTCATACCAGGTCTTGGTCTTGTCCCACTTCTTCAGCACCAGTGACCAGGCCTGGCGCGCCACGGTGACCCGCAAGCCACGGTTGTCCACGGTGAAGCTCTCGAGGACGACGTCCTTGTCGTCGGCGATCTCCTGGGCCGCGGCGCGGGCGCGCTCGAGGTCGTTGTGGTCCAGCAGGTCGAGGGCGGCGGTGTCGGCCGCGTCGTGAGCCACCCCGTCGATCTGGGCGCGCGTCACCAGTGGTGCGCCGAGCTCCGCCAGCAGCACGCCCACCAGCACGAAGCTGACGACGATCTTCATGAGCCAGCCGGTGATCACAGGCGTCTCCGCATCGGAAGGAGTGTCGACAGCTCCTGGACCCCAAGGCGCCGGGCGACGAGGACATAGACCGTTCCGCCGGCGAGAACGCCGACGATGGCCCGCAGCAGCGCCGGTTCGACCACCGCCGACAGGACGGACACTACGCCCGCCATCACTGCGCTGGCCAGGCCGACGCGGACCCACGTCTGGACCACGAAGGCGGTATCGACGGACTTGGTGCGTCGCTGTAGGACTACCAGCGCGGCCGCTGCCCCGCCCGTGTAGGCGAGGGCGTAGGCGAGGGCCAGACCCTGCACGCCTAGGGACGGGTACAGGGCGACGGCTAGCACGACGTTGAGCCCGTTCTCCACCAGGTAGAGGAAGAACACGGACCGGGTGTCCTGCATGGCCTGGAACGACTTCACCAGGAAGAGGAAGGCGCTGAAGCCGGGCAGGCCGATGGCGAGCATGGCCAGCACGCCGGCGGTGGTGGACGCCGAGGTCGAACGCAGAGCGCCGTGCTCGAGGGCGACGCGCACGATGGGATGGGCCAGGCACAGGTACCCCACTCCGGCCGGCACCACCACGGCACCGATGGTGCGCAGGCCCTTGCCCACCCGCCGTCCGAAGCCGGCGACGTCGCCGAGGGCCCAGCGCTCGGCCACGTCGGGCTGGAGGGCGGTCATCACCGACACCGCGAACACGCCATGGGGGAGCAGGAAGAACACCAGGCCGGCCTGGTAGGCGGCCACGTCGCCCGCCTTCCCGTTGGCCAGCACCAGCACCACCATGAGGGCGGCCTGGTTGGCGGCCACGAAGCCGAAGGTCCAACCCGACAGGCGCACGATGGTGCGCACGGTCGGGTGGCCGGGGTCCCACACTGGTCGCAGGCGTGCGCCCGCCCCCCGCAGCGCCGGCAGCAGGGCGACGGCGAGGGCGGCCACGCCGGCGGTGGTGCCGAGGCCGAGCAGCAGCCGGGCGCCGGCGTCGTTGCGCACGCCCGTGAGCGACACGTCGTCCACCACATGGGGAAGGGCGAGCAGCATGCCGATGACCACCAGGTTGTTCAGCACCGGCGCGAACATCGTCGCCCCGAAGCGGCGACGGGCGTGGAGGGCGGCGGTGACGACGGCGATCATCCCGTACAGAGCGACCTGGGGGGCGAACATGCGCAGAAGGCTGGTGGCGACGACGCGCTGCTCGCCCACCGACGGGGTGTTGTTTCCCAGCGTGTAGAGGCGGACGAGCACCGGGGCGATCATCATGAACGCGGCGGTGACCACCACCAGGAGGGCGGCGACGGCGGTGAAGACGGCCGAGATGGCCCGCCACGCCTCGTCGTCTTCCTCCCGCCCGCCCGACAGACGATCGACGAACACCGGAAGGAGGGTGGCCGACAGCACCCCGCCCAAGACCAGCTCGTAGATGATATTGGGGGTGATGTTGGCCAGGTTGTAGCTGTCGGTGAGGCGGGTGAAGCCGAGGGCGTAGGCCAGGGCGCTCAGCCGGGCGAACCCGGTTATGCGCGACGCCAGCGTGCCGGCCGCCATGACCGCGGTGCTGCGGGCCAGGCTGGGCCGGTCGGCCCCGCCCCGGCCCAGGCCGTCGGTGTCGTCGACGGCGGTGCCCCGTGGCCTCACGCCGGCACCAGCCGGCGGTTCCGCCGGCCCCGCACCATGTGGCGCCCCCACCACACGAGGAGGAAGGCCATGGCGCCCACCGACAGCACCACGCCGACGCCGGAAGCGGCGGTGGAGCGGACGGTAAAGCGGCTGGTGCCGAGCTCGAGGGCGCCGTCGGGCGACTGCAGGCTGACCCGCAGCGGGAACGACCCCGACGTGCGGGCCTTCACCGAGAAGCGCTCGGTGGTGCTGCGCCGGTCGAGGTCGACGCTGCGGACCGACCCCTTGGGGAAGTCGAGCTTGTCGCTGGCCACCCGGATCTCCACCTTGAGGGGGTAGCCGGTCCTGGACAGGATCGTGACCGGGATCTCGCCGGTGCGGGCGGTGAGGGTGATGGAGCGGTGACTCGGGACCTGCACCGCATCGGTCTGGGAGTGGATCCGGTCGAGCATGGCGTCGAGGAAGTCCTGGCGTCGGCCGGTCTTGAGCCCGGCGCCCTCGCCGACCAACAGGAGCTGCTCCATGGCGTCGTCGAGGGCGTTGTCGGGCGTCAGCATGCTGGCGAAGCCGACGAGCTGGCGCCGCGCCGCCGTGATGTCCCCCACCGGAAGGGGCTGGGGCGCGGGACCGGGCGCCAGCCGGCGGACGAGGGGGGCGCCCCCCGTGGTGGTGGCGGGCGGCACGTCGAACGCGTCCTCCACCATCGTGCCCTTCATGATCGCCGACGTGGTGAGACCGCTCAGCAGGGAGTCGAGGAACGCGCGGTCGGGCTGCCACGACCTCGGCGGCACGACGACAACGGCGCGGAGGCGGCTGGGCTGGTCCTGGTACACGACGGCGAGGTCGGCCAGCAGCCGGTGGGCGGCCAGCACGGGGTCGTCGGCCGGCTTGAAGTGGGCGGCCAGGCCGACGTCGGCGGCCAGGGCGAGCGGGCGGCGCACGGCCCGGGCGTCGATTTCGAAGGGCTGGGTGAGGGTGATGGCCAGCTTGGCCGGTTCGAGGGCCTCCTCCGGCAGGACGAGGCGGTCCACCTGCTGCTGGCGGAGCAGCAGGGCGGCCCGCTCGTCGAGCCCATCCTCCGCCACCCACGTGCGCAGCTCGGGCCGTTTGCCGAGGGTTTGCTCGATCACCTCACTGCCCCGGTCGAGCTGGATCGCCGCTTCCGGCGCCATCCCGGATGCGGCGAACGAGGACAGGGACACGGGGACGTAGGTGCCGGCGGCCACCTGCCGGTCGGTGGTGGCCCGGGCCAGCGCAGCCACCGTCTCCCGGTCCCGGGCCCGGCCGCTGGTGTCGAGCGATACCAGCGTCTCGGGCGTCGGGAGCAGGGTGAGCGACACGTTCGGATAGGCCTCGAGCGACGAGGCCAGGGCGCCCAGGGCGGTCGCTGTCCGGTTGGCCAGGGCGCGGGTGCCGTCGGGCGCCAGGGCGGGCGGCGCGTGCACAGGCAGGACCAAGGCGACGCCCAGCGGGAAGCCGCCGGGCTGCGGCGGCCGGGTGTAGACGAGGTGGGTCACCAGGCTGGCGAGCGACGTCCCCCCGCCCGTCCGCCGCAGCTCTACCCGCACGGGGTAGACGCCTTCGGTGGTGAGGCGCAGGCGGGCCGCGTCGGCTGGCGCCACCGGGTCCTGGATCGGCAGGCGTACCACCAGGGCGCCGCCGACGTCGGTGGCCAGGTCGGCCAGCTTGGCCGGCGGCACGACGGTGACCGGGTTGCCGCGCGGCCCGTCGTCGATGGTGCGGGTGAACTCGGACCGGCTGGTGACCCGACGGTAGACGGCCACCGCCAGCTCGACGTCGGCCGGCGCCTCTGAAGTGGTGACGTTGAGACGCAGCACGAGCTCCTCGCCTGGGCCGACCCACGTCGTCTGGGAGGCGAGGCGCAGCAGGCTGCCCGACTCCTGGGCCCCTGCGACCAGGCCGCCGCCGACGAAGGGGAGCCCGATGGCGACGGCCAGGACAGCCAGGAACGAGAGCGGAGGGCGCCGCGCTCGGCGGCGGCCGATCATCGCTCGAGGGCGGCGCTGAGCACCGAGAGGCCGGCCGCCTCCCGCCGGAAGCCGAGGCTCTCATACAAGGTGAGCGCCGCCTCGTTGCCCATCTGTGTGTTCACGACCGCCTGCTCGACCCGCCACCGCCGCAACCAGCGCAGGGCGTCGACGCACAACGCCCGACCGAGGCCCCGGCGCTGCTCGTCGGGGTCGACGGCGAGGCGCTGGAGGAAGCCCCGCCGGCCGGCCCGGCCGGTGACGGCGTACCCGACCACCCTGGCGTCGATCGTGGCCACCCGGAAGCGGCTGTTGGGGGTGGCATTGAGTGCCTCGCCCAGGCTGTTCTCGTCGATGCGCCAGAAGGTCGGGAAGGCCCGTCCGTCGACCGTGAGCACGCTGGCGTGGTCGTCCGCCCCGGCCCGGCGCAAGGCCGACACGTCGGCCCTGGGCACGTCGTGGAGGTCGTGCTCGAGTAGATGCAGACGTTCGTGGACCTCGAAGCCGGCGCCCAGGAAACCGGCCTGCTCGGCCGGTGAGAGGGCGGACGTGATCACCCGCCGGAAACCCCGGGCGGCCAGCTGATCGAGGCAGCGGCGCACGAACTGGGCCGAGGGCAGTGGCGCATCGGGGAGTGGCGTCAGGTAGGCCACGTCGTGGTCACCCCGCCATGGCCCGGTGCGCACCCGTTCCCGACCCCAGCGGATCACGTCGACGTTGGCGGCGCTCACTTCTTCGCGAGGTTACCGACCCCGGCCGCCCAACCGCTGACAGGTTGCGAACGGTGCTCCAGATCGGGCCGACGGGCGCCGATAGGACAACGATGCTGGACCTGGATGAGTTGCTGCGGTACACGGTGGAACACTCCGGCTCCGACCTGCACGTGAAGGTCGGGTCGCCTCCGCACCTGCGGGTGGACGGCCAGCTCCTGGTATCCCCCTTCGACCCGGTGACGGCCGAGGACGCAGAGCGGGTCGCGTTCGCCGTCCTGCCCCGTGACCGGGCCGACGAGTTCGACGCGTCGTACGAGGCCGACTTCGCCTACAGCATCGCCGGCCTGGGGCGCTTCCGGGTGAACGTGTTCCGCCAGCGCGGGTCCGTGGGCCTGGTGTTCCGGCGCGTCCTCCCCGGCATCCCGTCCTTCGACGCCCTGGGGCTGCCGCCTGTGGTGCGCCGCCTCGCCGACGAGCAGCGGGGCATGGTGCTCGTGACCGGTCCCACCGGCTCCGGCAAGACCACCACCATCTCGGCGATCATCGACCACATCAACAACACCCGGTCGTGCAACGTCGTCACGGTGGAGGACCCCATCGAGGTGCTTCACACCGACAAGCGGGCGCTCGTCAACCAGCGCGAGATCGGCTCCGACACGAAGGACTACGCCACCGCCATGCGCCGGGTTCTGCGCCAGGACCCCGACGTGATCTTCATCGGCGAGATGCGCGACCCCGAGACGGTATGGGCCGCCCTGGCCGCGGCCGAAACCGGCCACCTCGTGCTCTCGACCCTGCACACCACCAACGCGGTGGAGACCGTGAACCGTGTGGTCGACTTCTTCCCGCCCTTCCAGCAGAAGCAGGTCCGCCTGTCGCTCGCCTCGTCGCTCAAGGGCGTGGTGAGCCAGCGCCTCCTGGAGCGCTCCGACCGCGAGGGCCGGGTGCCCTCGGTCGAGGTGCTGGTGATGACCGGTCGGATCTTCGACCGTATCGTCGACCCCGAGGCCGGCGGCAACGACTCGATCGACGAGATCATCGCCGACGGCGAGTACTACGGCATGCAGAGCTTCGACCAGAGCCTGTTCGCGCTGTTCAAGGCGGGGGACGTCGACCTGCGCAGCGCGATGGCGGCGGCGTCGAACCCCCACGACCTGCGCATCTCGCTTCAGCAGGCCGGCCTCCTGGCCACCCAGATCTCCGTCTAGCCGCCGGCGAATGGGGCGGGCGGCTCCGGGCCGCCAACTACCCTCGACGGGTGATCCCCGAGCGGTTCCGCCCGTTGCTGGACGAGACGGCGTGGCTGGCCGAGCCGTTCGCGGCGGCGGGCCGCAAGCTGTACCTGGTGGGCGGCGTGGTGCGAGACGCCCTGCTCGACCGCTTGGGCCCGAACCTCGACATCGACCTCACCACCGACGCCCGACCCGGCGAGATCAAGCGCCTGGTTGCTCCCGCGGCGGACGCGGTGTGGCTCCAGGGGGAGTGCTTCGGCACCATCGGTGCCCAGAAGGACGGCCGCATCTTCGAGATCACCACCCACCGGGCCGAGGCCTACGTGCCGGAGTCCCGCAAACCCGATGTGGCCTTCTCCGACAGCGTCGAGACCGACCTGTCCCGGCGGGACTTCACCATCAACGCCATGGCCTTGCGCCTGCCCGACCTCGAGCTCATCGACCCCCACGGTGGCGCCGCCGATCTGCACGACCGGCGCCTGCGCACACCCTTGTCGGCCGAGGAGTCGTTCAGCGACGACCCCCTGCGAATGCTCCGGGCGGCCCGCTTCCTCGCCGGGTTCCACCTCCTGCCCGACCCCGCCATCGCCAGGGCCATCGAAGTCCTGCGCGATCGGCTGGCGATCGTGTCGGCCGAGCGCGTCCGCATCGAGCTCGACAAGCTGGTGACGGTCGAGTTGCCGGGCGAGGGCCTGCGGTTCCTGGTGAACACGGGGCTGGCCGACCACTTCCTGCCCGAACTCACCGGCCTTGCCCTCGAGCAGGATCCGGTGCACCGCCACAAGGACGTGCTGGAGCACACCTTCGCGGTGGTGGAGAAGGTCGACCAGACCCACCGCATCGTCCGCCTGGCCGCCCTGTTCCACGACATCGGCAAGCCCCGCACACGCGCCTTCGGCCCGGGCGGCGTGTCCTTCCACCACCACGAGGTGGTGGGCGCCCGTATGACCCGCGACCGTATGCGGGCGCTGAGGTACTCCAACGAGGACACCGCCGCCGTCACCCGCCTGGTGGAGCTGCACCTGCGCTTCCACGGCTACCGCGACGGCGACGGCGGGTGGACCGACAGCGCCGTGCGCCGCTACGTGCGGGACGCCGGCCCGCTGCTCTCCGAACTCAACGAGCTGACCCGCTGCGACTGCACCACCCGCAACGCGGCCAAGGCGCGCGGCCTGGCCCTGCGGATGGACGAGCTGGAGGCGCGCATCGAGCGCCTCGAGGAGGAGGAGGAGGTGCGGGCCCTGCGGCCCGACATCGACGGCCAGCGCGTCATGGAGCATCTGGGCATCGCCCCCGGACCGATTGTGGGCAAGGCCCTCGCCTTCTTGCTCGAGAGCCGCGTCGACGAGGGCCCGCTCGGCGAGGAGGAGGCCCTCCGCCGCCTCGACGAGTGGTGGGCCGAGAACAAGATCTGATCTCGGGGTCGGCCGACGACGCCGGCGGGCGACGGCGCCAGGGTTCGGAACCCGAGCCCTCACGCCGTCGCAACCGGCGGTGGCCGGTCGGTGCCTCAGGAGCGCAGGAGGCGGGCTACGGCGCCGGCGTCGGTGAGGTCGGGAAAGACCGCGTCGGCTCCCAGCCCGGCCAGCTCGTCGACACCGAACTGGCCGGTGGCGACCAGCGCGCATCGGGCGCCGCCCGCCCGCGCGCAGGCCAGGTCCCGGGGCGTGTCGCCCACGACCCACGCGTCACCTGGGTCGATGGTGCGACCGCGGAGCCGGGCCACCCGTTCCAGGGCCACCGGCACCAGTTCCTCCCGGTCGTGGCGGTCGCTGCCGAACGCGCCCACCTCGACGTCGATCCAGCGGTCCAGCTCGAAGGCCTGGAGCTTCAGCACGGCGTTGGCTGCCGTGTTGCCGGTGAGCACCGACTGCACCACGTCGGGGTCGCCGTGCAGGTCGGCCAGCACCTCGGCCACGCCGGGCAGGACGCGGCCCTGCCGGCGCACCAGGTCCTTGGCGCCCGCCAGCTCCGCCTCCAGCCGGTCCAGCACGTCGGGCACCAGCCGGCGTGCCTGCTCGTCGCCCAGGCCTGCGAAGGCGAGGATCTCCAGGGCGATGAGCGGATCGGTCTTCCCGCTCATCCGCACCTCATGGGGCCCGACAGGCCGGCCCAACACATGCTCGGCGGCGAGATCGAAGGCGCGCTGCGCCACCCCGTTCGTACGGAGCAGCGTCCCATCGACATCCCAGAGCACGAACGTCCCACCCATAGGGCGAGGGTAGTGGGGTGTGCGCCCGCGGCCCGCCGTCCCACCGACTCGCCGAAGGCGCCCCGATGGACGGTGGGAACGAGGTTGCAGAGCGGCGGCGACCGGCCCCGCCAGTCGACGGCGCACCATCAGCTCGCCGAAGGAAGGTCCGCACGCCGGAGAGCACGGCGTGCCCGGGCCCGCTTCCGGGGCGAAAGGGCTAATTCCCTTCCTTGCGGGCGCGGATGACGAGGGTGCGGGGCACGAAGCGGAAGGCTTCCTGCCAGTCGGTGCTGCGGGGCCCGCTGCTGGTGGGCGCCGGCTCGAGGATGGTGTCCACCGAGAAGCTCGAACGCACGAGGGCGGTGTGCAGGTCGGCGATGGAATGGTGGTAACGGGTAAAGATGGCCCCGAAGCGCTCTATATCCACGGCCTCGGTGTCGAAGTAAGAACGACGAACGAGCAGAGGTTGGTCAGCATGGCGGCCGTCGATCAGGTGGTAAGCGGGGTGGGGGAGGCTGAACACCAGCGGCGCGCCCGTCCGCAGCACCCGGTGGACCTGCCGGAACACCCGGCTCAGGTCGTCGACGAAGCCGAACGCACACGCGCTGAACACCAGGTCCACCGATTCGGCGCGCATGAAGGCGAGGTCCGCCATGTCGCCGTGCCGGAGCTCGACGCGCACCTCCTCCTGGTCGGCCAGGCGCCGGGCGTGCGCCAGCATCTCGGCCGACAGGTCGACGCCGATGGCGATGGCGCCCTGCTTGGCGAAGGCGATGGAGTTCTGGGCGGCGCCGCAGCCGAGCTCGAGGACCCGCTTGCCCTTGAGGTCGCCGAGGAGGCGGAAGTCGGCCTCCGTGCCGATGTCAGGGCCGTAGTGGGCGACGTCGGTTGGCAGCTCGGTGACGGCCAGGTAGGCGGCAGCCGCCCGGTCCCACGCAGCGGCGTTGTCGGCAGGCACGAGAGAGATGTTGCTACAGGACGGAGGCGTCCATGAGGATCGTCAGCTTCAACACCCACCACGGGCTCACTCCGGACGGCTCGAAGGTTGCTACCGACGCGCTGGCCAGGTACTGCGCCGGCTTGAAGGCGGACGTCCTCGCCCTCCAGGAGGTCGACGTGCGGGCCCACCGGTCGGGCGGTGTCGACCAGGCCAAGGCGGTGGCCGAGGCGACCGGCATGGCCGGCTACTTCGGCCTGGCCCGCAAGCTCGGCCTCCGGGGCCGCTACGGCAACGCCCTGTTCGTGCGGGGCATCATCGACCAGGTCGAGACGGTGCCGTTGCCGCGCCACAGCCACGACCACGAGCCCCGCAGCTTCGTCCTGGCCGACGTGATCGTCGACGACCGGGTCTTCACGGTGGCTGCCGCCCACCTCTCGGTCCACCCGGAGGAGGCGGCCCCCCAGCTGGAGGCCGTGCTGGTGGCGCTGCGCAGGTGCCACGTGCCCCGGGTGCTCATCGGCGACCTCAACCTGAAGCCCGAGCAGGTCGCGCCGGCGATCCAGCAGCGGTCCTACGCCATGGCCTCCGCCACCTTGCCGACCTTCCCGGCGGCCGAGCCGCACCATCGCATCGACCACTTCCTCAGCGAGGGCTTCGAAGTAGTGTCGGTGGACGTCCTCGACGCGGCGCCGGTCAGCGACCACCGGGCGCTGGTGGTCGAGGTCCATTAGTTACTTCCTCCCGAAAAAGTGATCGTGGCGGGGTCCTGGCTCTCCCCGTCGTGACCACGAGCGGCCCGTAGGTGCCCGTTTCCATCCCTCGCTTCAACTTCCGGCGGCCCTTTCGGCCCGTTCCCGGGCCGTTGGGCGTGCCGGGTGAAGCGAGGGACAGAAACGTTCAGGCTGCGGGCTCGCGGAGTTTGCCGGGTGGGCCGGCGCCGGCCCGGCCTGAGGCGGCGGTGGACTCTTCGCGTTGGCTCGGGGACGTCTTCGGTGGTTCCGCCTCGATGAGCTTGGCGATCTTCACGGCGTTTTGCGACAGGACCCCCCAGCCACACCACGTCTGGGCGCCTTCGATACCGTCGAAGAGGGTGCGGCGCCACCCGGCGTCACGCTTGAGGCAGGAGATGCGCGCTTCGGAACCGGTGCGCCACTTGACCATCTTGACGAACCCGCGGCCGCGCTGGACCTTCTTGCGTGCCGCGTTGGGCTTGCCCTTGCGGAAGAGGTCGTCGGAGATGTTCTTGCGCCTTCGAGGTCGGCACCGATGATCGAGTACTCGGTGGACGCCTCGAGCACGTTGGCGATGAAGTCGATGGCCCGGTCGGGCGTCTCGAAGATGCTGCTGTCGATCAGTGAGCTGCGCGACGGCATGTTCACTCCCCTTCCCCCCGTGGTGCGGTCGGCCGCGACGCCACTGGCGGCGCCCGGACGGTCACGAACCGCACCCGCAATAGTGCGAACCGGGAGGGCCGGCACGCGGTCGCCCCGGGCCAGGGCGGCCACGACGTGGCGCTGCCGCGCCGTCACGGCCGGCAACGCCGGGACGGTCGTCGTGGCCTCCGTCGATCTCGCTGGCCGTGCCAGCGAAGGCGGCCCTGAGCTCGGCCACCCGCGCCTCCAGGTGGGCGACCCGCCCGCCGATCGCGGTCACGTCCCGGGCGATCGAAGACGCGCCCGGGATCGTGCCGGAGTCGTCGTACAGCGGCGCCACGGCGATCCACACCGTGATCCGCAGGCCGTCCTTGGTGCGGCGGATGGTCTCGTAGCGCTCGAGGCGCTCGCCCAAGGCGACGCGTGCCAGGATCAGCTCGACCTCGTCCTTGCGATCGGGCGGGGCGAGCACGCCGATGTGGCGCCCGAGCATCTCCTCGGCCCGGTAGCCGGAGAGGCGCTCAGCGCCTGCGTTCCAGCACGTGATGGTGCCGTCGAGGGTCTTGCCGACGATGGCGCCGTCGGCCTGGGCGGCGATGGCCGCTAGCCACGATCGCTCGTCGCCGAGGCTGTTCCCGTGGCTCACCGCGATCCTCCCGCTCACCAGCCTGGAAGTGCCCCGCTCCCCCGGAACAGAGCGTCCGCTGCTTGCAACGTGCTGACATGATGGTACCGCCGATGGGGCGGCCTACGTCACGGCGCTGGGGGCAGGGCGACGGCCACCGCGGCAAGGAGGTCCTCGGCCGGCACCGGCTTGTGGAGCACGCCGAGCACCTCCCCATCGGCCACGGCCCGGCTTATCTCCGGCCGGTCCGATCCCCCGGTGATGACGCTCACCGGCACGGCCGCGGCGTTGGCCAGGCCGTGGATGCGCTCGAGCACGGCGAGCCCACCCCCGCCTGGCAGCGCGAGATCGAGCAGCACCAGGTCCGGCGGCGCCCGCCGCGCCGTCGAGACGGCCAGCACGGCGTCGGGGGCGGTGGCGACCCCGTAGCCCGCCTGTTTGAGGATGCGTGCCATCGCCATGGCCGTGGGCTGGTCGTCCTCGACGATCAGGATGCTGGCCGCCATTCTCGGGCCTCCGCCGTCGGGCGGGCGAGTGTGCACCCCGCTTGGCCTCATGCATCGACCAGGCCGATGCTGGCTGCGACCCGGACCTCCGTGACGTTGGACAGGGTGATCGGTGACTCTAGCGCCGCCGTGTCCGGACGACGACGACTGAGGGGCCGAACGGCGCCGTCGCAGGCCCTCCGCGACCCGGACGCTGGTGCCATGAGCGCCCCGCGGGCGGGCCGGTACCAAGGCGAGCCGACGCAGCCGACAGACGAGGGCCTGGAGATTGGCGACGACGACTCGCGCTCATCGACGGCCGCGTTATCCGCAGCGCGTCGTGCGCCATCGCAGAGCGACTCGCCGAGTGGTCTGTCGCTGAACTGGCTGGGGTGGTGGATGGCTCTCGGACAGGCCTCTCTTAGTCAGGAGCGCCGGCCGGCGGGAACTTCCGGCGGTCGCCGGGGGGTCAGGACGGCCCGGAGCTGGCCGTCCTCACATGCGTATCAGCCGGCGGTGCCGGCGGCGAACTCCTCCACCATGCGGTGCGCCTCCTCGTCGCGGTGCTGCACCGCGGGCGACTTCATGAAGTAGGCGGAAGGGCCCTCGAGGGGGCCGCCGATGCCGCGGTCGAGGGCGATCTTGGCGCAGCGGACGGCGTCGATGATGACGCCGGCCGAGTTGGGGGAGTCCCACACCTCGAGCTTGAGCTCGACGTTGAGGGGGACGTCGCCGAAGTTGCGGCCCTCCAGGCGGATGTAGGCCCACTTGCGGTCCTCGAGCCAGGCCACGTGGTCGGAAGGGCCGATGTGCACGTCGTCGGCCTCGATGCCGTTGTCGATCTGCGACGTGACGGCCTGGGTCTTGGAGACCTTCTTCGACTCCAGGCGCTCGCGCTCGAGCATGTTCTTGAAGTCCATGTTGCCGCCCACGTTGAGCTGGTAGGTGCGGTCGAGCACCATGCCCCGGTCCTCGAACAGGCGGGCCAGCATGCGGTGCACGATGGTGGCCCCGACCTGGCTCTTGATGTCGTCGCCCACGATGGGCACGCCGGCGTCGGTGAAGCGCTGCGCCCACTCGGGGTCGCTGGCGATGAACACCGGGATGGCGTTCACGAAGGCCACCCCGGCGTCGATGCAGGCCTGGGCGTAGTGCTTCTGGGCGACCTCGGACCCGACGGGGAGGTAGGCCACCAGCACGTCGGCGCCCGATGCCCGCAGGGCCTCGGTGATGTCGACCGGCTCGGCCGGCGACTCCTCCACCGTGGCCCGGTAGTACTTGCCGAGGCCGTCGAAGGTGGGGCCGCGCTGCACGGTGACACCGAGGTCGCCCACGGACGCGAACCGGATGGTGTTGTTCTGGCTGGCGAACACGGCCTTGGAGAGGTCGAGGCCGACCTTGGCCGCGTCGACGTCGAAGGCAGCCACGAACTCCACGTCGCCCACGTGGTACCCGCCGAGCTCGACGTGCATGAGCCCTGGCACCGTTTCGGCCGGGTCGGCCTTGCGGTAGTACTCGACGCCCTGCACTAGGGAGCTGGCGCAGTTGCCCACACCGGCGATGGCGACCTTGACGGACTTTTTCATGGCTGGTCCTCCTGCCGCTCAGCGGCGATGAGCTTGTCGAGCCAGGAGATGTCTCGCTCCGTGGCTTCGGTTCCGTGCTCCAACAGGGAGCGGGTGTAGTTGTCGAGGCGCTCGCGGCCGGCCCGGACGCTGCACCGGGCCTTGGCGAGTCGCTCCACCAGTAGGGCTCGGCGGCGCTCGAAGAGCCCCAGCCGGGCGTCGGCGGGAAGGTGGCGGGCGAAGGCCAGCCGGAGGGAGAACCCCCGGTCGTCGCCGCCCGCCGCGTCCGCCACGAGGAGCTCGGCGAACAGCTGCTCGCCCCGTTCGGTGATGCCGTAGACCTTCTTGCCGCGCGCGCCCTTGGGTCCGCGCGCGCCGCCGCGTCGCGCCCGGAAGGCGGCCAGCTCGCCGCCGATGGAGCCGGTCATGGGCACCGGCGGGAACGGCGGGGCCTCGTTGGCCTCGACCGCCTTCACCGCTCCGGCCGCCTCCAGCTTGGCCAGGGCGGGGTACAGCGAGCCGAACGACACGCTCGACAGCGGCCCCAGCGTCTCGCCGAGGCGCTTCTTCAGTTCGTACCCGTGGAGCTCCTGCTCTTTCAGAAGCCCCAGAATGGCCAACTCCAGCACGTGTGCTCCGGTGTCGTCGTACTCGATGTATCGCTTCGATATATCAAGGATCACCATACCAGCGGCGGACCGGTCGTCAAGACCACACCGCCGGTAGTGGCAGCGACGCTTGCCCCGGGCTCTCGCGGGGGTCGATCGTCGCCTGCCTGTCCAACGCCGGTCGGCCAGAGGGCGGGTCTCATGCGAAAGCCGGTGGCGGTGCTCGTAGCGAGCCTTCTCGCCGCCGGTGTGGGCGACCGGGCCCCCGCCCGTCCTCGGGACCGTGCGGGATGACGGGCGGGCGGGGCTACCCTTACGACCCGTGAGCTTCCGGCCCGAAACCGTGCGAGGCGCCCCCGGGACAGCTGCTGCGCCGGGCCAGATCGACTACCGGCTGGCCCGCAACGCCATCGTCAAAGAGTTCCGCCGGGGCCGCCTGTCACGCCTCGACGTGTGCGACGCCCACCCCGAGCTCCTGCGCACGGCGGCGGGCATCGGCACGCCGGCCGGTCAGCCGTGCCCCATCTGCGAGGAGCCTGCACTGGTGCACGTGTCGTACGCATTCGGGCCCCGCCTGCCACCGGGCGGGGCGGCGTTCGCCGGCCCGGCCGAGCTGGCCAAGCTCACCCGGCGAGCGGGCGACGTGGCGTGCTACGTGGTGGAGGTGTGCCCGGGGTGTTCGTGGAACCACCTGGCCCGCACCTACGCCGCCGGACGGCGCCGCCGGGCCTCGTCCACCTGACGGCCGGTCCCGCCACGACGAGGCGACGGCGCCGCCGGGTCGCGCCCGACGCCGGCACGGAGATTTCCGAGGACACGGCGGCGCTCCGCCCGCTCGACCCGCCCCCGCCCCCGCGCCGCCACCGGCGCCGAGTCCCGACCGACGCTGCCACGGTGCCTCCCGAGGACACGGCGCAGCCTCGCCCGATCGACCCGCCGCCGCGCCGCCACCGGCGCCGAGTCCCGACCGACGCTGCCACGGTGCCTCCCGAGGACACGGCGGCGCCCCGCTCGCTCGACCCGCCGCCGCGCCGCCGGTCGCCCGTCCTGCATGACGATCCGCTCCCCCTGGCCACCACCGCCGCCGCGGCGACCGTCGCCGCCACGTCGTCCGGGGAGGCTGTTCTGCTCGCCGTGCTCCTCGGCCTGGCCGCGGCTGAGCTCGGGAGCGCCGTGGTGGCCGCCACCGCGGTGGTCGCCTTCGCCCTGCGGTGGGGCTCCACGTCGCTCGACGCCATCGCCGGCGCCCAGGCGGTGCTGGGCCCGGGGGGGTCGGTCGGCCCGGCCGGCGCCGTGGCGGCGACCTGGTGCGCAGCCATGGCCCTGGTCGTGGCCGCACCTGCCGGCTGGCCGGCGATCGCCTTCGGCGCGGCCGCCGCCCTGGGCGTGGCCGGGCCGGCGCCGGGGGGACCGGCCGACATCGCCGTGCGCGTGGGAGCAACGGCGGCCGGCGCGGCTCTGGCGCTGGTCGCCGGCCTCGTGCTCCCGAGACGGCCGGCGCAGGCGGTGGGGATCGCGCTGGCCGGCGCCGCCCTACTGCTCGCCGTGGCGCACCCATGACCCAGGCCGGCGGGGCGTGGGCCGCCCTGTGCGCAGTGGTCGTGGCGGCATGGGTGGCCATCGCTCTCGGCGGCGCTGACGCCTCTCCCGTCACCACCACGGCCGCCGGAGCGGCGGCCGCCGCGGCAACGGCTGCGCTGCTCGGCGCCGGCTGGCGGGCCACGTCGCTCGGCACGTTGCAGACCGGTGGGGTGCTGGTGCTCGTGCTGCCGGCGGCTGCGGCCGGGGCGGTGGGCGGCAGCACCGCCCTGTTGGCGCTGGTGCTCGTGGTGCTGGCCGGTGTCGAGGCAGCGGTCGCATCCACGGCCCGACTGGTGACCGGTCCGGCTCCGGACCGCCGAGACCGCCGGCGGGCCCGGGCCCGGGCGCTGGCGGACTCCCTCGGTCTCGTCGTCGGCGGCGGGCTCCTGGCCGCCGGCGTGGTGGTGGATCGGATCGACGGCGGCGAGTGGGCGCTGCCCGCCGGCAACAGGGTGGCTCTCGGCCTCCTCCTGGCGGGCGCCGTCGTTCTGGTGGGAGCGGCCGCTCTCGGCCCGCCGCGGGCCTGGGCCACCGCCGTCCCTGCCCTGGCCGTGGTCCTAGCTGTCGCCGAACGCCTCCCGGCCGGGCCCGGTGCGGTGGTGGCGGGTGGGCTGGCCGTCGCCGCCGCCGTTGCCCTTCCGTCCAGGCCCACCGTCGCCCTGGCCGCCCTTGCGGTGGCGGCCGCCTCGTCGTCGGCCCCCCTCGGTGCGGCTGCGCCGTTGCTGGGGGCGGCCGCCGTCCTGGCCCTCCCCGTCGATCATCGAGGTGCTGCCCTCCTCGGCCTTCCCGGCGCCGCCGCCCTCGCCGCCGCCGTCGTGCCGCCGGGGCGGAGCGACCCGGCGATCGCCGTGGCTGCGGCCGCAGCCGGGGTGGCGTTGGCCCTCGCCCTGCGGGCCGCAGCAGGAACGCCCGACCGGAACGGCCGTGCTCGTCCGTCGCCGGCCGCCCTGCCCGCCCTCGTTCTGGCCGGCTGGCTCCTGCTGGCGCCCGGCACCTGGGCCTGGGCTGGAGGCCATGGGACCGGTGCCTACGACCGCGGCGCCGCCGTCGCCGTCGCCGCCCTGGCCCTGGTCGCCGCCGCCCGCCCAGCGCTCCGCCACACCTCCGCCACCCCGCCACCCCCCGCCCCCCCTCCCGCCCGGCCACGGCCGGAACCGCCGGTCGACGGGTAGCCTGGGGGCCACCGGCGCCTGGAAAAACGGGCGCTCCGATCCCTTTCATGCTTCCCAGACCCTCGCCGCCGCGCCGCCGCGTCGCGCCGCGCCGCAGCCGGGTCTGGCGCTACCGGCGGCTGCTGTTCCTGGCGACCCTGCTGGTCTTCACGACCCTGTCCGGCTCCGCCTACCTCCTGGTGCGGGTGCCGTTGCCGCCCGAGGTCGGCCTGGACGAGACCACGATCATCCTCGATGCCAACGGCGCCCGGCTGGCGTCACTCGACAACGGTGAGAACCGTGTGTCGGTCCACCTCGATCAGGTGCCCAAGGTCGTGGTCGACGCCGTCCTGGCCGCCGAGGACCGGGAGTTCTTCGACCACGCCGGCATCGACCCGGTGGGCATCGCCCGGGCCACCTGGGCCGACGTGCGGGGCGGGGCGCTCCAGGGTGGGTCCACCATCACCCAGCAGTACGTCAAGAATGTCTACCTCGACCGCGAGCGCACCGTCCTACGCAAGCTCAAGGAGGCGGTGCTGGCGGTGAAGCTCGAGCGCAGGTACGAAAAGAAGGAGATCCTCGAGCGCTACCTGAACACGATCTACCTGGGCCGGGGCAACTATGGCGTGCAGGCCGCCTCCCGGTCGTACTTCGGCAAGGACGTGGGCGAGCTGGGCCTGCGGGAAAGCGCCTACCTGGCGGGCCTCATCCGCTCGCCGGAGGCGGCCGATGCCACCAAGTCGCCCGAGGTGGCGGCCGCCCGCCGGGCCCGGATCCTCACTGCCATGGAGCAGACGAAGGCCATCACCCACGCCCAGCGGGTCGAGGTGGAGAAGGAGCCGGTGTCGGCCTACGTGGTGGCCAAGGCCCAGGCGGAGACGACCTTCGCCCGGCCCGACAAGGGAACCCAGTACTTCGTGGAGTACGTGCGCCGCCGGCTCGAGGCCACCTACGGCCGAACCGCCCTGTACTCGGGCGGCCTCCGGGTCACCACCACCCTCGACCTGCGCCTGCAGGAGCAGGCCTACGACGCCGTCTACGGGTTCCTGGACAGGCCCGGCGACCCAGCGGGCGCACTGGTGGCGATCGACGACCAGGGCCGGGTGAAGGCCATGGTCGGTGGCCGCGACTGGAACGCCGCCGACGCGTTCGCCAAGGTGAACCTGGCCGTCGGGAAGGACGGCGGCGGCACCGGCCGCCAGCCGGGGTCCACGTTCAAGCCGTTCGTGCTGGCCGCCGCCCTGCGCGACGGCTACAGCGCCCAGTCCACCCTCGCCGGCCCCCCCGAGATCACCTTCCCCAAGGCGAACGAGGGCAAGGACTACGTCGTCAGGAACTTCGAGGATGCCGATTTCGGCGAGGCCGTCAGCCTCATCGACGCCACCCGCAACTCGGTGAACACCGTCTACGCCCAGCTCATCAAGGCGATCGGGTCGGCCAAGGTGGCGAAGATGGCCCATGACGCGGGCGTCACCTCGGACCTGGTCGAGAACATCTCGCTGGCCCTCGGCACGTCGGAGGTGTCGGTGCTGGAGATGGCCGGCGCCTTCTCCACCTTCGCCAACCGGGGCGTGCGGGTCGAGCCGAGCGTGATCGTCGAGGTCGCCACGGCCGGCGGGAAGGTGCTGAAGCCGCCCCGACCACCCACGCGCACCCGGGTACTCGACCAGGGGCAGGCGGACGTCGTAAACCTGGCCCTTCAGAAGGTCGTCACCGAGGGGTCGGGCACGGCGGCCGGGATCGGCAAGCCGGTGGCGGGCAAGACGGGCACGACCCAGGACTTCGGTGACGCCTGGTTCGTCGGCTACACGCCCAAGCTCACCACAGCCGTGTGGATGGGCTTCCCCGAGGGCAACGTCCACAAGATGGACAACGTGCGGGGCCGCAAGGTCAACGGCGGCTCGTTCCCCGCACAGCTCTTCCGCCGCTTCATGCAGGAGGCGACGAAGGGCGTCGACGCCGGCTCGTTCGTCACCGCCAACACCGGCCGGGGCAAGATCCTCACGCCACCGAAGGGTGTCATGCTGCCGACCACCACCACGTCGTCGACTTTGGTGCCCGATCCACCGAGCACCACTCCGGGCACCGCTCCCAGCACCGTTCCCGCCACCACTGCGCCGCCGACCACGACGACCACTCCGCCGACCACGCCGCCTCCGACGGGACTCCTCGGCATCGGCTCCGGGTAACCAGCCCGCGGTCCCGGGAAACGACAGCCCCGCCGGGGGGTTCTTAGCCCTCCCCCGGGGTACACTGGCCGCCAGTTCTCCCGCCGGCAGCCTCGGGCGCCGGATGGAAAGGAGACCCGGATGACCACCAGGCCTGCCGCGATGACCGTGCCCGCGGTGCGGGCCCGCAAGGTCCGTCCCGCCGAGGCAGGCGGCGCCCCGCCCCTCGTCATGGTGACCGCCTACGACGCCCCCACGGCCCGCATCGCCGACGAGGCGGGCGTCGACCTCATCCTGGTGGGGGACTCCGTCGCCATGGTGGTGCTCGGCTACGACGACACCCTCCACGTATCGGTGGACGACATGGCGCACCACACCGCCGCCGTCGCCCGAACCAGGCCGCGGGCGCTGGTGTTGGCCGACCTCCCCTGGCTCAGCTACCACGTGAGCGCCGAGGACACCGTCCGCAACGCCGGCCGCCTGGTGCAGGCCGGCGCCCAGGCGGTGAAGCTGGAGGGGGGCCGCAAGCGCGTGGCGATGATCGCCGCCCTGGTCGACGCCGAGATCCCGGTGATGGGCCACATCGGCCTGACCCCCCAGTCGGTGCTTGCCACCGGCGGCTACAAGGTGCAGGGGCGGGACGCCGCCGCCGCCGCCGGTCTGGTCGACGACGCCATCGCATTGGCCACCGCCGGCTGCTTCGCCATCGTGCTCGAGGGCGTACCCGCCCCGGTGGCGCGGATGATCACCGAGGCGGTCGACGTGCCCACCATCGGCATCGGGGCCGGGCCCTCGTGCGATGGCCAGGTGCTCGTATTCCATGACGCCGTCGGCCTGGAGGACCGGGTGCTGCCCCGCTTCGTGCGCCGGTACGCCAACCTCAAGGCCGAGGGCGTGGCCGCCATCGCCGCGTACGCAGCCGACGTGCGGGCCGGCCGCTTCCCCTCCGACGCCGAGAGCTACCAATTGGCCGACGAGGCGGTCGCCGCCCTGGGGCTGCTTGGAGGTGCTAGCAAGTCGGCGTGACGGTCGCCACCCAGCCAGCGCGGTCGGGCGTGGGCTGATGGCCGGCAAGCACTCGAAGCCACGGGACCCGAGCACCACCTACAAGGTGCTGGGTTGGGCCGTGCTCGTGGTCGCCGTGCTGAGCTTCGTCGGGTTCCTCGCCGTGGGCGCCAATGGCCCGGAGGACCCCACCCTCGGCGGCATCCGGGGATTCGGGGAGACGGCCTTCCAGGTGGTGCCCGCCGGTGGCGGCACGGCCGGCCAGTACTGCGCCCTGCTCGCCAGCACCGAGGAGCAGCGGGCCAGGGGGCTGATGGGCCGGCGCGACCTGGCCGGCTTCGACGCCATGGTCTTCGTTTTCGACGCCGACTCGTCCGGCGGCTTCTACATGCGCAACGTGCCCGTCGGGCTGAGCATCGCCTGGTTCGGCGCCGACGGGCGCTTCGTGTCGGCCGCCGACATGGCCTCGTGCCCCGACCGGGACGGCTGCCCGACCTACTCGCCGACCCGCCCCTACCGCCAGGCCATCGAAGTGCTCCGGGGCGACCTGGGCAAGCTGGGGATCGCCGAAGGGTCCGTGCTCACCGTGGGCGGTGCCTGCCGGCGCTGACGCGGACCCCGAGCCGGCGTCAGCGTTCCCAGTGGCGGTGCCAGCCCGGCGCTTCGAGCACGGCGCCGGCGAACACCTTGGTGAACATCGGGGCCTAGGACTGACCGACCTCCGCGAGGAGGCTGTCACACCGCCCCGCGATACTTGCCCTATGGAGCCGGCACCCGCATCGACTACAGTGACCAGGCTGTACGAAGCAACCCTGCCCCGGGTCCGCCGGGGCCCCGAGCGCACAGGCGCCGGGTCCAGAGGGAGGAGTGGCCCTTGCGGCCCTACGAAGTCATGATCATCCTCGATCCTGCCCTGGAAGAGGACGTCATACGTGCCACCCTCGACCGGGCCACCGGGATCATCTCGGCATCCGGTGGCAACCCCGGTCGGGTCGACCGGTGGGGCAAGCGGCGGTTCGCCTACGAGCTGAACCACCGCTGGGAGGGCTACTACGTCCTCCTCGAGGCGTCGGCCGAGCCGGCGGCGATGGACGAGCTGGGCCGGATGCTCACCTTGGCCGACGGTGTCGTGCGCCACAAGGTGATCCGCCTGCCTCTCGCGGCCATCCGGGCCAAGCGCCCGGTCGCGGCCGCCCCTGCATCCAGTGGTACGGCCCCCGACGGGCCGAGCGCGAAAGAGAGCTGAGCGACATGGACAACACAGTCACCCTGGTCGGCAACGTCACCCGCGACCCAGAGCTGCGCTTCACGGCCACCGGGCAGGCCACCGCCACGTTGGGCCTGGCCGTCAACCGGGTGTGGACCGACCGCCAGAGCGGCGAGCGCAAGGAAGCGGTGTCGTTCTTCGACGTGGTGTGCTGGCGGGAGATGGCGGAGAACGCCGCCGAGTCGCTCACCAAGGGCTCGCGCATCGTCGTCACCGGCCGCCTGGAGCAGCGCTCCTGGGACAACCAACAGGGCGAGAAGCAGTACAAGATCGAGGTCATCGCCGACGAGATCGGCCCCAGCCTGCGCTGGGCCACAGCCACCGTCACCCGCAACGAACGGCGTCCCGCCGGCGAGGGCGGCGGCCCCTCGGGGCAGTCCGGCGGCAACGGCCCCTCCGGGGGTTCCTACGGCAACCGCCCCGCCCAGGTCCCGGCGCCCGCCGGCCGCGGCCAGTCCGCCCCCCCGCAGTACGACGAGGAGCCCTTCTAGATGGCACGCAACAACGATCGCGACCGCGGCACCAAGCGCGCCCCGCGCGAGGGGCGCCGGGGTGGCAAGAAGAAGGTCTGCATCTTCTGCACCGAGCACATTCCCTGGGTGGACTACAAGGAGGTCAACGTCCTCCGCCGGTTCATGTCCGACCGGGGCAAGATCCGCGCCCGCCGGGTCAGCGGCAACTGCACCCAGCACCAGCGCGAGGTGGCGGTGGCCATCAAGACCGCCCGCGAGCTGGCCCTGTTGCCGTACACCCAGCGCACCGTCACGGAGCGCACGGGTGGCCGTGGTGGTGGTGGCGGCGGCGGCGGCCGTGGCGGGCCGGGCGGCTCGCGGGGGCCCATGGCCCCGCGCGACGGCGCCCCGCCCCGGCCCCCGGGCCCGCCCCCGGGCCGTGAGCCCGATGCCGACGCCACCGGCACCGTCGAGGCCGACGCCGGCGTCGACGCCGATCTCGAGGTCGTCGCGGCCGGCGGCGGCGACGACACGGCGGAGGAGTAGATGCGCGTCGTGCTGCGTGTCGACGTCGAGGGCGTCGGCAAGAAGGGCGACGTCCTCGACGTCGCCGACGGCTTCGGCCGGAACTACCTGGTACCCAAGGGGCGGGCCATCAAGGCTACGCCCGGTGTGCAGGCCCAGGCCGACGCCATGCGGCGCTCGCGCGACGTCAAGGACGCTCGCGATCGCGAGGGCGCCGAGGCGGTCGCCCGCAAGCTCGTGCCGCTGGTCATCAAGATCCCGGCCCGTGCCGGGCGCGAAGGCCGGCTGTTCGGCTCAGTCACGGCCGCCGACATCGCCGATGCCGTCACCGCCCAGTCAGGTGTCGAGCTCGACCGGCGCCGGCTCCACATAGACGAGCCGATCAAGACCCTCGGCTCCCACGAGATCCCGGTGAAGCTGCACACCGACGTCGAGTTCCGGCTCAACGTCGAGGTCGTCACCGACCGCTGACGAGGTGCGGGCCTCGGTCGGCCCGCCCTACCAACGCAGGTTCCGCGGAGTTCCACGTCCCGGCATCCGGATGTCGTCCTCCGCGGCTTCTGCGCGGGCCCGAAGACTGTCGCACCCCTCCGTTAACCTTCGAACAGGAGTTCCCCTGTGGGTGAACAGGAGGGGTTTCCACGGTGAATCCACAGGAAACGGGGCTGGACGTCCACACGGCGTTGCGGCTGTGATGGCCTGACTGATGGTCCGCTCGATCGACGACGCCCGGCGAAGCCAGGGCCCAGGCCCGCGACGGGTCGTCCCGCACGACCTGCACGCCGAGGAATCGCTGCTCGGGGCCATGCTGCTGTCGCGCGACGCCATTGTCGAAGCGGTGCAGATCTGCGGCAGCGATGACTTCTACAAGCCGGCCCACGGCCACGTCTTCGACGCTGTCACGTCGCTCTACGCCCAGGGCGAGCCGGCCGACCCGGTCACCGTCGCCGACGAACTGCGCCGGGCCGGGCTGCTGGAGGCCATCGGCGGGCCGCCCACCCTCATCTCCCTCCAGGCCAACACCCCGGCCATCGGCAACGCCCCCCGCTACGCCCGCATCGTCGAGGAGCACGCCCTCCTGCGCCGCCTCATCGGCGTGGCGTCGGAGATCGCCGAACTGGGCTACGAGATGCCCGACGATGTCGCCCAGGCGGTCGACAAGGCGGAGACCCTGGTGTTCCAGCTGGGCCAGCGCCGGGTGGCCGACACCCTCGCCCCCCTGCGCGACCTGCTCACCAAGAGCCTCGACCACCTTGAGGCCCTGTACGAGCGGGGCGAGTCGATCACAGGCGTCCCTACCGGCTACACCGACCTCGACGAGCGACTGGCCGGCCTCCAGCCGTCCAACCTGGTGATCCTCGGCGCCCGCCCATCCATGGGCAAGACCAGCTTCGCCCTCGGCATCGTGGCCCACGCCGCCATGGAGTCCCGCACGCCGGTGCTCCTTTTCTCGCTCGAGATGAGCCACCACGAGATCACCCAACGCCTGCTGTGCGCCGAGGCCCGCGTCGACGCCACCCGCATGCGCAACGGCCGCCTGCTGGAGACCGACTGGCCCAAGATCAGCCACGCCATCGGCCGGCTGGGCGAGGCGCCGATCTTCGTCGACGACAACCCCAACCTCACGATCATGGACATCCGGGCCAAGGCCCGCCGGCTCAAGAGCCGCGAGGGCCTCGGCCTGGTGGTGATCGACTACCTCCAGCTGATGACCGGGCGGTCCAACGCCGAGAACCGCCAGGTCGAGGTGTCGGAGATCAGCCGCGGCCTGAAGATCCTCGCCCGCGAGCTCGAGGTGCCGGTGATCGCCCTTTCCCAGCTCTCCCGTGGCCTCGAGGCCCGAGCCGACAAGCGGCCCATGCTCGCCGACCTCCGCGAATCCGGCAGCCTGGAGCAGGATGCCGACGTGGTGATGTTCCTGTACCGCGACGAGATCTACAACGCGGAGTCGCCCGACCGGGGCACGGCGGAGATCATCGTGTCCAAGCACCGCAACGGCCCCACCGGCGTGTGCCAGCTGGCCTTCCTCAACCAGTACACCCGCTTCGCCAACATGGCCCGCATCTGAGCCGACGCGCGCATCCGCCCGCTGGTCGCGGGCGCGCCGGTAGGCAAAGGAAGGGCCGGGGTGTGGCCGACCCGGCCGGGTTGCCGGGCCGTCACCGGGGAGGGTCCCCGGCCCATCCTTTGAACAAGCGCCGTCTGGAGGGGCGCCTTTCCCTATCGGCGGCGGCGACCTGTGCCTTGAGGGCCATTTCGAACCTCGACCGGCCGCCACCGAGGCGGTCATCCAGCTCCCCCTTCGCTCCAGACGGCACCACGGTCCGAATCCGGGCCCTGACGCCGTCGCTCGATCCGGCCGGCGTTGATCGGGCCCGGTGTGGGCGTAGCCTCGACACCGTGACCGCCGCCCGCCCGGTCGCCGAGGACGTCGCCCGTGCTCCTCGGTGACGACCTCCTGCCGCTGCTCGTCCTCGCCCTCGGCGCCGCCATGGTCGTCGGGAACGGGCTGGCCCTGGTGCGCCCCCCGGGGGCGCCGAAGGAGGGTGAGCTGGCCAAGGCGCCGCCCGCCCGCAGCGTTGTCATGATCGTGGTCGGGCTCCTGGCCACCGTGTGGGCACTGGCCTCGCTCGTCAGCGGGTGACGGCCGGCACCGGCCCGGCGGCCGAGGGCGACGAGGCCACCGCCGGTGCCCGGCTCCAAGCCCAGGTCCGGTTCCTGCTCGAGATCGACCGGGTGAAGCAGGTGGTGCGCCACAACCCCCTGGCCGACGGCTCCCGCCGGGAGAACGACGCCGAGCACATGTGGCACCTCACCGTTGCCGCCCTCGTGCTGGCCGAGCACGCCGACGAGCCCGTCGACCTCCTCCGTGTCCTCACCATGGTGGCCATCCACGACGTGGTCGAGATCGACACCGGCGACGTACTCGTCTACGACACCGAGGCCCGCCGGGGTGCCGTGGTCGCCGAGCGGGCTGCAGCCGAGCGCATCTTCGGGCTCCTGCCGCCCGACCAGGCGGACGGGCTGCGGGCGCTGCGGGCGGAGTTCGAGGCCCGGCAGTCGCCGGACGCCCGTTTCGCGGCCACCGTCGACCGATTGCAACCCCTGCTCCTCAACCTGGCGGCCGGCGGCGGGGCGTGGCCGGTCGAGGGGATCACGGCCGCACAGGCGCGCGCCACCAACGCCCATATGGCGGGCGGATCGGCGCGCCTGTGGGCGCTGGCGCAGGACATGATCAGCGCCGCCGAGGCCGCCGGCATGCTGGTTGCCCCCGCGGACGGCTGACGGGCGGGCTCAGGCGCCGCCGCGCTGCAGCCCCTCCACCACCCGCTCGATATCCGCCCGGGGGAAGCGGCGGTGCCCACCAAGGGTGAGTACATGGGGCAATTTGCCCTCCGTGGCCCACCGGACCACGGTCTTGGTGGAGACGTGGAACAGGTCCGCGACCTCCGCCACCCGCAGGTAGTCCCGCTTGCCGGTCGTTGCCGCTCGCTCCTCAGCGTCCGCCATCGCCATGTCGTCCTCCTCGACGCCGCGAACGGCGCCGCTCCAGGGGCGAGGGAAGACGCAACGCCTGCGATTCTCCAACCGAGGTGCTCCGAGTCCCCTTGACCCTTGTCCGGCAAGGAACCCCGCCACAAGTCTACAAGCGGAAGGGGTGGGTTTTCTATCGGCTTTGCTGGACCCGACGATTTCGATCAGGGACGCCGCTCCGGTCAGGGCTGGCGCCGGCCCGCCACAGGTCGTCGCACCGTACGCAGACGCGGGCGGGGACGACGCCTGCCCGCATCAGCACGGAGAACACCCTGCACCCCAGGCACAGGCCGAGAAAGGCCTCGAGCGAGGCCGCCGCCACCAGCGCCGCCAACAGCACCTGGGCGGCCGTCCACTGCTGGAAGACAAGGGCGAGGGCGGCAGCGGTGACCGACAGGATCGCCCCGATGCCCTGGGCGAAGCGCTTGGGCGGCCCCGGCACCGGCCGGGGGGGCACGGGCAGGCGGGGCCTCACGACCCTGGTCACCACCTGCCCGAGCGGGCTGAGGGTGGGGCCGGTGAGGACCCGGGCCACGAACCCGTAGGCGATCACGACCGTGAGCGGGCGCAGGTCGAAGGCGATGGCCACCGCCGCCATGGCCACCACGCCGCCGGCGACCAGTCGGGCGGAGACCTCGTCGACGGGATCGGGGAACGAGAACACCCGCCACGACCGATCCCCGACCACCAGCGCCATCTGAACGTCTCCTCTGCTCCGGAATCCCGAGTGGTCAGGTCAACAATAGACGGAACGCTCGTGTTCCGGGGCCGTGGTCCTCGAGGACGGGCGTGCGAAGGGCGGGCCCATCCCCTCGGGCCGATCCCCTCGGGCTGCATGGAGAGCGCCCACCTGACAAGCGGCCGTGGCCATCCTAAGGTGCGTGCCGGTCACAGGCGATAGGGGTGAGCGAGATGGCGTCCGCCACAGTACGAACTCGAATCGGCCGGAGGTCGGCGCTCGTCGCCGCCCTCGCCGCTGTTTCCCTGGCGGCGGTCCTCAGCGGCGTGGTCCCGCCGAGTGGTGCGCAGACGGCGGCGCCGGCCACCGCGCCCCCGGGCGGCCGGGCCGAGGGCCTCCAGGTCGTCGGCTACAGCAACCTTGGCGGCCAGGGCCTGAACGGCGAGGTCGCCGTCGTGGGCACCACCGCTGTGGTCGCGTCCGGCTATGTGCCGCAGAGCACCATGCAGAACGCCAACAACAAGATCGCGTCGATGAACCTCTCGCCGCCGTGCCCGGCCATCCCGGTCAAGGTCGTCGACATCAGCGACCCCAGCCGCCCCCGCGTGGCCGGCACCATCCCCGTGCCCGCCGGCCAGGCCGCGCGCGACGTCGACGCCCTCCAGGTGAGCACGCCCGCCTTCAGCGGCGACCTGGTCGCGGTGGCTTTCGCCTCGTGCGACTACGACGAGATCGCCTTCCGCACCCAGGGCACGTCGCAGGTGGGGAGTTTCGCCGACCGCGGGGTCGGCTACTACGACGTCTCCGACCCGACCCGGCCCCGGCTGCTCGGCCGCTACTTCGCCGACTCCGACAACGTCGACCCGGCCGCCCCGGCCTGCGGCCCCCGGCCCGAGGGCCGCGAGGCCCGCTGCGCCAAGGACCAGTTCTCCGTCGACCTGAAGCGCATCCGCGACGGTCGCATCCTGTCGGTCTCGACCCGGCCGGACGGGTCCCAGTCGAACCTGCCGTCGGGCGACCTCCGCATCGTCGACGTCACCGACCCCGCCAAGCCGACAGTGGTAGGAGTCTGGCCGCCACTCGGGGAGGCGCCGTCGCAGGCGTCCAACAACGGCTGCTATCCCACCGGGGGGACGCGCTCGGCCGAGTTCAACCCCGACGGCAGCCGCCTGCTCGTGCCCTACCTCGACGGTGGCCTCTACAACCTCGATGTCCGCGACCTCGCCAACCCGAAGTCGCTGGGCCAGTGGAAGTACCCGGCCGACTGGACCGTGGAGGGCAATGCGTCGTATGCCACGCCCGCCAGCGTCGACGGTCGCGACCTGGCGCTGGTGTCCGACGAGGACTGGTGGTGGATGAGCACCGTGCTGCGGATCACGGCGCCGGGCGAACTGGCCGGCGACAACGCGGCGTGCGAGGACCTGTACACGACCATGGACCTGAAGTACGAGTCGCAGATCTACCGCAAGCCCGGGGGCCAGATCACCGCCCCCATCGTGTACGTGGGCCGGGCCTGCCCGGCACGCGTGGCGGGCGACCGCGTCACGCCGGTTCCCGCCGACCCCTGGCTGTCGGACCCTGCCGGCAAGATCCTGCTCACCGACCGCAACGCCGTCAACAACTTCCCGCCCGGCCTCGGCACCACCGTGGGCTGCCGCTTCGTGGCACTGAACAAGCGGGCCCAGGAGGCCGGCGCACTGGCGGTGATCTACACCAACCGCAGTGCCACGCCCGAGGCGTCCTCGGGGAACCCACCGGTCGGGTGGCCCACCGAGCCCCAGGACCAGGACCAGGTGACGAACGGTGAGCTCACCATCCCGGGGCTGCAGATCAAGCTCGGCCCGTCCAACGCGCTGCGCACCACGCTATGCCCCACCATCGTCGGTGGGCTGTGCCAGCCGACCAAGGCGGTCATGGGCACCCTGCTCGATCAGCCGGGTGAATGGGGCGGCCTCCATGTGGTCGACACCACCGACCCTGCTGCGCCGGTCGAGAAGGCGGTCTACCGCAGCCCGGGCGCGCGCGTGTTCCCGCCACCCGACCATCGGGGCATCTACTCGGTGCACCACGTCGTGGCCGACGGCGCCCGTGCCTATGCGGCCTGGAACTCCGACGGGCTGCGGGTGCTGGATCTCAAGGGGGGTCTCCCCGTCGAGGTCGGCTCCTTCGTGCCGCCCGACACCCCGGACCCGACCGGCACCATTCCCGCCAAGGCGTACGTGGTCGGTGTCGACTACACGCCCCGCCACATCGTCGTGTCGGACATCAACTCCGGCCTGTGGATCCTCGCCAAGCCGGCGCCGTTCGCCGGCCGGGGCTACTGGCTGGCGGGGTCGGACGGTGGTGTGTTCGCGCTTGGTGACGCCCGGTTCTACGGCTCGGCAGGCGCGCTGCGCCTCACCAAGCCGATCGTGGGCCTCGTGCCCACGCCCACCGGCAACGGCTACTGGTTGGCGGCGGCCGATGGTGGCGTGTTCGCCTTCGGCGACGCCGCCTACCGGGGGTCGATGGGCAAGGCAGCGCTCAAGGCGCCCGTGGTGGGGATGACATCGACGCCCACCGGCAACGGCTACTGGCTGGCGGCGGCCGATGGCGGCGTGTTCGCCTTCGGCGATGCCCGCTACCTGGGATCGGCGGCCTCGCTGGCCCTCAAGGCGCCCGTGGTCGGCATCTCGGCCACGCCCACCGGCGGTGGGTACCGGCTGGCGGCGGCCGACGGTGGCGTGTTCGCCTTCGGCGACGCGAGCTTCGCCGGCTCAGCCGGCTCCACCCGCCTGGCGGCGCCCATCAAGGGCATCCGGGCCACCAGGTCCGGCCGGGGGTACCACCTTGTGGCCTCCGACGGCGGGGTCTTCGCATACGGCGACGCCCTCTTCACCGGGTCCACCGCCGGCATTCGCACCGCCGCCCCCGTGGTGGGCCTGGAAGCCGTCCCCGGCACGCCCGGGTACTGGACGGTCGGCTCCGACGGCGGGGTCTACGCCCTTGGGGCGCCCTTTCTCGGCTCGCTCGGCGGCAACCGTCTGAACGCACCGATCGTCGGTCTGGCCGCCGTCCCCAGGTAGGAGCCCGGGGGAGCGGGGCCGGCGGTCCGAGTCACCGGGGCCGTCGTTAGCGCCGTCCTGGCACGTATCCGGCCCCACCAGGCACCCGCGCCCCCGACACGGGATCCGGGTGTCCGGACATGCCCACCGGTCGTTGTGGCTGTTCGGCCCGTGAGCTGCAGGGCGGCGCTCGCAACCCGCCAATCACCACCAGTGGAGCGAACCCGTCCGCCAGGCGGGCGGACGCGACGAAGGGGCGGCCCTGAGGCCGCCCCTTCGTGGTGTCGGCTGCGAGCGGTGACTACCGCGGTGCCTTGACCGGGGCCTTTGCCTCACGCCGGCTGGCGAGCACGACGGCCGAGGCGCCGAGGGCGAGGACCAGGCCGATGCCCACGAGCGCGATAGCCAGGGCAGGCGACCCCGAGGAGTCGTCCGACATGGCGACCATCACCGAGCGCCGGGCCGGAGCGGTGGCCGGAGCACTGGCCGGAGCGGGCGACGCGGCGGGCGCCGGGGTGGCGCTTTCTGCAGCGGGCGCAGGGACTGCGGCCGGGGCGGGCGCAGCGGCCGGGGCAGCGGCGGTGGCCGGGGCGGCGGCGGCAGCCGGGGCGGCGGCACGGGTGGACGCCGCGGAGGCAACGCG
>JAHFUS010000019.1 GCA_023264975.1 Actinomycetes bacterium | reverse complement strand
CAACACGGCGGGCGAGTTCCTGTTCGCCGAGCACCGCTGCGGCCTGCCGATTACCGATGCCGTCGCCGGGTGGCTGGCCGAGCCGCCTGCCGCCCACCGCCGGCCCGTCGCCCCCTACTAGCTAGGCCGCCGCCTCAGCGCACGGGGCGGAGGGTGATCTCGATGGGGCCTTCGCCGTACACGTCGGCGCGCCGAACGGGGTGCGACTGCATCGTGACCCAGTCGCCGCGGGCGACGCCCCGCCGGGCGGTGTCGCCCGAGCGGGCCCACAACGTGAGGGCGGTCTGCGGTGTGAAGGCGTCGTCGTCCACGTCGATCACGGTGTCGGCCACCAGCTCGTCGCCGTCGCGCTCCAACACGCCGTCGGTGGCAGCCACCAGTGTGCTCGGGGCGTCGGCCAAGGTGGTGTCCCGGAGCTCGACGCGGACCGGGGTCCCGGGAGCGGGCCGCTGGTCGTCGTCCGAGGCGAGCACGACCCGTACGGCGACGTTCACGACGCCAGGATACGCACGGGGGCCGGCGCCGATCGACGTGCGGCCCCGATCGAGCGCAGCGGGCCGGGCCGCCCCAGCCGCGCCGCACTGAAGCGGGCTTTTCCGGCCCACGCCAGGGGCGGCGGGAAGCCCGGTAGCGTCCACCGGATGAAGGCACTGCGCAGCTTTACGGTCCGGGCCAAACTCCCCCCCGCCCTGGCGCCTCTGCACGAACTCGCCATGAACCTCCAGTGGTCGTGGGACGGGCACACCCGCAACCTGTTCCGCTGGATCGACCCGGCCGCCTGGGAGGTCACGGGCCACGATCCCGTCCGCCTGCTGGGCCTGGTGGGCCGCGACCGGTTGGAGGCACTCAGCGTCGACCGGGCCTTCCTCAGCTTCCTCACCGAAGTCCACAGCGACCTGAAGGCCAACCTGAGCGCGCCCTCGTGGTTCTCCGACCGGCCCGCCGGCGCCCTGCGATCGGTGGCCTACTTCTCCCCCGAGTTCGGCATCGCCGAAGCCCTGCCCCAGTATTCGGGCGGCCTCGGCGTCCTGGCCGGCGACCACCTCAAGGCGGCCAGCGCGCTGGGCGTCCCCCTCGTCGGGGTCGGCCTGTTCTACCGTCAGGGCTACTTCAGCCAGGAGCTGAACGCCGACGGGTGGCAGCAGGAGCGCTACCCGAGCCTCGACCCCCACGCCATGGCCCTAACCCTGGTGGAGGGGGCGCGGGTGAGCGTCGACCTGGCCGGCACCGAGCTGGCCGCCCAGATCTGGCGGGCCGACGTGGGCCGGGTGCGGCTGTACCTGCTCGACGCCGACATCGACGACAACGACCCCGACGGCCGGGTGGTCACGGACCGCCTCTACGGCGGCGGCACCGAGCACCGCCTGCGCCAGGAGATCCTCCTCGGCATCGGCGGCGTTCGCGCCCTCGACGCGGTGGGCGAGACCACCCAGGTCTTCCACACCAACGAGGGCCACGCCGGCTTCCTCGGCCTGGAGCGGATCCGCCGGCTGATCACGTCCGAGGGGATGACCTTCGCCGAAGCGGTGGAAGCGGTCCGCTCTGCGACCATCTTCACCACCCACACTCCCGTGCCGGCCGGCATCGACCGCTTCCCCCGTGAGCTCATGGAGCGGTACTTCGAGAAGTGGACGGCCGACTGCGGCCTGCGCTTCGACGAGCTCATGGCCATCGGGCACTTCCCCGGCGAGCCGGTCGACGCACCGTTCAACATGGCGGTGATGGGTCTGCGCCTGGCCGGGATGTCGAATGGCGTGGCCAAGCTGCACGGCGTGGTGAGCCGGTCGATGTTCTCGGCGCTCTGGCCCAACATCCCGCCCGAGGAGGCGCCGATCGGTTCGGTCACCAACGGCGTCCACGCCCGCACCTGGGTGTCCGACGACATGGACGACCTCCTGTCCCGCCACCTCGTCCCCGCCTGGGAGGAGGCCGACCCCGGCATGTGGAGCCGGATCGAGGGCGCTCGCGACGACGAGTTGTGGCGCGTCCGCGACCAGAACCGCGACCGCCTGGTGGGCTTCGTGCGCCAGCGCCTGCGGGATTCGGCGCTGGCTCGGGGCGTGAGCGAGTCGGACGTGGCGTGGTGCGACGAGGTGTTCGACGCTCGCGTGCTCACCATCGGATTTGCGCGCCGTTTCGCCGCCTACAAGCGGGCCACCCTGCTCCTGTCGCAGCCTGAGCGGCTGAAGGCCCTACTCCTGTCGACGGACCGGCCCATGCAGATCGTCTTCGCCGGCAAGGCCCACCCGGCGGACGACATCGGCAAGGAGATGATCCGCCAGATCGTGCAGTTCTCCCGCGATCCCGAGGTGCGCCACCGGATCGCCTTCGTGGAGGACTACGACATCGCCGTGGCCCGCACCCTGCTCCAGGGCTCGGACGTGTGGCTCAACACGCCCCGCCGCCCGCTGGAGGCGTGCGGCACGAGCGGCGAGAAAGCCGCCCTCAACGGCGCCCTCAACTGCTCCATCAAGGACGGCTGGTGGGACGAGATGTTCGACGGCGAGAACGGCTGGGCCATCTCGTCGGCCGAGACGTACGACGACATCGCCCGCCGCGACGAAGTCGAGGCCAACAGCCTGTTCGACCTCCTCGAGCACCAGATCGTCCCGCTGTTCTACGAGCGGGTGGAGGGACTGGTGCCCCGCCGCTGGGTGCGGAGGATCCGGTCGTCGCTGATCTCGCTCGGTCCGCGCGTCACCGCCTCGCGCATGGTGCGCGACTACGTGGAGCAGATGTACGAGCCCACCGCGGCGAGGGCCGACGTCATCGGGGCCGAGAACTACGCCCGGGCCAGGGCGCTGACGGTATGGAAGAAGCGCGTCCTCGCCCAGTGGGGCGACGTGCGGCTCGACACCGTGGAGAGCGACGCCGCCGTGGCCGACCTCGGTACCGAGCGGGTGGTGCGTGCGGTGGTGTCGCTCGGGGCGCTGAAGCCCAACGACGTCGCCGTGCAGCTCATCTACGGCCCGGTGGGGCACAACGACGAGATCGTGACGCCCACCAAGGTTGCCATGACCCACGAAGGTCCCGACACCGCTGCCGGCCCCGTCCGCTTCGAGGGCTCCTTCAACGTGGAGCAGGCCGGCCGCTACGGGTTCACCGTGCGGGTCGTCCCCGCCCACCCCGACCTGGCCACGCCGGTCGAGATGGGCTGTGTGGTCTGGGCGTAGCCCGCCGCGGAGCAAAGCCCGTTCTGGTATCGAGAACCGACCGCCGGCGGTCGATTTCCGGCACCAGAAGCTGGGTCGGCGCGACTACCCGAAGTCGATGGCGCTGAATTCGCGGAGCTTGTCGAGGTGGTGGCGGGCGTCGACCCGGCGCACCGTGCCGGTCTTGGAGCGCATGACCAGCGACTGGGTGGTGGCGCCCTTGGAGTCGTAGTGGACGCCCTTGAGCATCTCACCGTCGGTGATGCCGGTGGCGGCGAAGAAGCAGTTGTTGCCCCTCACCAGGTCGTCGGTCTGGAGGATGGCGTCGAGGTCGTCGCCCGCCTCGAGCGCCGCCTTGCGCTGGGCGTCGTCCATCGGGTTGAGCTTGCCCTGGAGTTCCCCACCCATGCACTTGAGGGCGGCGGCCGAGATGACGCCCTCGGGCGTGCCGCCGATGCCCATGAGGATGTCGGCGCCGGCCTCGGGCCACGCGGTGGAAATGGCGCCGGCCACGTCGCCGTCCTGGATCAGGCGGATGCGGGCGCCGGCGGCGCGGATCTCGGCGATGAGATCGTCGTGGCGGGGGCGGGCCAGCACCACGACGGTGATCTCGCCCACCGACTTGCCGAGCGCCTTGGCCACCGAGTTGATGTTGTCGGTGGGCGATGCGGTGATGTCGATGGAGCCCTTGGCCTCGGGACCGACGGCCAGCTTGTTCATGTAGAAGCAGGCGCCGGGGTCGAACATGGTTCCCCGCTCCGATACGGCCAGCACGGACAGGGCGTTGCCCCGGCCGAGCGAGGTGAGCGTGGTGCCCTCCACCGGGTCGACGGCGATGTCGGTCTCGGGGGGGGAGCCGTCGCCCACCCGCTCGCCGTTGAAGAGCATGGGCGCCTCGTCCTTCTCGCCCTCGCCGATGACGATGAGGCCGTCCATCGTGACCGTCTGCATCACGATCCGCATGGCGTCGACGGCGGCGCCGTCGGCGGCCAGCTTGTCGCCCTTGCCGACCCAACGGGCGGCGGCCAGGGCGGCTGCTTCGGTGACGCGCACCAGCTCCATGGCGAGGTTACGGTCGGGGGCCTGCTTCTCGGCTGCGCGCATGGCACCGACATTAGCCGGGACGCCTGTTGGGCCTCCATATGGGCGACACTGGAGGTGTGAGCAACAGGAGGGATTGGGAGCGCGAAGCAACCGTCCGACCCCTTCGGGACGCCGACTTCGAGACCATGTCGGGCATCCCGCTCGAGCCGGTCTACGGACCCGATGACGGTCTGTTCCCGGGGCAGTTCCCGTACACCCGGGGGCCCTACGCCACCATGTACCGCTCGAAGCTGTGGACGATGCGGATGTTCGCCGGCTTCGGCACCGCCACGGACACGAATGCCCGGTTCAAGGAGATCCTGCGCACCGGCGGCGACGGCCTGTCCACCGCCTTCGACCTGCCCACCCTCATGGGCCGCGACTCCGATGATCCGGCCGCATTGGGCGAGGTGGGCAAGGCGGGAGTGGCGGTCGACACCCTGTCCGACATGGAGGACCTCTTCCAGGGGATCGACCTCGGCGCCGTCACCACGTCGATGACGATCAACTCGCCCGCCGCCATCCTCCTCGCCATGTACGTGGCCGTGGCCGAGAAAGCGGGGGTGGAGCGCCACCGTCTCGGCGGCACGATCCAGAACGACATCCTGAAGGAGTACCAGGCCCAGAAGGAGTTCATCTTCCCGCCCCGGCCGAGTCTGCGGTTGGTGACCGACGTCATCCGGTTCACCACCGCGGAGATGCCCTCCTGGCACCCCATATCGATCTCCGGGTACCACATCCGAGAGGCGGGTTCCACGGCCGCCCAGGAGCTTGCCTTCACGGTCGCCAACGGCTTCGCGTACGTGGAGGCGGCCATGCGGGCGGGCCTCCGCGTCGACGAGTTCGCCCCCCGCCTCAGCTTCTTCTTCAATGCTCACATCGACTTCTTCGAAGAGATCGGCAAGTACCGGGCGGCGCGGCGCATCTGGGCCCGTTGGATGCGTGACCGCTACGGCGCCGCCGACGAGAAGTCGCTGCGGCTGCGCTTCCACACCCAGACGGCCGGCGTGTCGCTCACCGCCCAACAGCCGGAGGTCAACGTCGCTCGCGTGGCCATCGAGGCCCTGGCCGGCGTGCTGGGCGGTACCCAGAGCCTGCACACCGACGCCTTCGACGAGGCGCTGGCGCTGCCCACAGAGCGGGCCGCCCGCATCGCCCTGCGCACCCAGCAGGTCATCGCCCACGAGTCCGGAGTGGCCAACGTGGCCGACCCGCTCGGCGGCTCGTGGTTCGTCGAGGAGATCACCGACGCGCTCGAACGCCAGGCCGAGGAGGTCTTCGCCCACCTCGACCGCCTCGGGTCGGGCTCGATCCTCGACGGCGTGTGCGAGGCCATCGAGTCCGGGTGGTTCCAGGGCGAGATCGCCGACGCCGCCTACAGGTTCGAGAAGAAGGTGGCATCCGGCCGCCGGGTCGTGGTCGGGGTCAACCGCTACACCGAGACCGACGACGGGGCGACATCGCTCCTGTCCATCGGCGCCGAGGTGGAGACCTGCCAGCTGGCCCGCCTGGCCCGGGTGCGGGCGAGCCGGGACGACGAGGCGGTCGCCGCCGCGTTGGTCGACGTCCGCCGGACGGCCGCCCACACGGAGACGAACATGATGCCGTCGATCCTCGAGGCCGTGCGCGTGTCCGCCACCGTCGGCGAGATCGTGGGCGCCCTGGCCGACGAGTTCGGTCGCTGGACCGAAGACCCTGTGATTTGACGGCGGTCGAGCCGGTGCGGGCGGCAGGGTGCACCGGCCGGAGGTCGCTCAGCGAGCCGCTCCTGTCCCCCGACGGGTCGGCGGTGGCGCTGGTGACGCGTGACCCCGCCGGCAACCGCCTGGTGGTGGTCGACCGCGACGCCGGCGAGCGGGTGGTGGACACCGATCCGGAACCGATGGGCAGAGGCGGCGCGGTGTCCTGGCTACCGGGCGGCCACCGGCTGGCCTACGTCACGCGTGACGACGGCGTGTTCGTGGTCCCGGTGGACGGAGGCCCGGCCCAGGTCGTGGTACCACGGATCGAGGGCGGCGCGTCGGCACTGGCGGCGTCGCCCGACGGCTCCCGGCTGGCGTTCGTGGCGGACACCCGGGTCGTCTCGACCGTTGCGGTGGGCGGCGGGCCGGTCACCGTCGTGTCGGACGGCGCCGACTTCGCCCTCGACCCGTGTTGGTCACCGGACGGGGAGCGGCTGGCGTGGCACGAGTGGGACGTGCCGGCCATGCCGTGGGACGCCGGCCGTACCGTCGTGGCGCCCGCCTCGGGGAACGGCGAGCCGTGGCTTGTCGCCGGAGGTCCCGACGTGTCCGCGCAGGAGCCCCGCTTCGCCCCCGACGGATCGGCGCTGGCCTTCCTGTGCGACGCCGGCGGCTGGCTGAACCTGTGGCTGGCCCGGCCCGACGGCACCGGGCCGCGGCCGCTCGTGCTGGAGGAGCACGAGCACGGCGGGCCGGTGTGGGGCGGCGGCCAGCGCTCCTTCGCCTGGTCGCCCGACAGCCTGTCGATCGCCTTCACCCGCAACGAGGCCGGGTTCGGCCGCCTCTGCGTGGTCGACGTGGCGACGGGCGAGGTGCGGGAGCTGTCACGCGGCATCCACACCTCGCTCACGTGGGCCGGGGACGCCATCGTCTGCATCCGCAGCGGCGCCCGCACACCCACGGCCGTGGTCGCGGTCCATCCGGCCACGGCCGCCCGACAGGTGCTGGCTACCGGCGCCGGGCCCGACCTCGAAGCGGCCACCGAGTGGATGCCCGAGCCCGAGCGCGTGGAGTGGCCGGCGGAGGACGGGTCGGTCGTGCACGGCCGTCTGTGGCGACCGCCCGTAGGGCCCGGCGGCGGTGACGACGACGGACTCCCGCCACCCCTGCTCGTGTGGGCCCACGGCGGGCCCACCGACCAGCGCCAGGTGACGTTCGACCCCCGCCTGGTGTTCTTCCTGAGCCGGGGGTGGGCCGTCCTCCATCCGGACCCGAGGGGGTCCACCGGCTGGGGGCGGACGTGGGCCCAGGGCCTGCGGGGCGGCTGGGGCGAGGTCGACGTGGCCGACGCGGGCGCCGGTGCCGCGGCAGCCGTCGAGCGGGGGTGGGGCGACCCGGCCCGCATGGTGGCCATGGGCGGGTCGGCCGGAGGCATGACCGCCCTCCTTCTGGCCGCCCGTGACCCGCAGCGGTGGGCGGCGGTGGTGGCCCTCTACCCGGTGTGCGACCTCCTCGACCTGGCCGCCACCACCCACCGCTTCGAGGCTCACTACACGGTCGGCCTGGTCGGCCCGCTGCCCGAGGCGGCCGAAACCCATCGGGCCCGCTCCCCGCTGGCCCAGGCCGGTCGCATCACCGCTCCGGTCCTCCTCCTGCACGGGTCTGCCGACCCCGTCGTTCCGGCCGCCCAGTCGGCCGAGCTGGCCGCTGTCCTGCGCGCCCGGGGGGTCCCCGTGGAGCACCACGTGTACGAAGGCGAGGGCCACGGCTGGCGGTCGCAGGCGACCGTGCAGGACGAGCTGGAGCGAACGGCGGCATTCCTCGACAGGCACGGACTTTCGCAAAAGATGCGGAGGTAGTTTCCCGCCGGCGTCGAAAGTGGTCCAATGTGGCGATGACGACGACGATCTGCCCCGGCTGCGGCGCCGAGTACACCGAAGGCGTCGCCGCGTGCCCCGACTGCGGGATCCTCCTCGACGCCGACGACGCCCTCGTCTACGAGATGGACGGATGGGAGCCCGGCGAGCGTGCCGCTCTCGACCAGCTGCTGGCGGCGGCCGCCATCGCCCACCGCTGGGACGGCGACGACCTGCTCGTCCCCGAGGACGCCGAGGCGCAGGTCGACGGCCTCATGGACCGCGTCGAGTTCCCCGACGCCCTCGAGTCGGTGCCCGCCGAGGAGGACGGCGATGTCGACGACGAGGCCGTCTATGCGGTGATGTCGGACCTCTTCGTGGCGGCCGACAGGTTGGCGGGCGACGACACCGTCGACATCGAGTCGGCGGGCGAGCTCGCGATGGCCGCCTCGGTCGCCACCACCACGGCGGCCCCGTTCGGCGTGGAGCCGGCCTCGTGGAAGCAGGTCCAGCAGCTGGCCGAGGGCATCGTGGGCGCCATCGAGTCCGAGGCCGCGGACGACGTGGTGGTGCGGGATGCGGCCTCGCTGCGGGACCTCCTCCGCCGCATGGTGTGACTGCTGCGGGCCGGTAGGTCCGACGGCTTCGGTAGGTTCCACAGGTGGTCCTGGCAGAGATCGAGATCCGCCACTCGCGCGCCATCGCGCCGACCAGACGGGTGGCCCTCGGCGAACTGTTCCTGCCCACCGACGGGCCCAACTACGGCGGCCTCCTGCTGGCCGGCATCCTCGGGGCCCGGGCCGCCACGCTGCCCGACGAGGAGCGCGACGGCGTCGACCGGTTGCTCTGGGACCTCGAGTACCGGGGCAACGTGGCCCAGCCCCGCCTCCGCCACCGTTTCCAGACCGACGTGGTGGGCCTCGACCGCAGCCGCCACCGCCTCCGGGACCAGGACGGCGGATTGGCCCTGCACCTCGACGACCACGGGGCCTCGATGCCCCAGATCCTCGGGGCCGTGTACGCGGCCAGCCGCCTCAGTTCCCTCGTGCGCCCGTCGGTGTTCCGCCTGCTGCGCCGGGCCACCCGGTGGGAGGGCGAGCCCGACGAGCGGATGCTCAGCTACCTGTCCGGCGACGAGGCCACCTTCGTCGCCGCCAAGCCGGCGGGCGACGAGCGGTGGGCCCTGGTGGTGCTCGGCTTCTCGCCCCGCAGCGAGCCGCCGCGCAGCGACATCCTGCGCCGGTTCCGCTCGCTCGTCCGTGACGCCCACCCGGACCACGGCGCCGAGGTGGAGGGCGCCAGCGCCCGTATCACCGAGCTCACCGAGGCCAAGCGCATCCTCCTGACGGGTGGCTAGGGCGCCGCGGGGATTGTTGCTGGCGCCGGGGGCGTCGGCCGGACGGGACCAGCCCGCCCTCGTCGCCGTCGACGACGCCGCCACCCACGCCGGGTTCGCCGTCACGCGTATGGACTTCCCCTACCGCCTCGCCGGCCGGAAAGCACCGGACAGGGCGCCCGTCCTCGTCGCTGCCGTCCGGGAGGCAGCGGCGGCGATGGCCGAACACCATGGTGTCGCTGCCGAGCGCGTCGCCATGGGCGGGCGATCCATGGGTGGGCGCATCTGCTCGATGGCGGCGGCCGACGGCGTGCCCTGCCTGGGCCTCGTCCTCGTGTCCTACCCGCTCCACCCGCCCGGCCGTCCCGACAAGCTCCGCGTCGACCACTTCCCGGCGCTCACCATGCCGTGCCTGTTCGTGTCCGGCACCCGGGACGCCTTCGGGACGCCGGCCGAGCTGGAAGCCCACACCGCCACCATCCCCGGCCCGGTCACCCATATCTGGCTCGACGGCGGCGACCACGGGCTCCGCCGGAAGGACGCCGCCTGCGCCGACGCCGTCGCCACCTGGCTCACCACGCTGGGCGACTGACCGGCCGCCCGCTCTCGCCGGCAGCTATCCGGGCGGGGGGGCGTCCTCGGGGTTGAGGTCCTCGAGTTCGGTGTGGGCGGTCTCGGGATAGCTGGTCATGACAAGGACGCCGAGGGCGAGGGGGCCGAGGGCGAGCAGCGCCATGGCCGGGCCGAAGCGGCCGAACGAGTCGGAGAGGAGGCCGGCGCCGATGAGGCCCACCACGCTGCCGGCCCGCCCGAGGACGGCGATGGTGCCGTTGGCCCTGCCCCGCAGCGACGTGGGGAACAACTCCGGCCCGTAGACGCCGAGCGCCGGGATGGTTGCGCCGCCCACCACGGACCCGAGCACCGACCACGCCCACAAGGGCCAGCCCGTCGACACGAACATGACCACGGTGGCGCCGACGCCCACCACCAGCGCCACCGCGCCGACCAGCCGGCGGCCCCGCTCGGCCAGGCGGCCACCCACCACCACGCCGATGGCGCCGGGCGTTGCCGTCAGAATGGTGAACAGCGAGATGCGGCCGGCGCTGAAGCCCCGCTCCGTGCGCAGGTACTCGTTGCCGAACTGCGACGCGGGGGCGAAGAAGAGATTGAACAGAAAGGCCGACGAGGCCAGGAGCCAGAACCGCCGGCCATGGCCGGCCAGCCCCGCCTGGCCGTGGGGCGCCACGAACCTCCGGCTCTCCGGCAGGCGCCGGCCGACGACGAGGACCGCAGGGAGGCCGAGAAGGCTGAGGGCGAACAGCACCCGCCAGCCGCCGGCCACGTCGGCCAGCCGCAACAGCAGCACGCACCAGCCGGCGCCGAGGGCGGCCGACATGGCCAGCAGGCTCACCGCGTAGGCCCGCGATCCCTTGGGCATCTCCTCGGCGGCGGCGACCGTCAGCACGATGGCCGCCGCCGTCACGAACCCGCGGGTGGCCACCTGGCTGCCGGCCAGGAACCACAACGATGGCGCCAGCGCGCCGGTCGCGGTGAGGAGGCACCCCACGCCCGACGAGAGCAACAGGACCCGCCGCCGCCCCCGCTTGTCGGCCATCGAGACGAGTACGAGGGCGACCACCACGTCCGCCCGCACTGCCGCCAGGGCCACGCCCTGGGCGCCCTTGCCCGCCCCGAACTCGTCGGCTGCGAAGGTGATCGTCTGGGTTAGGACGGTGCCGAGGTAGCCGACCACGACCGACAGCCCGCACAGCGCGGCCAGCGTGCCGGCGGCGCGGGGGTCGAGGCGGTCCGGCGGCGCCCACCACGGCACCCCCGGCCGCGCGTCCAGGCGACCCAGCCTGCGGCGGAGCGGCCAGCGGAACAGCCAGCCCCAGAAGGGCAGGTCCAGCCGGTACTCGATCGTCTGGCGCACGCGGTGGCAGCCGGCGCCCGCCGCTGCGACCGTCACCTCGCGGCGGTAGTCGGCCAGCGGGCCGGCGGCGGCAGCGAAGGCCCCGCTCCGGCCCTCGTCCTCCAGGACCACGCCGTCCCGCGGCTGGAGGACGCGCGCCAGGGCGGCGTCGTCGACCGTCGCCTCGGTGGTGACCCGCCGCAGCGACGCGACCCGTGCGGGCGCGTCCGCTGTCACCCGGAGAAGGTGGAGAAGAGCTCGGCGTAGACGGCGGCGGCGTCGACCAACCGGGCCACCTCGACCCACTCGTCGTTGATGTGGGCCTGGGCGATCTCGCCCGGGCCGCACACCACCGACGCAATGCCGGCCTGGTTGCGCACGAACCGGGCGTCGGTGGTGAAACGCATCCCGATCACGGGGACGGCCTCGCCGAGCACGGCGGAGGCGGCCGCCTGCAGCTGCGCCACGAACGGGTGCGACGGGTCCAGCTCCGAGGCCTCCCCGAACACCTCCATCTCGATGTCGTAGCGCAGGTCGGGGTCGCCGATGGCGTCGACCAGGGCGCGCACGCTCGCCTCCGCCGACGCCGCCGTGTCGCCGGGGAGCAGGCGGCGGTCGACCTTGAGGACGCACCGCTCGGCCACCGTGTTGTGCCCGGTGCCGCCGTTGATCATGCCGATGTTGCAGGTTGGCCGCCCCAGCAGCTGGTGCTCGGGACCGCCGAAGTCGGCCGCGTGCAGGGCAAGCACCACCTTGGCCGCCTCCTCCACCGCCGAGATGCCGTTGCGGGGCTCGCTGCCGTGGGCGGGACGACCGTGGACGATGAGGTCGGCGACAAACAGGCCGCGCTCGGCCACGCACAGGGCCATACCGGTGGGCTCGGGCACCAGGCAGGCGGCCCCGGCCACCTTCCCCGACTCGACCAGAGCACGGGTGCCGTACCCCCCGCCCCGCTCCTCGTCCGCCACCAGGTGGAAGGCGATGTCGCAGGCCGGCTCCCTGCCCGCCCGCCGCAGGGTGTACAACGCCTCGACCGCGGCTGCGATGCCGCCCTTCATGTCGGCCGTCCCCCGACCGTAGAGCTTTCCGTCGTCGATCTCGCCGCCGAACGGGTCCCGTGTCCACCCGGGCCGGTGAACGGGCACCACGTCGAGGTGGCCGTTCACGATGAGCACCGGGCGATCGCCGGTGCCGACGGTGGCCAGCAACGACGCCCGACCGGGCGCCGGCTCGAACTCCTCGAAGGTGGCGCCGAGCGGGTCGAGCATGTCCCTGCAAACCCCAAGGACCTCGCGCTCGTCGCCGGGCGGGTTCTGGGTGTCGACGGCCACCAGGGCCCTGGTGAGCTCGACGACGGAGTCGGCGTCCACGAAGGCCCGCATCGCCGGAGCATAGGAGACCCTTCCCGGCCCCTGCGTTCGGCGTTCGGGGATTGCCCCCGTCGACCATGCCGGCCGTGCCCGTCATCCTCGTGGTCGGGGCCGCTTGCGCCGGTCCGGGCGGTGCGAGCCCGCCGGTGAGTGCGTGCGGCAGGGCCGACGGCGCGGGATACTCTGGGCCGTGGACCGCTTCGTCGTGCGCCCCGGCCCGCCACTCGAGGGCTCCGTACGGGCCGGCGGCGCCAAGAACTCGGTGCTCAAGCTGCTGGCCGCCACCCTGCTGGCCGAGGGCGACCACGTGCTGCGCAATGTGCCCCACATCGCCGACGTGGAGACTATGTGCGACCTCCTCATGTCGATGGGCGTCGACGTGCGGCGGGAGGACGACGTGCTCCACGTCCACCGCCCGGCCGACATCGTGCCGGAGGCGCCCTACGAGCTGGTCGAGCGCATGCGGGCGTCGATCGTCGTGCTCGGCCCCCTCCTGGCCGCCTGCGGCCGGGCGTGCGTGTCGATGCCCGGCGGCGACGACTTCGGGTCGCGGCCGGTGGACGACCACCTGAGCGGTCTCGAGGCGCTGGGCGCCGGCTTCGAGCTCAGCCACGGGATCATCGAGGGACGGGCCGACGTGCTCCTCGGCAACCGCGTCCTGCTCGAGGTGCCGAGCCACACCGCCACCGACACGGTGCTGATGGCGGCCGTGCTGGCCAAGGGCACCACCGTCATCGAGAACGCGGCGCGCGAGCCCGAGGTGGCCGACCTGGCCGGCCTGCTGATCCGCATGGGCGCCCACATCCAGGGCGCAGGCACGTCGACCATCACGATCGAGGGCGTCGAGGAGCTGATCCCGGTCGACCACGAGGTGATACCCGACCGGGTGGAGGTGGCCACCTTCCTGGCGGCCGTGGCCATCGCCGGCGGCGAGATCACCGTGCTCGGCGCGCGGCCCGACCACATGGACATGCTGCTGGCGAAGCTGGGCGAGATGGGCCTGCGCACGTCACCCACCCTTGACGGGCTGTGGGCGGCCGCCCCCCGCCGGCTGCGCTCGGCCGACCTGTCCACCCTTCCCTACCCGGGCATCGCCACCGACTACAAGCCGCTGCTCATGTCGGTACTGGCCGTGAGTGACGGCGTCGGCATCGTGACCGAGAACCTCTACGGGGCCAACCGGTTCAACTACGTGAGCGAGCTGGTGCGCATGGGTGCCGACATCCGCATCCAGGGCCACCACGCCGTGGTGCGGGGCGTGAAGCGCCTGTCGGCGGCGCCGGTGAAGGCCCACGACCTGCGGGCCGGCGCCGGCCTGGTGCTGGCCGGCCTGGCCGCCGAGGGCGAGACCGTGGTGGCGGAGGGCTTCCACATCGACCGGGGCTACGACGACCTCGCCGGCAAGCTGCGCTCGCTCGGCGCCGACGTCACCAGGGAGCGGTAGCGCCCGCTCCGATCGACTGGGAGCGGTAGCGCCCGCTCCGATCGACTGGGAGCGGTGGCCGGCGCTCCGATCGACTGGGAGCGGTGGCCGGCGCCCGCTCCGATCGACTGGGCGCGGTGGCCGGCGCTCCGGGCGGCGATACTGCCGGGATGGCCGATCGCAACGTGCTGGGCGGGGAGATGGAGCCGTGCGGCATGGACCCGGTCACCGGCTTCTACCGGGACGGCTGCTGCTCCACCGGGCCGCAGGACCTCGGAAGCCACACCATCTGCGCCGTCGTCACGTCGGAGTTCCTGGAGCACCAGCGCAGCATCGGCAACGACCTCAGCACGCCGAACCCGGCGTACCACTTCCCGGGACTGGTGCCGGGCGACCGCTGGTGCGTCACCGCCCGCAACTGGCTCCGCGCCTACCAGGACGGCGCCGCCGCCTTCGTTGTGCTGGCGTCGACCCACGAGCGGGCCCTCGACATCGTGCCGCTTGACGCCTTGAAGATGCTCGCCGTCGACGTGCCCGCCGACCCCGGGGCGCTCGACGGCTGAGCGGTGACGTGCGGGGTGGAATGGGGACGGCCCGGACCTGGTTGTACCGTGGTGCCATGCAAGAGCTCCTCCTCGAGGCGATGGAAGCGATCCGTCCCGCCCTCCAGTCCGACGGCGGCGACATGCGCCTGCTCTCGGTCGACGAGGGGACCGGCGTGGTCGACATCGAGCTCATGGGCGCCTGCGGCGGCTGCCCGATGTCGTCGCTCACCCTCAAGGCGGGCATCGAGCGCATCCTGAAGGACCGCGTCCCCGGAATCACCGAGGTGCGGGCCAAGGGCATCGACTTCGACACGGTCGAGACGAACTTCTGATCGACCGGCCCCCGGACGCGCCGGTGGCCGAAGGCGGCACCGTCCCCGAGCGTGACCCGTCCGCCCTGCTGGCCGCCGCCTCCGCCGGCGATCGGGCCGCCCTCGCCCGGCTGATCTCGCTGGTCGAACGGGGCGGCGACGGCGCCCGCCAAGTGGGCCGCGTCACCCACCCGCTCAGTGGCCGGGCCTACACGGTCGGCATCACCGGCGCCCCCGGGGCGGGCAAGTCCACCCTCACCGACCGCCTCCTCAGCCACCTGCGGGCCCAGGGCACCGACGTGGCCGTGCTGGCCGTCGACCCCTCGTCACCGTTCTCGGGCGGGGCCATCCTCGGCGATCGGGTTCGGATGCAGGACCATGCCGGCGACGCCGGCGTCTACATCCGCTCCATGGCCACGCGAGGCCACGTCGGTGGGCTGGCGCTGTCGACGCCCGAAGCCATCCGGGTGCTCGACGCCGCCGGCTTCCCGCTCGTGCTGGTGGAGACCGTGGGCGTGGGCCAGGTCGAGGTGGAGGTGGCGGGAGCGGCGGACACCACCGTCGTGGTGGTGAACCCCGGCTGGGGCGACGCCGTGCAGGCCAACAAGGCGGGCCTGTTGGAAGCGGCCGACGTGCTGGTGGTGAACAAGTCCGATCGGCCCGGGGCGGCCGAGGCCCGGCGGAATCTCGAGATGATGCTCGACATGAACCTCGCCCCCGGGCCCTGGCGCCCGCCGGTCGTGAGTGCAGTGGCAGCGACGGGCGGGGGCGTCGCCGAGTTCTGGGACTCGGTCGTGGCCCACCGCTCGCAGCAGCAGGAGAGCGGTGCCCTGGTCGCGCGCCGGGCCGTCCGGGTCGCCGCCGAAGTACGGGCTGTCGTCCTGCACCTCCTCGGCGCCCGGGCCGACGGGCAGTGCTCAGGGCCGGCGTTCGACCAGGCTGTGGCCGACGTCGCCGCCCGCCGCACCGATCCCTGGTCGGCGGCGGCCGGACTGCTCGCCTGACCACCGCAGAGCCTCGTTCCCGGTACGAAGGCGCCTGCTGCGCAGTGTGAGATTTCGTACCGGGAACACTCAGCCGGTGGAGGCGGGCGCCGACCTGGAACGACGGAGGCCGACGAGGCTGGCGCCGATCACGCCGGAGAAGCCCACCATCTGCAGGTACCACCAGGCACCCACGCTGCTGTGGTGATCGGAGACGGGGCACATGACGGTGCCGACGAGGGCCAAGCCACCGGCCGCGATCGATGCGATGAGACCCAACCGCTGCCGGTGCGCCAGGCCGGCGGCCATCGCACCCAGGGCGGCGAAGAGCCCGAGGAAGAGGATGCCGGCCCAGAGCGGCTCGGGAGCGCCGGGGTTGGCCGGCGCAGGCTCGACGACGATGGCCGCGGCGAACACGGCGGTCCAGGCGAGACCGAGCCCGCGGGGCCACCGGCCGGCGACGACGCCTCCGTCCGTCAGCCAACGGCCGAGCGGCGGCCGGCTCGCGGCGCCGGAGAGACGTACCTCGTCGAGGCGGTCGTCGTGGAGCTGCTGGACCTTGCTTCGGGTGAGCATCAAGGCACCTCCGGGCATCAAGTCGTTCCCACAGCGTATCCCTCGCACCCCCTGCTACCCGTACGCGTTTCCGCTCGCCGTCCGTTCTGGTCGGCAGATCGCAGCGAACTTCACACCGGTTCGCCGACCAGAACCGGACCTCAGGTGCGCAGCTCGGCCTGATGGGCCTCCGACACGGCGTCGATGCAACGCCGGCGGACGTCGGCCACGTCGGCCTCGGTGAGCGTGCGGTCGGGCGCCTGGAGGCGGAGACGGAGGGCCAGACTGCGGCGACCGGCGCCGAGGCGCTCGTTGCGGTAGACGTCGAACAGGCGCAGGTCCTCGAGCAGGTCTCCCGCCGCGGCGCGGACGGAAGCGGCGACGGCGGCGGCCGGCACCTCGTCGTCGACCACGAAGGCGAGGTCGATGTCGCTCGACGGGTGACGGCCCACGGCGACGGCCCGGGGGTAGGCGTTCTCGGTGGGCAGGAGGTCGGCCAGGTCGAGCTCGATCCAGCCCACCCGGCCGTCGATGCCGAAGGCGGCCGACACGTCGGGGTCCACCTCGCCCACGTGACCGATCACCTCGGTGCCGACCAGGACACGGGCCGTGCGGGTGGGATGCAGGCCGGACGCGGTGGATGCGTCGAGTGTCGCAGGCCGGCGGAGGCCGTCGAGCACCACGTCGAGCACCTGCTTGGCGGCGGCCGCTCCCCCGCCGGCGCCGGCCAGGGCCACGCCGACCAGCTCGCGCTCGTCGGGCAGGTCGCCCCGTTTGCCGGCGGGCACCCGGAACACCTTGCCGATCTCGAACAGCGCCACGTCGGGGCTGCGGTACGACGCGTTGCGGGCCACCGCCTTGAGCAGGCTGGGCAGCAGCGAGGCCCGCAGCACCGACTCCTCCCGGGCCAGCGGGTCGACCGCCTCGATGAGCGCGCCGGCCCAGCCCGCCCGCTCGTTGTCGCCGGGCGCCAGCAGGGGCGACGACACGGCCTCGCTCACGCCGGCGCCAACGAGGACGTCGCGCAGGCGGCGGCGGGCCTTCTGGTACGGCGTGAGGTGGCCCACGTGGGGGCTGTCGGGGACGGTGCGGGGGATGCGGCTGAAGCCGTGATGGCGGCCGATCTCCTCCACCAGGTCGATCTCGGTGGTGGCGTCGGGGCGGAACGACGGGGGCACCACATCGTGCAGGCCGTCGCCCACCGGAGTGACCATGAAACCGATCGGCGCCAGGAGGGAACACACGTCGTCGTCGGCCAGCCCGGTTCCGAGGAGCGCGTTGACCCGCCCCGTGCGCACCCGTACGGGCGGTGACGGTGCCGGGCGCTGCCACACGTCGAGCGTGCCCGCCGCCACCTCACCGAGGCCGAGGATCTCGAAGAAGCGCGAGGAGGCCCGGTCGATGCCCTCGGGGTCACAGCCCCGCTCGAAGCGGGCCGACGCTTCCGAGCGCAGGTTCAGGCGCTTCGACGACCGGGCGATCGACATGGGGTCGAAGTACGCAGCTTCCAGCAGTACCGAGGTGGTGGACGGCGAGATCTCCGACGAGGCGCCGCCCATGATGCCGCCGAGGCCCACGGGCGTCCCGGTGGCGTCGCAGATGACGCAGTCGTCGGCGCTCAGCGGCCGCTCCACCCCGTCGAGGGTGACGAGCGTCTCGCCCGGGTCGGCCCGGCGCACCAGCAGGCCCCGCCCCGGCAGCAGGTCGAGGTCGTACGGGTGGGTGGGCTGGCCCAGCTCGAGCATGACGTAGTTGGAAGCGTCGACCACGTTGGAGATGGGGCGCATGCCGGCCCGGGTGAGGCGGCCGGCGACCAGGGCGGACGACGGGCCCACGGTCACGCCGTTGACCACCCGCGCCGTGAACCTGGGGCACAGGTCGGGGCACTCGACGGCGATGGTGGCCAACTCGGCCACGACGGCGGTGCCCGTCCTCCCGGTTGGAGCGGGGATGGCGAACGGCAGGCGCAACCGGGCCGCTGCGTCGCGGGCCACACCGACGACGCAGTTGGCGTCGGGCCGGTTTCCCTCGATGGCCAGGTCGTACACGACGTCGGCCTCGATCCCCAGCGCGGCGGTGAGCGGGCTGCCGAGCTCGAAATCCCGCTCGAGCACCATGATGCCGTCGGCGTCCTCACCGAGGCCAAGCTCCCGGGCCGAGCAGATCATCCCCTCCGACCACTCGCCCCGCACCTTGCGCCGGCCGATCTCGAAGTCGCCCGGCAGCACCGCGCCCACCGGGGCCAGCGCCACCAGCTGTCCGGCGGCCACGTTTGGGGCACCGCACACGACCTGGAGCGGGCCGGCGCCGATGTCGACCTCGGTGATGCGCACCCGGTCGGCTTTGGGGTGGGCGCGCACGTCGAGCACCCGCGCGACCACGACGTCGCCCAGGCCCTCGCCGATGCGGTCGATGCCCTCGACCACCATGCCGAGGTCGTCGAACGTCTCGCCCAGGGCGATCGGGTCGAGGTCGAACGGCGCAAAATCACGGAGCCAGGAGAGCGGGACGCGCACGGGCCGGCCCTTCCTCAGAACTGGGAGATGAAGCGGATGTCGTTGTCGAGCAGGATGCGCATGTCGGAGATGCCGTGGCGCATCTGGGCGCAGCGGTCGATGCCGAAGCCGAAGGCGAAGCCCGACCACGCCTCGGCGTCGATGCCGACGGCGGCCAGCACGTTGGGGTGCACCATCCCGCAGCCGCCCAGCTCGATCCAGCCCGTGCCGGAACAGGTGCGGCAGCCGGCGCCGGCGCAGATGGCGCAGGTGATCTCGAACTCGGCCGACGGCTCGGTGAACGGGAAGTAGGCCGGTCGCAGGCGGGCGTGGATTCCGGCCCCGAAGTAGGCGCCGGTGAAGGCCTCGATGGTGCCGGCCAGGTCGCCGAAGGTGATGCCCTTGTCGACCACCAGCCCCTCGATCTGGTTGAACGACGCGGTGTGGCGGGCGTCGGGCGTGTCCTTGCGGTACACCTTGCCCGGCATGATCGAGTAGATCGGCGGCGGCTGGCTCTGCATCACCCGGATCTGCACAGGCGACGTGTGGGGCCGCAGCAGGGTGGACTCGGGGTCGCCCCAGTCGAGGTAGAGCGTGTCGAAGCCACTTCGGGCGGGATGGCCCTTCGGGAAGTTGAGGGCCTCGAAGCTGTGCCAGTCGGTCTCCGCCTCGGGCCCCTCGGACACGGTGTAGCCCATGCCCACGAAGACGTCCTCGAGCTCGTCGCGCGTCTGGGTGACCAGGTTCAGGTGGCCCCGGCGCGGACCGGGCAACACCTCGGTGAGGTCGAGGCGCTCGGCTTCGAGGCGGGCCGCCCGCTCCGACGCACGCAGCTCGGCCGCCCGTTCTGCGGCCAGCTCGCTGAGGCGGGTGCGGGCGCCGTTGAGCAGCTGGCCCTGCGCCTTGCGCTCCTCGGGCGCCAGGGCGCCGAGGCGGGCGTGGAGGCCGGCCAGGGCCGACCGCTTGCCGAGCACCTCCGTCTCGGCGGCGCGCAGCTCCTCGACCGTTGAAGCCGCATCCAGCCGCATGCCCGCCTGCTTCTCGACGTGCTCCAGATCGTCCACCACTACCCGTGCAGCTCCTCGAAGGCGAAGAGCGGCAGCGTAAAACGGAACGTCGACCCCTCGCCCGGCATTGAGGTCACGTCCAGCTGCCCGCCGTGTGCCTCCACCAGACCCCGGCTGATCCACAGGCCCAGGCCGGTGCCGTTGGGCTTCGTCTCGGCCCGCCGGAAGAACTTGGTGAACACCCGGGCCAGGTCGCGCTCGGGGAACCCCTCGCCCCTGTCGACAACCGCCACGGAGGCCACGGCCTCGCTCATCTCGCCCTCCACCCGCATGCCGATCGGGGAGGCGTACTTGCAGGCGTTCTCCACCAGATTGGTGAGAACCTGCACCACCTTGTCGGCGTCGGCGTAGACGGTGGGGAACGCCGCCGGGAAGTCGACCACGCAGTCGAGGTCGGGGTACTCCATTCTCACCTTCTCCACGACCGTGCGGCTGAGCTCGGGGAGGTCGACCATCTGACGGCGCAGCACGAGGCGCCCCGACTCCAGGCGGCTGATGTCGAGCAGCTCGGTGATGAGGCGGGTGACCCGGTCGGCATCGTGGTTGACCTGCTCGAGCATCATCCGCTTCTGGTCGTCGCGCAGGCGGTCCCATCGGTTGAGCAGGAGGCTGGTGTAGCCCTTCACCGACGTGAGCGGCGAGCGCAGCTCGTGACTGACGGTGGAGACGATCTCGATGCCGGTGGCGCTCTGGTGGCGCCGGGCCTCGGCCAGGCGCAGCGAGAGCACGACGCCCTCCAGCCGGCCGCCCTCGCCCCGCTGGTAGCGGCCGGCCGCGTTGACCCTCACCCGCTCGCCGTCGCCCCGGACCACCGTGACCTCCTGCTCTGGCAGGGTGGCCACCGACCGGAGGCTGGCGGACGGATGCCAGTCGTCGACCAGCAGCGGATGGCCGCCCTTGGAGCGGGGCTCCAACAGGCTGCACCACTGGCCCACCAGGAGCTCGCGCGGGTACCCCGTGAGGGTGACGGCGGCCTGGTTGACCTCGACGATGCGGCGCTCGGCGTCGAGGCGGAGCACGGCGTCCGGAAGGAGGTCGTAGGACGACATCAGGTGGCGCCGGCCATTGCCCGCCGGGCCCGGCGTTGCCGGGCGGCCTCGAAGCACAGCACGGCGGCCGCCATCCCGACGTTCAAGGACTCGGCCCGGCCCGTCATGGGGATCGTGATCTCGCCGTCGAGGCAGGCGGCCACCGGATCGGGGATGCCCGATGCCTCGTTGCCGAGCACCAGGGCGATGGGGCCGACCAGGTCGACGGCGGTGTAGTCGCTCCCCCGCCCGGCCACGGCGCCGAGGCGCTGCACGCCCCACTCCCCCAGTCGGCCGAGCACCTCGACGGGGTCGCCGCCGTCGACCACGGGGACATGGAACAGCGAACCGGCGGAGGCACGGACCGCCTTGGGGTTGTAGAGGTCGACGCAGCCGTCGCAGCAGATGACCCCGCCGGCTCCCGCCGCCTCGGCACTGCGCAGGACGGTGCCGGCGTTGCCGGGGTCACGCACGTCGACACACACCACCACCAGGTCGGCCGTGCGGAGGGCGTCGAGTTCCGTATCGATGTACGCCACGATGGCGATCACCGGCTGCGGCGTGACCGTGCCCGCCACCCGCTCGATCACCCCGGGCGCCAGGTCGTGCACCCGCGCACCCGCCGCCATCGCCCGGTCGAGCAGATCGGCAGGGGCACCCGGCGCGGCGAACACCGCCTCGATGGGCACCCCTGCCGCCAATGCCTCGGACACCACCTTGACGCCCTCGGCCACGAAGACCCGCTCGGCCCGTCTCGCGCTCGTGCGCCCGGCGAGCCGCCGCAACCTCTGGACCTTCTGGTGGCGGTACGCCAGGCCAGTGCTCAGCGTCGCTCCGACGACCCGTCCGGCTCGGCATCCGCCACGCCGCCGTTGGCGTCGATGGCGGCCACGGCCAGCTTCACCAGGCCGGCGAATGCGGTGCGATCGGCGACGGCCAGGTCGGCGAGGACCTTGCGGTCGACGTCGATCTCGGCCAGGCGCAGCCCGGCGATGAAGCGGCTGTAGCTCACGCCGTGCTCACGGGTTGCCGCATTGATGCGCTGGATCCACAGGCGGCGGAACTCGCCCTTGCGGGCCCGCCGGTCGCGGTACGCATAGGCGAGGGAGTGCATGACCTGCTCGTTGGCGGCGCGGTAGCTACGGCTCTTGTTGCCGTAGTAACCCTGGGCTTGCTCGAGCACGGCCCGGCGGCGCTTGTGACTGTGGACGGCGCGCTTGACTCTGGCCATCGTCGGTCCTTTCGTCCGGGGAGGGGTGGGAGGGGGGTTTCGGTCGGCGGGGTGGCCGGCGGTCAGAGTCCGAGCAGGCGCTTGACCTGCTTCAGGTCGCCGCCAGTGACCTCGGCGCCTCGCGCCAGACGGCGGGTGCGCACGGACGACTTCTTCTCGAGCAGGTGCGCCCGAAAGGCCTTACGGCGGCGGATCTTTCCGCTGCCCGTGACCTTGAAGCGCTTGGCAGCGCCCCGGTCGGTCTTCATCTTCGGCATTGGTTCAGCCTTCCTGAGTTGCTTTCCCGGCGCCCGGGACGGGGGCGGGGGTAGGTGCGGGTGCTGCCGCCGGCGTGGTGACCGGGACCTCTGGTGCAGGAACGGAAACGGGCGGGACGGGAGTGGACGGCTCGGACGCGGGCGGTGCGGGCGGTGCGGTGTCGCTTCCAGCGGGCGGTGCGGCAGCAGGCGGGGCGGGAGTTGCGGGCTGGGCCGGAGGCGCCGACCCGTTGGTGGCCGGCTTCTTCGGTACCTGGGCCCGCTTGTCGGGCGCCAGCACCATGATCATGTTGCGCCCGTCCACCTTCGGAGCGGCCTCGACCTTGGCGGCCGTGCCCACCTCCTCGGCGACGCGGTGCAGGATCCTCAGCCCCAGCTCCTGATGGCTCATCTCACGGCCCCGGAACATGATCGTGATCTTGACCTTGTGTCCTTGGCCCAGGAACTTGCTCACCTGTCGGGTCTTGGTGTCGAAGTCGCCGGGCCCGATCTTGGGCCGGTACTTCATCTCCTTGATCCCGACGTTGGTGGTCTTGCGCCGTGACTCCTTGGCCCGCTGCGCAGCGTCGAACTTGTACTTCCCGTAGTCCATGATGCGGCAGACCGGCGGGTTGGCCATGGGGGCCACCTCAACGAGGTCCAGGTCAGCCTCTCGTGCGATCTGCAGTGCCTCGGGAAGGGCCTTGATGCCCAGCTGACTCCCGTCGGCATCGACCAGCCGGACCTCCCTGGCCCGAATCCGGTCGTTGATCCTGGTCTCGTTGGCGCCCGCTGCGACGATGCGGCATCCCCTCCTTAAGTTGGTGCCCTTTCGCGAGAAAGGGCAGGCGTCGGAAGCAACGCCCGCCCTCGGCGGCCATTCGACCCGAACACTCCGAGAACGTCCGGGTGGTCGGGTGGGGACCCGGCATGGTGCCTTCGTCCCGCTTCCAGGTTCAGTTTTCTCGCTAGGGTACCAGCGATGAGCAGCCTCTGGACACCCGGCGGCGAGCGCCCGGTCGGCGGCAATGGCCAGGCGGCCGGCAGCGGCGGCGCTCCGGCCGGCCCCGAAGACCCGGCCGACGACGACCGCCCTGCCACCCCCGAGGAGCTCGAGGCCCACATGGCCGAGCTTCGGGAGCAACTCACCCGGACCCCGGCGTCCGCCGTTGTGGCCAACCACTGCTTCGGCTTGTTCGAGCTGGCCGCCCTCCACCTGTCGCTCCAGCCCCCCCAGCTCGATGAGGCCCAGATCGCCATCGACGCCCTGGGCGCCGTGGTGGACGGCCTGGCCGGGCGCCTCGGAGCCGAGGAGGAGCATCTGCGGGAAGGCCTCACCCAGCTCCGGCTGGCGTTCGTCCAGTTGCGCGCCGCCGTCGCCGGCGGCGGCCCAGGGGGCCCGCCAGCCCCGTAGGGCGGCCGTGTCCTTCGGGCCTGGCCCCTGCTGACACCCCAGCCACGGGTTGGGCTTCGACGCCATCCCTGCTCCTTGGCCGAACGGCTGGCGAACCTCCTACTTGGGGGGCAGAGGCCTCACGCCGGCCGCCTCGGGCTTGCCCCGGGGGTCGAGGACCGGCTCGTACTCGACGTCGATCCCGACAGGGATGGTGCGCGAGCCGTCGGCGATGGCGGTGCAGTGGAAGAACAGGCGGCCGCCGCCGGCCGTCTCAAGGTAGCCATAGCCCTTGTGGTCGTCGTACTCCGCCACCCGCGCGTGCGCCGCCGTCGGAGGGGCAGCCATGGTCAGTGGACGATCTTGGACAGTGGGATCTCGATGATGTCGGTGGCGCCGGCGTCGCGCAGGGCCGGGATCAAGACGTTGATCTCGGCCTTGGGCACCACCGTCTCCACCGCGTAGCCGGCGTCCCGGAACAGCTTCGACACGGTCGGCGCCCTCATGGACGGCAGGATCTCGATCACGTCGTCCAGGTCGTCGTCGCCCACGTTGAGCTTGACCAGCACCTTGCCCCTCGCCTCCAGTGTGCCCTGGAGCAGGGTGAGGATCTGGCCCATGGCGTGGCGCTTGTCGGGGTCGCCGAAGGCGGCGGGGTTGGCGATCAGCTCGGTGTAGGAGACGAGGATCGTGTCGACGATGCGCAGCCCGGCCGCCTTCAGTGCACGGCCCGTCTCGGTGATCTCCACCACCGCGTCGGCGATGTCGGGCACCTTGGCCTCGGTGGCGCCGTACGAGAGGGTGATCTCGGCGTCGACGCCGTGCTTGTCCAGATAGGCACGGGTGAGGCCCATGTACTCGGTGTGGACGCGGGCGCCGGCCGGCAGGTCCTCGGGCCTGGTGATCGGGGAGTCGGCGGCGACCGCCAGCACGACGTGGATGGGCCGGGCCGTCGCCTTCGAGTAGTGGAGCTCGCCCAGCGACACCACGTCGCTCGAGGTCTCCTCGATCCAGTCACGCCCGGTGATGCCGAGGTCGAACAGGCCGCCGGCCACGTACCGGGGGATCTCCTGGGGTCGCAGGATGCGGACGCTGTCGATGCGGGGGTCACCGATGGTGGCCGAGTAGTCGACGTCGGAGCTGCGCCGCACCGGGAGGTCGGCCTCTTCGAACAGCTGGAGGGTCGACTTCTCCAGCGACCCCTTGGGAAGCACGAGCTTGAGCACGCCGGCTACCCGCCCGCCCGCGGACCGGCCGCCGGCTTGGGCAGCTGGCGCAGCAGGTCGGCCATCTCGATGCCGGCGGCCGCTGCGTCGAAGCCCTTGTTGCCGGACTTGCCGCCCGCACGGTCGAGGGCCTGGTCGACGGTGTCGGTGGTGAGCACGCCGAAGACCACCGGGATGCCGGTGTCCATCTGCGCCCGCTGCACGCCGGCCGCGCACTCGCCGGCCACGTAGTCGAAGTGGGCGGTGGCGCCGCGGATCACGGCGCCGAGGCAGACCACGGCGTCGTACTCGCCGGACGAGGCCAGGCGCAGCGCGACGAGCGGCAGCTCGAACGCCCCCGGCACCCACGCGATGGTGATCGACGCCTCGTCGACCCCGTGGCGCAGCAGTCCCTCGCTGGCTCCGTTGAGGAGGCGCTCGGTGACCAACTCGTTGAACCGGCTGCACACGAGGGCCACGCGCAGGCCTTCGCCCCGGCGCTGCCCGCTAAAGGTCGTCATCGAGCCCCTCCAGGTGATGGCCCATCCGGTCCCTCTTGGTCCGGAGGTAGGCGTGGTTTTCGGCATTGGGGGCGGACTGGAGCGGCACCCGCTCCACCATCTCCAGGCCGAAGCCGTCGAGACCGCCGTACTTCGCCGGGTTGTTGGTCATGTAGCGCATGGTGGTGATGCCGAGGTCGACGAGGATCTGGGCCCCGATGCCGTACTCACGGCTGTCGACCGGGAGACCGAGGTCGAGGTTGGCGTCGACGGTGTCGCGCCCCTGCTCCTGGAGCGTGTATGCCGCCAGCTTGTGCCCCAGGCCGATGCCCCGTCCCTCGTGGCCCCGCAGGTACACCACCACGCCGAGCCCCTCCTCGGCCACCCGCTGCACGGCGGCGTCGAGCTGCCAGCCGCAGTCGCATTTCATGGAGCCGAACACGTCACCGGTGAGGCATTCGCTGTGCACGCGGACGAGCACGTTCTCCTCGCCCTGCACGGCACCCTTCACCAGGGCCAGGTGCTGGTCGCCGTTGAGCACCGACTCGTAGGCGTAGCAGGTGAAGTCGCCGTACGGAGTGGGGATGCGGGCCTCCGACACCCGCTTCACCAGCTTGTCCTTCTGACGGCGGTAGTGGATCAGGTCTGCAATGGAGATGAGCAGCAGGCCGTGCTCATCGGCGAACAACTCGAGATCTGGAAGGCGGGCCATCTCGCCGTCGTCTCGTACGATCTCGCACAAGACCCCGGCGGGCTGCAGGCCGGCCAGGCGCGCCAGGTCGACAGCCGCCTCGGTGTGGCCGGCCCGCTTGAGCACGCCGCCGGGGCGGTAACGCAGCGGGAAGATGTGCCCCGGTCGGGCCAGGTCGACGGGATCGGTGGCCGGGTCGATGAGGGCCCGGATGGTGGTGGCCCGGTCGGCGGCCGAGATGCCGGTGCTCGTCCCAGGCCGGAAGTCGACGCTGACGGTGAAGGCGGTGCGCTGCGACTCGGTGTTGTCGATCACCATGAGCGGCAGCGCAAGGCGGTCCAGGTCCTCGCCCAGCATCGGCATGCAGATGACACCCGACGTGTGCTTGACGAAGAAGGTGATCTTCTCGGCCGTGGCGTGCTCGGCAGCCAGGATCAGGTCGCCCTCGTTCTCCCGGTCCTGGTCGTCGACGACGACGACCAGCTCGCCCCGGCCGATGGCGTCGACGGCCTTCTCGATTTCTGCGAACGGCACCTTCTACCTACGTCCTTCCAGCAGCTTCTCGACGTACTTGGCCATCAGGTCGACCTCCAGGTTCACGCTGTCCCCCGGGCCTTTCCGCCCGAGGGTGGTGGAGGCGGCCGTGTGGGGGACGACGGCGACGGAGAAGCGATCGTCGCCGACGTCGACCACTGTGAGGCTACAGCCGTCCACCGCGATCGGGCCCTTGGCCACGACGTAGCGCGCCAGTTCGGGGGCGAGCCCGACCTCGATGTCGGGGGCGGCGCGCAGGACCCGGCCCACCCCGTCGACGTGGCCGTGGGTGATGTGCCCGCCCAGCCGCGTCGACGGCGTGGCCGCCCGTTCGAGGTTCACCCCGTCGCCGGGCGCAAGGGAACCGAGGTTGGTGCGGGCCAGCGTCTCGGGTACCACATCGACGCCGTACCAGCCGTCTCCCAACTCGGCCACCGTGAGGCAGCAGCCGTTGTGGGCGACCGAGTCACCGACGGCGAGGCCGTCCGCCACCACCGCGGCGGTGAAGCGGAACCGGGCGCCGTCGCGATCGCGCAGCGTGCCCATCTCCTCCACGATCCCGGTGAACACGTCGCCCTACCGGGTGCAGTTCAGAGGGGCCAGCTCGACGCGGAGGTCCTCGCCGACACGGGCCAGGTCGACGATGCGTCCCCGCCACAGGTCGTCCACCGACGCGGCGCCCGCCCCGGAGAACAGGCCGAGGGCGCAATGGCCCCCGAACAGTGCCGGCGCCAGGTAGAGGACGTAACGGTCGACCAGGCCGGCGGAATGGAACCCATGGGCCACGCCCGCCCCCCCTTCCACCAGGAGCTGCAGCACCCCGCGGCGGCCGAGGTCGTCGAGCACATCGCCCAGGTCACCCGACAGCTCCAGGGCGGGATGCACCTTGGCCCCCGGCGGCGCCTGCCCGAGCACCACCCGCATGGGGTCGCGTCCCTCCACGCGCCGCACCGTGAGCGCCGGGTCGTCGGCCCGCACCGTGCCGGCGCCCACCAGGACGGCGTCGCTCTCGGCCCTGAGGCGATGGGCGTCGTCGCGGGCCGCCTCGCCGGTGATCCAGCGGCTCGACCCGTCGGCCGCCGCGATGCGACCGTCGAGCGTGGCCGCCAGCTTGAGCACGACCCAGGGCCGGCCGGTGGTGCGGTGCTTGCGGTACGGCGCCAGCTGGGCCTCGACCTCGGCCGCTCGCAGGCCGACCTCCACGGTGATGCCGGCCGACCGCAGGCGGGCGATGCCCCGCCCCTGCACCCGCGGGTCGGGGTCCTCCACCGCCACCACTACGCGGGCCACACCGGCCGCGATGACGGCGTCGGCACACGGCGGGGTGCGGCCGTGGTGCGAGCACGGCTCGAGGGTGACGTACAGCGCCGCCCCTGCTGCGGCGGGACCGGCGGACGTGAGCGCCTCGATCTCCGCGTGTGGCCCACCAGGTGCGGCGGTGGCGCCCTCGTGGACGGCGCCGTCGGTGGTCACGAGCACGGCTCCCACCCACGGATTGGGCGGCGACAACAGGCGCACCGTGGCCGCCCGCGCGATGGCCCGGTCCAGAAAGCGCTCGTCATCGACGTCGGTGGCCACTGGGCAATGATCCTCCACCTTGCCGGCCCGCGCCCACACGAACCCCTCCCCGGAGTCAGTCCACGATGACGCAGCCGGTCCCGTGGAGCCGCGGCCGTCCGTCAGTCCCGGGCCGGGCGCGGACGGCCGCTGGCCCGGGGCCCAGTTCGCTCTCGAGACGGGCCAGGAGCGCCGGCACCAGCGCGAGGCGCTCGGGTTGCGGACCGCCCATCAGTGGGCGGTTGTCTCGCCGGCCAGAAGGGCGAGGGCGTGGGGGACCACGTCGAGCACAGCCTCGATGCATTCGACGGCGCCGGCCGGCGAACCCGGGGTGTTGACCACCAGCGCCTTGCCGACGGTGCCGGCCACGCCACGCGACAGGCGCCCGAGCGGGTTGGCCAGGCGCATGGCCTCGGCCAGACCGGGGGCCTGGCGCTCGAGCACGTCAAGGGTCCCCTCGGGGGTGAGGTCGCGGGGCCCGAAGCCCGTCCCGCCGGTCGTGGCCACCAGGCCGGCGAAGCCCCTGGTCATCTGGCGCAGGGCGTGGGCGACGGTCTCCGCGCCGTCGGCCACCACCCGCTGGTCGTCGACGGAGAACCCGGCCGCCGCAAGGGTCTCCGCCAGGGCAGCGCCCGAGCGATTCTCACGGGTGCCGGCCACCACCCCGTCCGACACGGTGAGCACCTTCGCCCGCAACTCCATCGCCGCGACGCTAGGCGTCGCTCACCCCTCGCCGTCGCCGGCCGGTACTGGTCAGCCGATTGGTACCGGGACGGACCGCCTCCGCCGACCGGTGCGGGAGGTGAGCCTCAGTCAGGGGCGGGGCGATGGAGGCCAATCACGTACATGCCGTCCGTGCCGGCCGCCTGGGGCAGGAGGCGGGCGCCCCGCCCGAGCGGCTCCCACGGGGCGCCGGGCGGGGGCTGGGCGACAAGCTCGGGATGGGCCGACCCCAGCCACCGGTCGATCCCTTCGGTCTCATCGAGGGTGAGGGTGCAGACGCTGTAGACGAGCATGCCGCCGGGGCGGACCAGGGCGGCGGCGCCGTCGAGCAGGTCGCGCTGGAGGGCGGCCAGCCGTTCCACGTCGTCCGGCTGGATGCGCCAGCGGGCGTCGGGGCGCCGGCGCAGGACGCCGAGGCCGGAACAGGGGGCGTCGACCAGCACCCGGTCGAGCGACCCAGGCCGCACCGGCGCGTGGGTGGCGTCGGCTACCACCACTGCCACGTTGGCCAGGCCGAGGCGGGTCGCGTTGGCCGCCACCACCGACGAGCGCGCCGGCGAACGGTCAGCGGCGACGACGAGCGCGGCGCCGGCCGACGCCATGGCCGTGGCCTTGCCGCCGGGCGCCGCGCACACGTCGGCCACCCGCTCCGCGGCGGCCGCTCCCACGTAGGCGGCCACCTGTTGCGACGCCTCGTCCTGGATGTAGCCGTCGGCCCGCTCGGTGACCTCGGGCGAGACGTTCATCTGCTCCAGGGCGGCCTCCGCCACCGGACCGCCCAGGTCGGCGGCCAGGCGCCGGACCACCCAGTCGGGATAGCTCAGCCTGGTCGGCGGGTCGGGCCAGCGGGGCGCCGGCTCCCGCACCAGCCGGCGCAGCACGGCGTTCACGAAGCCCCGGGCCCGGGCCGGCGCCAGATCGACGGTGGCCGACACCGACGCGTGGGGTGGCGTACGCAGGAAGGCCACCTGGTAGGCGCCGAGGCGGAGGATGTTGCGAACGTCGGGATCGAGCGGGCGGTCCACCAGGCGGTCGATGAGGAAGTCGCAGGCCCGCCGCATCCGGGTACTGCCGTAGACGAGTTCGGTGGCGAACGCCCGGTCGCGCCTGTCGAGCGGGCTGTGCTCGAGCAGGCCGGGCAGGACGAGGTTGGCGTAGGCGCCGTCGTCGATGCGGTTGAGCGCATCGAGGGCGACGCTGCGGGCGGTGACGGGGTGGCTCATCGGTGCGCCTCCACGGACCCCGACCGGCGACCGCTCACGCACCCGTCCTCGTCCTGGTCGGCGAACAGACACGGATTTCGCGACGATGCACCGAGCAGAAGCGTGTGCCGCCCGGGCCCGCTCGCCCGGCGGGCTCGCTCACGAGCCCATCCGGTCGCCCTGCTGCCAGCGCACCCCCCGGGCCCATTCCGCCGCCGCCATCGACCCCCGGCCCTCGGGCTGCACCTCCACCAGTTCCAGGACGCCTTCGCCGGTTGGCGCGATCAGGCCGGCGCCGGTGACGTGGTGGCCGCACGCCCGCAGGACCTTGAGGCGCCGACCCCGGAACGTCGTCCACGCCCGGCCCACCCGGACGATCCGTTCCAGCTCGTCGGCCGGCCGGGACCAGTCGAGGCACAGCTCCTCGGCGTCGAGCTTCGCCGCGTATGTGGGCTCGCCCGCCTGCGGCTCGCCCTCGCCGAGGCCGGTCGCCAGGGCGTCGACGAGCAGCCCGGTGCCCAGCTCGACCAGCCGCCTGCGGAGCTCGTCGGCCGTCTCCTCGTCGCCGATCCTGACCGTCGCCCGCCGGTACACGGGCCCGGTGTCGAGCCCGACCTCGAGACCCATGAGGCAGACGCCGGTCTCGGAGTCGCCGGCCAGGATGGCCCGCTCCACCGGCGCCGCGCCGCGCCACCGGGGCAGCAGCGAGAAGTGCAGGTTCACCATGGGCAGGGCGTCCAGCACATGGGGCCGGACGAGTCGGCCGTAGGCCACCACCACGCCGAGTTCGGCGCCGGCGGCCAGCACGTCGTCGACCTGATCGGTCACCGGAAGCCCGAGCTCGACGGCGGCCGCCTTCACCGGCGTGGGCAGGAGCCCGCTGCCCCGGCCGCGGCGGCGGTCGGGTTGGGTGACCACGAGGGCCACGTCGTGGCCCGCCTCGACGAGCGCCCGTAACGGCGGGACGGCGGCCTCGGGCGAACCGAGGAGGACCAGGCGCAGGACGCCCTACCTCGAGTCGAGGTGCAGGTCGCGATCGCGCAGGGTGCGCTTGGCCTCCTTGAGCTGCTGGGGGTCCAGCCGCTCGAGCAGCAGCTTGCCGTCGAGGTGGTCGGTCTCGTGGAGGAACACCCGCGCCAGCATCTCGTCGGCGTCGATGGACAGCTCATCGCCGTGCAGATCGACGGCGTCGAGGTGCACCTCCTTGGGGCGCACGATGGGCCAAAACAGCCCGGGCACCGACAGGCACCCCTCGTCGTAGCTCCACTCGCCGTCGTGCCCGGTCACCACCGGGTTGATGGCCACGAAGGGGCCGTCGCCGATGTCCCACACGAACAGGCGCTTCTGCACACCGACCTGGTTGGCGGCCAGACCCACACCGGGCGCCGCGTACATGGTCTCGATCATGTCCTGCACCAGGCGCTCCAGGACGCCGTCGATGTCGGTCACCAACTGGGTCGCCTGGCGGAGCACCGGGTCGCCGTGGACTCGAATGGTGTGCGTTGCCATCGCGGCCAGGCTACCGCCGGTCCCTCGTCAACAGCCCTCCTGGCCGTCACACGGCTGCACCGTGACTTCGATCAGCGGCCGGATGGTCGACGAAGCTTCCGACCGCTCCCGCGCTGCGAGGAACAGATGGTCCCGGGCCGACCGGAAACACAGGTCGGTGGTGTGGGCGCACGCCGACGGTCTCCACCTGGACCCGTCGAGCCCGGCGGCGAACGCGGCCAGGAGAGGCTCGGCGACCGCCGGACCGGCGGTGAAGACCGCAGCGCGGCGGTACTGGGCCCCGCAGTCCGGCGGCACACTCATGTTCGAGACCGACCGGAAGCCAACGGAGGGCGGCACGGCGGTGACCGCCAGCGGATGTTGGTCGCCGCACGGCCCAGGTCGCCGCTCCCGTGCGGCGATGCCGACCCCGAACCCGGCGCAGACGACGGCCACGAGAAGGGGGCCCGACACCCAACGACCGGTAGGCGTGTGCTCCACAACGGCCTCCAAGGCGTCCCGGGACCTACCAACCTTAGGGGATCACTCCCGCGCCGGATCGACCTCCACCCGGAGTCGCGCACCGGTGCGCGGCGCGGCGGCGAGGGCGGCAGCCAACGTGGCGTGGTCGGGCGCCCGCACGAGCCAGCGGCCATCCGTCGGGCCAAGCACCTCGACGCCGGGCCCGAGTGCGGCCACGAACCCGGCCGCGTCGCCGGAGACGACGGCGAGGGCGGTCGCAGGAGGGAGACGCAGGTCGGCCCGGCGGGCGAGCTCCGGGCCGGTGAGGCGGCCGGCATCGGCGTGCACCGCGGCGCGGAGGACCTCGTGGCCCGGTACCCGGGTCTGCACGACGATGCGACCGCCGGCGCCCCGACCGCCCACCAGCCGCGCCGCCCGGGTGAGGAGGGCGAGGGCCTGCTCGGCTGCCCGGTAGCGGGAGGCCAGCAGTTCCTGGTCGAAGTCGAGGAACACCACCGCGTCGGCCGCGCCCAGCCGGTGGAGCAGTGCCTCGGTGCCGACGAGGACGCCGGCGTCGGGCAGGTGGTCCGAGTCGCCGGTGACCTCTGCGACCGGGCGGCCGGCGAGCGCCTCCAGCTCCTCCCGCACCCGGGTGACGCCCGGCCGCAGCCTGCGGAGGCGGGTGGCGCCGCACGCCTGGCACACCGCCGCACGGGAGCGGGTGCACCGCCGGCACCGCAGCCCGTCGCCGTCGTCGTTCTGGGCCAGGCCCCCGTCGCAGTGCTCGCAGCGGAGCAGCTCGCCGCATGCGGCGCACGCCAGCAGCCGGGCCCGGCCCTTGCGGTTGAGGATGCACGCGACGAGCCCGCCGCTGCGGATGAGCGCCACCACCCGGTCGGAGTAGAGGCCGGACCGGGGGTCCGCCCTGCGCCGGTCGACGATCTCGACGGCCGGCCACCCGGCCCGTTCGGTGGACCGGGACGGCGCCAGCAGGTCACCCCATGCCAACTGCTCGAGGGTGGGGCACGGCGACAGCAGCACGCACACCACGCCCGCCCGGCGGGCCCGCTCGGCCGCCACCTCCCACGCGTTCCACGTGGGCGACCGCTCCTCCCGGTACGCCTCGTCGTGGGCGTCGACCACCACGACCGCAGCCAAGTCCGGCACTGGACTCCAGGCCGCCGCCCGGGCGCCCACCACCACCGAGCCCCCGGCCGCCGCCCTGGCCCAGTCGCGCGGCGCCAGCGCGACCGGCACCCCGTCTCCCCGCAGTCGCCGGGCCAACTGGACCGCCTGCTCCACCGACGGCGTGAGCACCAGTGCCTCGCCTCGGCGGGCAGCGGCCAAGGCGAACGGGTACGGGTCGGCAGCCGGCGGCAACCGGACGACGGCACGATGGCGGGCGAGCGCGTCGACGGTCAGCGGGTCGTTGCCGTCGTGGGCCGCCGCGACATTCGGTGGCGTCGGGCCGCCTGCGGCATTCGGTGGCGCCGGGGCGCCTGCGACATTCGGTGGCGGGGCGCCTGCGACATTCGGTGGCGGGCCGCCTGCGACATTCGGTGGCGCCGGGGCGGGCGGGAGCCCCCGCACCGCGCCAGGCGGGGAGGCCGAACGCAGCACGGCCCGTACCGGTCCGGCCCACCGCCACGCCGCCCACTCGGCCAGATCGACCAGAGCCGCCGGCGGGCCCCAGCCGGTGACCTTGGCCAGCGGTCGGAGGCGTATCCCGGCGGGTGGCGTCACCCCGTCGGCCACCACCCACCCGCCGACGCGCCGGCCGTGCAGCGACACCCGCACCACGGTGCCGATCCGGACGTCGCCGTCCCATCCGTCGGGCACGACATAGTCGAACGTCTTGTCGAGGGCGGCCACGTCGGGGAGGACGCGCACCACCCGCCTGTCCCCTGGCGCAGCACCGGTTGGCGCCGCCCGGTGGTCAGAGACCGAGGGCCGCCTTCATGTCGGACAGCCGGGACAGGCTCTCCCAGGTGAATTCCTTCTCCGGGCGGCCGAAATGCCCGTAGGCGGCGGTCTTCTGGAAGATGGGCCGGCGCAGCTTGAGGTCGCGCACGATGGCGGCCGGCCGCAGGTCGAACACGTCGTTCACGGCCTTGCCGATCTGCAGCGGGTCGACCGCCTCGGTGCCGAACGTCTCCACCAGGACCGACACCGGCCGGGCCACGCCGATGGCGTAGGCCACCTGGATCTCGCACCGGCGCGCCGCGCCGGAGGCCACCACATGCTTGGCCGCCCACCGGGCCGCGTAGGCGGCGGAACGGTCGACCTTGGTGGGGTCCTTGCCCGAGAAGGCGCCGCCGCCATGGCGGGCTGAGCCGCCATAGGTGTCGACGATGATCTTGCGGCCGGTGAGGCCGGTGTCGGCGTGGGGCCCGCCCAGCTCGAACTTGCCGGTGGGGTTGGCCAGCACCCGGAACTTGTCGCTTGCAAACTGCTCGGGGAGCATCGGGTGGATGACGTGCTCGATGAGGTCGGGCTTGAGCAGCGTCTCAAGGTCGATCCCGGGCTGGTGCTGGGTGGAGATGACCACGGTGTCGAGGTGCACCGGCCGGCCGTCCTCGTAGACCACGGTCACCTGGGTCTTGCCGTCCGGCCGCAGGTAAGGGAGCACGCCCGCCTTGCGCACCTCGGCCAACCGCTGGGCCAGCCGGTGGGCCAACCAGATGGGCAGCGGCATGAGATCGTCGGTCTCGTCGCAGGCGTAGCCGAACATCATCCCCTGGTCGCCGGCGCCCTGGCTGTCGAGGTCCTCGTCGGACTCCGTGTGGTTGTCGCGCTGCTCGAGGGCGTTGTCGACGCCCTGGGCGATGTCGGAGGACTGGGGGTCGATCGACGTGATGACGCCACACGTGTGCCCGTCGAAGCCGAATGACTCCCGGTCGTACCCGATGCCGCACACGGTGTCGCGCACGATCTTGGGGATCTCGACGTAGGCGTCGGTGGTGATCTCACCCGCCACCACCACCAGGCCGGTGGTGAGCAGGGTCTCGCACGCCACCCGGCCCATGGGATCCTCACGCAGGATGGCGTCGAGGATGGCGTCGGAGATCTGGTCGGCCATCTTGTCGGGATGGCCCTCGGTGACGGACTCCGAGGTGAAGGTGGTACGGGTGGTCACGGATGGCTCCTCGTCAGGGGGACGACGGCGTCGAACACTGCCCGCGCTACTTCCCGCTTCTCGGTCAGGGGAACAGTTTGCTCTGTTCCGTCGGCGCCCACCAGCACGACGGCGTTTGTGTCGCTGTCGAAGCCGGCGCCGGGCGCCGACACGTCGTTGCCGACGACCAGGTCGAGGTGCTTGGCCCGCAGCTTCGCCTTGGCCGCAGCGGCCACGTCGGACGTCTCCGCCGCGAAGCCGACCAGCACCTGGCCAGGGCGCCGGCCTGCGCTCACCGCCGCCAGGATGTCGGTGGTCGCCTCGAGCACCAGGTCGGGCACGCCGTCGGCCTTCTTCCACTTCTCATCGAGGGGCGCCTTGGGCCGGAAGTCGGCCACCGCTGCCGCCATCACCACCACGTCGGCATCGGCGCAGGCCGCCAGCACGGCCTGCTCCATGTCGGCGGCCGTGTCGACGCGCACCACCAGGACCCCGGGCGCGGATGGCCGGTCGGCAGTGGTGACGAGGGTGACGGTGGCGCCCCGCGCCGCCGCCTCGTCGGCCAGGGCGTGACCCTGCTTCCCGGACGAGCGGTTGCCGATGAACCGCACGGCGTCGATGGGCTCGCGTGTCCCGCCGGCGGTGACCAGCACGCGCCGCCCGGCCAGGTCCCCCGCCGCCCCCCGCAGGACGGCGGTCACGGCGGCGACGATCTCGTCGGGCCCGGCCAACCGGCCGGTCCCGGAGTCGCCGCCCGCCAGGCGGCCGGTGCCGGGCGGCACAACGGCGACGCCACGCCGGACCAGAAGGGCGAGGTTGTCCCTGGTGGCCGGGTGCTCCCACATCTCGGTGTGCATCGCCGGGCACACCACCACCGGCGCCCGGGTCGCCAGCAGGGTGGCGGTGAGCAGGTCGTCGGAGATGCCCGCCGCATAGGCGCCGAGCAGGCGGGCGGTGGCGGGGGCCACGACCACGACGTCGGCCGCCCGGCCGAGGGTGGTGTGCGGGATCGGGTCGGCGTCGTCGAACAACGACGTGCGGGCCCGCTCGGAGCCGAGGGCCGAGAAGGTGACCGCGCCGACGAAGCGGGTGGCCCCTTCTGTGAGCACGGGCGACACGAAGGCGCCCGCGTCCACCAACCGCCGGCACACCTCGACCGCCTTGTAGGCGGCGATGCCGCCGCACACGCCGAGCACCACCCGCCGCCCGGCCAGCGGCTGCTCCGCAGGAGGCGCGCCCACAGCGACGCTCCCCGTCCGGCGCCTGCTACTCCGCTGCCTCTTCGCCGTCCTCGCTCGGCGCAATGGGCACGTAGCGGATCTTGTCGGCGGCGATCTCCTCGAGAGCGATGGAGAGGGGCTTGCGCGACACCGACGTGACCTGCGGCGGCACGATTGCGCCGAGACCCTCACCCAACTGGTTGAAGTACGAGTTGATCTGGCGGCCACGGCGGGCCGAGAGGGTGACCAGCGTGAACTTCGAGTCCACCTTGTTCAGGAGGTTCTCGACGGGCGGGTCCATCATGGTGAGGCGGCGGCGCTGGGCCATGTGTTCTCCATCCCCGGACGAGCCGGGCTTGGGGGGCGAGGCTGCGCCGCTCAAGAAGCAGGCGCAGGCGGTTCGCGGTGGCTCCGCAGTATAGAGGCCAGCTCGTCCACCGCCCGATCGAGCTCGTCGTTGACCACCACGCTGGCGGCCAGACGACGGCCCCACTCCTCCTCGCGCACGCCGAGCTCGAGACGTCGGGCGATGTGGTCCTCGTCGTCGCCCCGCTTGCGCATCCGTGAGGCCTGCTCCTCGGCGGACGGCGCAACCACCAGCACCACCACGGCCTCGGGGTGGCGCTCGACCACCTGGGCCGCCCCCTGCACGTCGATCTCCAGCACCACATCGCGCCCCGCCGCCGGGTCCGGCCACGGCGTGCCGTACAGCTCCCCGTTGGCCGCCAACTCGGCCCACTCGAGAAAACCCCCCTCGGAGGCCCGGGTGCGGAAGCGGCCCCGGTCGACGAACGTGTACTCGTCCGCCGCCTCACCCGGCCGCCGTGGCCGGGTCGTCCACGAGCGGCTCAGCCACAGCGAGGGGTCGCGCTCGCACAGGCGGGAGACGAGGGTCCCTTTGCCCACGCCGCCGGGCCCGGACACGACCAGGATCAGGGCTTCCCCAGTTCCTTGAGCAGGCGGACGCGCTGCTGCGCCCCCAGGCCCTGGAGCCGGCGGTTGCCGCTGATGCACACGGTCTCCATCAGCCGACGGGCCTTCACCTTGCCGAGACCGGGCAGCGACTCGAGCACGGCGACCACGTGGGTTCGGCCCACCACCTCGTCGCGGTCCGCCAGATCGAGCACCTCGGAGAGGTTGATCGAGCCCATCTTGAGCTTCTCTTTCAGCTCGGCCCGCTGGCGCCGGTTGGCCGCCGCCTTGGCCAGCGCCGCCTGGCGATCCTCCGGCGACAGCTTCGGGGGAAGGGCCACGCCGAGCACCATAGCGCGACGGCCCGAACCAGTCTTCCGGCGCGCCGGCGCAAGCGCCCGCCCCCTCCGGGCCCTCGGGTGAAATGCGGATCATGGGCCTTTTGGCACTGTGTTCCGCATCTCCGGCCGCCTACCCTCGGGTTCGGTGGCGCCGGTCCGGCAAGCGGGTCGAACGCTCCTTCAACCGTTTCTTCTCGACCCGGGAGAGGAGGTAGCGCCTTGAAGACCGCCAAGCGGGTGATGGCCGGAGTGCTCATTGCAGCAGTCATGGTCGTCATCGCACCGACGAACGCATTCGCCAACCACGACTGCGGCCCCCCGGACAAGCACGACGGCCACACGTACGGCCCGGAAGTCCGCAAGAATCCCTGCAAGTAGCCCTTCCCGAACCAATGTGGTCAGGCCGTCGGGCCTGGCCACATTGGCGCGAGCCGTGGGCTCGAAGCGGGCGCGGTTACGTCCTGGCGGCGGGGTCGCGATCGGGCGAGCGGCGCTCCAGCGAAAGCGGCCCGACGAGCAAGTCGGCCGCCTTGGCCCTGTCGGCGGCGGCGGTCACGGCCCGCCCGATCACCAGCAGGTCGGCGCCGGCGGCGAGTGCACCCTGGGGCGTGGACACCCGCACCTGGTCGTCGCGGCCGGCGCCGGCCGGTCGGATGCCGGGCACGACGGTGACGAGCCGGGGCCCCAGCTGCTTGGCCTCCTTCACGTCGCTCGCCGCGCACACCAGGCCACGGCACCCGGACTCGACGGCGTTCCGCACCCGCTTGCCCAGAACGTGAGGCGGGGCGTCGCCGTCGCTGGTGAGAATGGTGACTGCGAGTGCGATGGGAGCCGGCAGCCCGGCGTTGCCGGCGCCGTTCGCGAAGCCCTCGACGCCCGCCCGTAGCATGGGCGAGCCGCCGATGGCGTGCAGTGTGAGGTACGACGCCCCGAGCGCCCCCACCACGTGGGCGGCCCGGCGCACCGTGGTGGGGATGTCGTGCAACTTCAGGTCGAGAAAGACGCGGTAGCCGCACTCGATCATCTCGACCACGGCATCGGGCCCTGACGCGCTGTAGAGCTCGAGGCCCACCTTGGCCACGCCGAACCAGGGCCGCACCTCCTTGGCGATCCGGGTCGCCTCCACCAGGTCGTCGACATCGAGGGCGATGGCCAACCGGTTCCGCACATCCGCGCCGCGGCGGGGAAGGGTCTCAACCTCTGACATGGGACGCTCCGATCAGCTCTGTCACTCTCGGCACATTGTGACTCCGGCACCACTGTTCAAACTGCTCCAGCACACGTACGGGAGCACGCGGGTCGGCGAACGTGGCCGTCCCGACCTGCACGGCCGACGCCCCGGCCACCAGCAACTCGGCCGCGTCCTCGCCCGACGCCACCCCGCCCACGCCCACGATCGGCACCTCCGCGAACGCGGCGCGGCACTCGAACACCGCCCGCACGGCCACCGGGTGGATGGCGGGCCCGGACAACCCGCCCCCGCCGTTGCCGAGCCGGGGCCGGCCGGTCGCCGGGTCGATCGCCATCCCCATCACCGTGTTGACCAACGTCAGCGCCTCCGCTCCTGCCCCGAGCGCGGCCGCGGCGATCTCGGTCAGGTCCGTCACATTCGGGCTCAACTTCGCCCACCGGGGCAGCCCACAAGAAGCTGTAGCAGCAATCGCCTCGGAGGTCGCAGAAACCGAATGCGCGAAGACCGACCTTCGAGCCTCCACATTCGGGCACGAGAGGTTCACCTCGACGGCGACGACGCACGAAGGCGCACCCGCCAACATCCCCGCCGCCTTCCCGTACGCCTCTACCGACGTCCCCCAGATCGACGCCACGACCCGGGCCCCAGCCGCCTCCAAGGCCGGCAGGTCCCGCTCGAGCCACGCCTCGACCCCTGGCCCCTGCAGCCCCACCGAGTTCAACATCCCGCCCGTGGTCTCGTGCACCCGAGGAGCCGGGTTCCCGGCCCAGGAGGCAGCCGACAGCGACTTCACGACGACCGCGCCGAGAGCGGAAAGCGGGAAATAGGCCTGAAGTTCCGCCCCGTGCCCTGACGTCCCCGAAGCCGTGAGGATCGGATTGGGGAGACGGACCGAGCCGACGTGGGTCGTCAGGTCGACCTGCGACGCCGGCTTCTCGCTCCTCATCGCAGCGCTACAGGGGCAGACGTAGCTGGTCCCCCTCGAGGAACTCCTGGAGCGACCGGACCGACAACCGGTGCTCCCCCCAGTCGGCGATACCGGCCGCCGCCGCCCGAGCCGCAGCGACGGTGGTGAGGCACGGGACCTCGTGCACATTGGCCGCCGTCCGGATGTACGCCCCGTCGGCGCGGGGGCCGCGGCCCCGGGGCGTGTTCACCACCAGCTGCACCTTGCCGCTGGCGATCAGGTCCACAGCCGTCGGCCCGCCGCCGCCGTCGCTCAACTTCTCGACCACCGTCTCGACCGGCACGCCGTGCGCCTCCAGGAACGCCGCCGTCCCCGATGTCGCCGCCAGCGAGAAGCCCAGCTCCAGGAATCGGGTAGCTGCCAGCAGGCCCGCCTCCTTGTCCCGCCCTGCCAGTGAGAAGAACACCGAGCCCGACTCGGGCAAGCGGTCGCCCGCCGCGATCTGGCTCTTGGCGAATGCCAGGCCGAACGTGGTGTCGATGCCCATGACCTCGCCCGTCGAGCGCATCTCGGGGCCGAGGATGGTGTCGACGTCCGGGAACCGGCTGAACGGCAGCACCGCCTCCTTCACGCTCACGTGGCCACCGTCGACCGGGTCGCGCAGCAGGCCCTCGGCCCGCAGGTCGGCCAGCGTGGCGCCGGCCATGACCCGGGCCGCCACCTTGGCCAGCGGAACGCCCGTGGCCTTGGAAACGAAGGGCACGGTGCGGCTGGCCCGGGGGTTGGCCTCGATCACGTACACCTGGTCCTTCTTCACCGCGTACTGGACATTGAGCGGGCCCCGTACGTCGAGGGCCGCCGCAATGTCGCGGGTGTGACCCTCGATGACGTCGATCACGGACCGGGGCAGCGTGGGCGGCGGGATCACGCAGGCCGAGTCGCCCGAGTGCACGCCGGCCTCCTCGACGTGCTCCATGACGCCGCCGATGATCACGTCGCCGGTGGCGTCGCGCACGGCGTCGACGTCGACCTCGACGGCGTCCTCCAGGAACGAGTCCACCAGCACCGGCCGCTCGGCCGATAGGCCGCCCTCCCGTCCGAGCGAGCCGAAACCGGCCATGGCGTCCATGGCCCGGCGCAGCCCCTCGGCGTCGTACACGATCTCCATGGCCCGCCCCCCGAGCACGTAGCTGGGACGGATGAGCGCCGGGTACCCGATGCGGTCGACGATCTCCAGCGCTGCGTCCACGGTGACGGCCGTGCCGCCGGCGGGCTGGGGGATGGCCAGGCGGGCGCACAGGTCGTTCCACCGCTCGCGGTCCTCGGCCAGGTCGATCGACTGCGGGCTGGTGCCGAGCACCATCCCCTCTGGCAGCAGGCCGGCCAGCTTCAGTGGGGTCTGGCCCCCGAGGGCCACGATTACGCCGGCCACCTCGCCGCTGGCCTGCTCGGCCTCGATGACATTAAACACGTCCTCGCGGGTGAGCGGCTCGAAGTACAGGCGGTCGCTGGTGTCGTAGTCGGTCGACACCGTCTCGGGGTTGCAGTTCACCATGATCGTCTCGAAGCCGGCGTCGCGCAGAGCGAAGCTGGCGTGCACGCAGCAGTAGTCGAACTCGATCCCCTGCCCGATCCGGTTGGGCCCCGAGCCGAGGATGATGACCTTGCGGCGGTCCGACGCGGTGACCTCGTCGTCGTCCTCGTAGGTGGAGTAGTGGTACGGCGTGGCCGCCTCGAACTCGGCGCCGCACGTGTCCACCGTCTTGAACGTGGCCTTCACCCCGGCGGCCAGGCGGGCCGCCCGCACCGCCGTCTCCTCCACGCCCCACAGCCAGGCCAGCTGGGCGTCGCCGAAGCCGAGCCGCTTGGCCCGCCGCCAGGACCGCCGGTCCATGGTGTCGAGCGACGATGCCTCGAGGCGGGCCCGCTCCTCCACCACCAGAGAGATCTGGTCGAGGAACCAAGGGTCCACCCGGGTGGCGGCGGCCAGGCGCTCCACCGTGATCCCCCGCCGCAGGGCCGCCTCCAGTTGGAAGGGCCGATCGGGAGTGGCCAGGGCGGCCCGGCGCACCAGGTCGTCGTCATCCACCCCGTCGAGGGCGGTCTCGCCCGGGTCGCAGTTGAGGCCCAGGCGGCCGTGCTCCAGGGACCGCAGCCCCTTCTGCAGCGACTCGGGAAAGGTGCGGCCGATGGCCATGGCCTCGCCCACCGACTGCATGCGCGTGCCCAGCACGTCGGGCGTGCCGGGGAACTTCTCGAACGCCCACCGGGGGATCTTGGTGACCACGTAGTCGATGGTGGGCTCGAAGCAGGCCGGCGTCTTGCGGGTGATGTCGTTGGCGATCTCGTCAAGGGTGTAGCCAACGGCCAGCCGGGCGGCGATCTTGGCGATGGGGAACCCGGTGGCCTTGGAAGCGAGGGCACTCGACCGGCTGACCCGGGGGTTCATCTCGATCACGACCATCTCCCCGTTCCCCGGGTTGATGGCGAACTGGATGTTGGAGCCGCCCGTCTCCACCCCGATGCGGCGGATGCAGGCGAAGGCGGCGTCGCGCATGACCTGGTACTCCACGTCCGACAGTGTCTGGGCGGGCGCCACGGTGATGGAGTCGCCGGTGTGCACACCCATGGGGTCGACGTTCTCGATGGAGCAGACGACCACGCAGTTGTCCGCCCGGTCGCGCATGACCTCGAGCTCGTACTCCTTCCACCCGGCGATGGAGCGCTCGATAAGGATCTCGCTCACGGGGCTGGCAGTCAGGCCGGCGGCGGCCATGGTGCGAAGGTCGTCCTCGTCGGCGGCGATGCCGGTGCCGGCCCCGCCCAGGATGTACGACGGGCGGATGATGAGGGGGAATCCGATGTCCGCTCCGACCGCCATCGCCTCGTCGAGGTTGTAGGCGAAGCCCGAGGGCGGCACGGCCAGGCCGATCTCGGTCATGGCCGCCTTGAACTTGTCGCGGTTCTCCGCTGTGGCTATGGCATCGGGCTTGGCGCCGATCATCTCCACGCCGAACTGCTCGAGGACGCCCCGCTCGTGCAGGGCGATGGCCAGGTTCAGGGCCGTCTGCCCGCCGAGGGTGGGGAGCACGGCGTCAGGCCGGTCGCGCTCGATGATGGCGGCCAGCACGTCGACGCTGAGCGGCTCGATGTACGTGCGGTCGGCGAAATCGGGGTCGGTCATGATCGTGGCCGGGTTGGAGTTGGCCAGGATCACCCGGTAGCCCTCCTCCCGCAGGACCCGGCACGCCTGGGTGCCCGAGTAGTCGAACTCTGACGCCTGGCCGATGACGATGGGCCCCGAGCCGATGATGAGGATCGACTCGATGTCCGTCCTACGAGCCACGGTGCATCAGCTCCTCGAACTGGGTGAAGAGGTACCGGGCGTCGTGCGGGCCGGGGGCCGCTTCGGGGTGGTACTGCACGCTGAAAGCGGCTGCGTCCCGGCAGCGCAGGCCTTCCACCACACCGTCGTTGAGGTTGACGTGCGTCACGTCGGCCGTCTCCAGCGAGCCCTCCCGGACCGCGTAGTTGTGGTTCTGGCTGGTGATCTCCACCGCCCCCGTGGCCAGGCGGCGGACCGGGTGGTTGCCGCCGTGATGGCCGAACTTGAGCTTGTAGGTCTCGCCCCCGAGGGCAGCCCCGAGCAGCTGGTGGCCGAGGCAGATGCCGAACACCGGCACGTTGCCCAACAAGTCGGCAATGGCCCGAATGGCATAGTCAACGGCGCCTGGGTCCCCGGGCCCGTTCGACAGGAACACGCCGTCGGGGTTGCGGGCCAGCACGTCTGCCGCCGGCGTGGCCGCCGGCACCACGTCGACCGTGGCGATGTCGCCCAGGTGACGCAGCATGGTGCGCTTGATGCCGAAGTCGTAGGCCACCACGTTGAGCCGGCCCGTGCCGACCCGGTAGGGCTCGACGGTGCTCACGCCGGCCACCAGGTCGATGCCATCGGTGCCCGGCTCGTCCGCCGCCGCCTGCTTGAGCGTGGTCTCGTCCGCCGTACCGAAGGCGCACGCCATGGAACCGGCCTCGCGCAGGTGGCGGGTGAGGCGGCGGGTGTCCACGCGCGTGATGCCGGCCACACCCGTGCGGACCAGGAAGTCGTCGAGGGACTCGGTGGAGCGCCAGTTGCTGGGCCGCCGCGCCAGGTCGCGCACCACCACCCCCCTGCAGAACGGGCGGGCGCTCTCGTCGTCGTCGGCGGTGACGCCGTAGTTGCCGATGTGCGGGTAGGTGAAGGCGATCACCTGGCCGGCATAGCTCGGGTCGGTGATGACTTCCTGGTAGCCCGACATCACCGTGTTGAACACGGCCTCGCCGGTGGTCACGCCGTTGTCGGGCACAGCGCCGAACGACTCGCCCTCGAACGTGGTGCCATCGGCCAGCACCAGCAGCGCGTCCTGGCGCGCCTCGGAGGCGCTCATCGGCCCCTCCCCCCGTTCTGGTCACGGAAACCGACCGCGGGCGGTCGATTTCCGTGACCAGAACCACCGGCGGAGGGCTGGGTGTGGGTCATCGTTGGGCCTCGAAATCGATCACGACGGGCTCCCCCCGGAGGATGGTGTGGCGGACGCGACCGCGCAGCTTGCGGCCGCCATAGGGCGTGTTCCGGCTGCGGCTAGCCAGCAGGTCGGGCTCGACGACCCAGGCGGCGGCCGGATCGACGACGCACAGGTTGGCTGCCGCCCCCTCGGCGATCGGACCGCCGTGCTCGCCGGCGAGGCCGGCGATGGCGGCCGGTTGCCAGGACAGCAACGCAAGGACCCGCTCGACCGGAAGGTCGAGCTCACCGAGGGCGAGGGCGAGGGCCGTCTCCAGGCCCAGCATGCCGGGCGGCGCCTGGTCGAACGGCGCCTCCTTGGCCTCCGGGGCGTGGGGTGCGTGGTCGGTGGCGATGGCGTCGACCACGCCGGCGGCCAGCGCCGCCTTCACGGCGGCCACGTCGGCGGCGGTGCGCAGCGGCGGGTTCACCTTGTACACCGGGTCGTAGCCGGCCACCTCGGCGTGCGTGAGGGTGAAGTGGTGGGGCGCCACCTCGGCCGTCACGGGTAGCCCGGCCGCCTTGGCCGCCGCCACCAGCTCGAGCGACCCGGCGGTGGAGAGGTGGAGGAAGTGGGCCCGGGCGCCGGTGAGCCGGCACAGGGCGATATCTCGGGCAACCATGAGCTCCTCGGCCTCGGCCGGGATTCCGGGCAGGCCGAGCCGGCTCGACCACTCCCCCTCGTGCATGTGGCCGCCGGCGGCGAGGGCCTCGTCCTCGCAGTGCTGGGCCAGCGTCACGTCGAGGGCCGATGCGTACTCGAGGGCACGGCGCATCAGGCGGGCGTCCTGCACGCCGGCGCCGTCGTCGGTGAACAGGCGCACGCCGAGCGCCGCCATCTCGGCCATGGGCGCCAGCGCCTTTCCGGCCCGGCCGACGGTAATGGCGCCCGCAACCCGCACGTCGCACGGGGCGGTGGCGCCCAGGTCCAGCACCTGGCGGACGACGGCGGCCGAGTCGATGGCCGGCTCGGTGTTGGGCATGGCCACGATGGCGGTGTAGCCGCCGAGGGCGGCGGCCCGGGCGCCGGTCTCGACCGTCTCCGCTTCCTCCCGACCGGGCTCGCGGAGGTGGGCGTGGAGGTCGACCAGGCCAGGCGCCACCAGACAACCGCCGGCGTCGAGCACCTGGGCCCCGGGGGCGTCGAGGTCGTCGCCCACCGCCGCCACCCGGCCGCCGGCCACGAGCACGTCGGCCCGGCGGGTGCCGGTGGCGTCGACCACCGTGCCGCCGCGGATGAGCAGTGTGGGGCTACCCGGCAAGGTCCTGCCCCGATCCGAGAAGGAGGTACAACACGGCCATGCGCACGGCCACACCGTTGGCCACCTGGGTGGTGATCACCGAGTTCTCCAGGGCGGCCACGTCGGCCGCGATCTCCACGCCCCGGTTCATGGGGCCGGGGTGCATCACCAGGGCGTCGTCGGCCAGCAGGTCGGCCCGGCGCCGGGTGAGGCCGTAGGAGGCGGTGTACTCGCGCAGCGACGGGAGCAGCGCCTCCTTCATTCTCTCGTTCTGCAGCCGCAGCACGTACACCACGTCGACCTTGGGCAGCACGGCGTCGAGGTCGTGGCTCACCGTGACCGGCCAACCCTCCAGGCTGGGCGGGAGGAGCGTCGGGGGCGCCACCAGCGTCACGTCGGCGCCGAGGAGGGCGAAAGCGGCCACGTCGGACCGGGCGACACGGCTGTGCTTCACATCGCCCACCACCGCGATGCGAAGGGCATCCAGGCTGCCCCGGCGCTGGCGGATCGTGTAGCAGTCGAGCAGGGCCTGGGTGGGGTGCTCGTGCCACCCGTCGCCCGCGTTCACCACGCTGGCGTCGATCCACGAGGCGATCAGCTGCGGCACGCCGGCCGAGCCGTGGCGTACCACCACGGCGTCGATGCCCATGGCCTGAATGGTCTCGACGGTGTCCCGCAGCGACTCGCCCTTGGCGATCGCCGACGTGGGAGCGGTGAAAGTCATGATGTCGGCCGAGAGGCGCCGGGCGGCCGTCTCGAAGGACAGCCGGGTGCGCGTCGAGCTCTCGTAGAACAGCGACACCACCGTCTTGCCCCGCAGTGCCGGCACCTTGGGGATGGCCCGAGAGCTCACCTCCACGAACGAGTCGGTGACCCGCAGGACCTCCTCGATGCCCTCGGCCCCGAGGTCGTTGACGGCGAGCAGATGCTTCACTGTGCTCGATTCTCCCGGCGGGGCCCCAGCCCCGCCCCCTCGCCGGAGGCGGGGGGCCCGGCCCCGCCCGGCGCCGTGGGGACCACCGTGCCCAGGTCGACACCCGAGTCGCTCACGTCGACCAGCTCGTGGCGGGCGGTGGGCAGGTTCTTGCCCACGTAGTCGGGACGGATCGGCAGCTCGCGGTGGCCACGGTCGACCAGCACGGCCAGCTGCACGGAACGGGGGCGCCCGTAATCGTTCAGCGCGTTCAGGGCGGCCCGCACGGTGCGGCCGGTGAACAGCACGTCGTCGACCAGCACGACTGTCATCCCCGACAGGTCGAAGGTGATGTCGGTGACCGCCTCGGGGATCAGTGGCCGCAGCCCGATGTCGTCCCGGTAGAAGGTGGCGTCGAGCGTGCCCACCGGGACCGCCGTGCCCTCGATGCGCTCCAGCTCAGCGGCCAGGCGGCCGGCCAGCGGCACGCCGCCGGTCTGCATGCCCACCAGGGCCACGCCGTCGAGGCCGTGGTTTCGCTCGAGAACCTCGTGGGCGATGCGGGTGACGGCCCGGCGGACGTCCTCCGACGTCATCACCTGTGCCCGGGCAACGAAAACGCCCCCTCTGGGGGGCGCCAGTGCACGTTCTCGTTCAGCCATCGAGCACCGCGGCCACGCCGCTTCCTTCCTGTCCGTGCGGGCCTCTCGGGACCCGCTTCACGGTCAGGGGTTGACCGTAGCAGGTCGGTCGGACCGGAACGATCCCCACGTGTCCCCCGACGCCCAGCCGGAGCGACGGGGCCCAGCAGGTCCGAGGTCAAGATGACGTCGCCGCCACGGGCCATCGCCACGACGGCGGCGCCGACGACGTCGGTTGTCTCGGTGACCCGACAAGGACGCCGGCGGCCCGGCCGAGACGGCCGTCGAGCGCTTCGACGTCGCCTTGTACAGCCGTGGTGATGCCTCGGACAGCGGCTGTCAGCGCTTCGCCGCCGCAGCGCCCCTGCACACCCGGGGGGGCTGGCCGAGCGTGCGGAGACGGTCGCAGGCGTCAGCCCGGCGCGCTTCGTCGCCGGTGCGCTCGCCGAGGGCGGCGCTGCTCACCAGTGCCTCGCCGTACCACGGGTTGCGCTCGAGCGTCCGGTCGACGGCCTGCGCCGCACCCGGGTCGGTACCCCAGAGCAACTCGAGCCTGGCGAGGTACGACCATGCCGCCGGGTCCGAGGGCTCCCGCCGGGTCGCCTGGCGGGCCAGGGACAGCGCGCGCGCCCGGTACTCGTCGGAGTGGAGCCCGGCGAAGGAAGCAGTGCGGGCACCGAGGCGGGAGACGTCGGCCCAGGCGGGCAGGAGCGCCGCTCCTCGTTCGATCCTGTCGGGCGAGGAGTTCAGCGCCCCCTGGTGGAGGAACGCCTCGCCCCCGAGGAACACCCCGGCGGCCACCACGCCGGCGGCCAGGCCCAGGGCGGCGCCGACCAGCCAGCCCCGGCCCTGTGACAGGGGGCCGGCCTGCTCTCGCCTCGACGCGCCAAGGGCGAGGAGGGCGAGGGGGGTCAGCCCCACCGACTGTGGTTCGACGAGCATGAACAGGCCCACCAAAGCGGCCATGCCGGCCAGCGGGCCGGAGGCAGCGCGGCCGGCCACGACCAGCCACCCCACCAGGAGGGCCAGTCCGACGAGGCCGGTCGTGACCCCGTACTCGACCACCCAGTTGTGGGCGTCCTTGAACACGTTCACGCCGCCCTCGCTGACCGCGACGGTGGACCGCGGTGAGGTGGCCGCTTCGAAGCGACCGGGTCCCCAGCCGAGCACCGGTCGTTCGGCGACGGCCTCGGCGCCGATCTTCCAGAACCCGAGGCGGGTGCCGAACTGGGAGCCCGCCTCCGCCCCGACCGAACGGCCCACGCCGGTGACGGCGCCGCCGCCCGCCCACATGGGAGCCACCAGGAACCCGACGGCGACTGCGGCCAGGAGGGCTGCTCCCCGCCGCCACCCGGCGCCGCGTAGCGCTGCCACCGCCGCCAGCACGGTCAGGCCCACGGCCGACCGTCCACCCGACAGCTGGGCGGCGCCGGCCAGCAGGACGAGGGGGCCGAGCCACACGAACGAGCGCCCTTCCCTGCCCACCCGCCGGGCGACAACCCACGCGGCCGCCGCCACGAGCGCACCCAGGTACACCGGGTTGCCCATGAGGCCGAATGAGCGCCCCGGGCTTTCCAAGACAATAGGGACGAGATCCCGGGCCTGGAGGAGGGCCACGACGGCGTTGACGACGGCGGCGGCGACGAAGGCCATGGCGATCTGGCGCCGGCGCTGCTCGCCCGATGTGACGCCGAGTGCCCATGCCCCCACCACCGCGGCCACGAAACCCAGGCCGGTGCCGAGGTTGGGCGCCCCCGTGAGCCCGACGGCACCGCTGCCGGAGAGGATCGTCGAGACGGCGGCCGAGCCCAGGAACAGCGCAGCGAGCATCGCTGCTCGATCGCGCCGGCGCACCAGGTGGGCGAGGGCCACCAGCCCTGGCCCGATCAGGAGCAGGCAGACCGCCGCCTTGGGCGCCCAGAACGCGTGGTACACCTCGGGCGAGAAAGCCACCGGCAACAAGAAGGCGGCCGCAACGGCGAGAGGGCCGAACGGGCCCGCACCGGCGTCCGGTGCCCCTGCGCCCGGAAGAGCCGGCGTGGCGTCCCGATCCTCCGGCGACGGCGCACGCGGGGAGACCGTCGTGTCGCCCGGTTGCCGCCTCGCCACCGTGGTGGCAGCCACAGGCGCGCACTCAGGCGGGGCGGACCTCGGCGGCGACGCCGGAGAGGACACCGTTGACGAATCGGCCGGACTCGTCGGTGGAGTAGCGCTTGGCCAGCTCGACCGCCTCGGAGATGACAGCCCCGAGGGGGACGTCAGGACGCTCGAGGAGCTCGTAGACGGCGAGGCGGAGGAGGTTGCGGTCGACGGCCGGCATCCGGTCGATGGTCCAGTCGACGGCGAACCGCCCGATGAGACCGTCGATCCGCGCCTGGTGGACGTCCACACCCTCTACAAGGTCGACCACGAACGCCTCGGGCTTGAGGGGCAGCTCCGCCAAAAGGGCAGAAGGCGACAGCTCCTTCACCTCTGCCTCGTACAGCAGGGACAGGGCCCGCTCCCTGCTCTCCCGGCGGGAGCCCACGCTCATGGGCGGCGCCGCCAGCCGGGGTTCAACCGTTCACGCGGGTGAGGTACTCGCCGGTGCGGGTGTCGATCCGAACCCGCTCACCCTCGTTCACGAACAGCGGGACCTGAACGACCACACCGGTCTCCAGGGTGGCCGGCTTGCGGGCGCCCGACACCCGGTCGCCCTGCACGCCCGGCTCGGTGGCAGCGACGGTGAGCTCCACAGCGGCAGGGAGGTCGACGCCCACGATCTCGGTGCCGTACATCTGCAGGACGGCGGAGTCGCCCTCCTTCAGGTACTTCTCGGCGCCGGCCAGCGAGGCAGGGAGCACGTTGATCTGGTCGTAGGACGCGTTGTCCATGAACACGAACTGATCGCCGTCGCGGTAGAGGTACTGCATCTCCCGCTTGTCCACCATGGCCTGCTCGAGCTTCTCGTCGGACCGGTAGGTGCGGTCGATCACCGCGCCGGTGCGGACGTTCTTCAGCTTGGTACGCACGAAAGCGCCGCCCTTGCCGGGCTTCACGTGCTGGAAGTCGACGACGGCGAAGAGTCCCTCGGGGAGATTGAGGGTCATGCCGTTGCGCAGGTCGTTCGTGGAGACGCTCATCGTCCCCCATCCTACGGGTCAGGCGACGACGAGCTCCTTGGGCGCCAGCGTGAGCGGGCGACAGCCGTCCTCGGTGACCACGACGGTGTCCTCGATGCGCACCCCGCCGTGCTCGGGCAGGTAGACGCCCGGTTCCACGGTGACCACGTAACCGGCGACCAGGGTGTCGTCGGAGGTGGCCGACACGGTGGGGGCCTCGTGGATGTCGAGCCCGACGCCGTGGCCGGTGGAGTGCAGGAAGGCGTCGGCCCAGCCGGCAGCGGCGATGATGTCGCGGCACACCCGGTCGACCTCGGCCGCCGACTGCCCGGCCCGCACCGCATCCACGCCGGCCTGCTGGCTCTCGGCCACCACCTCCACCATGCGGGCCAGCGTGGCGGACCGGGGCTGGCCCACCGACACCGTGCGGGTCATGTCGGAGCAGTACCCGTCGACGATGGCGCCGAAGTCGACCACCACCAGCTCTCCCTGCCCGATGCGGCGGCCCGACGGGCGGGCATGGGGCTTGGCCCCGTTTGGGCCCGACGCCACGATGGTCTCGAAGGAGCAGCCGCTGGCCCCCAGGCGTCGCATCTCGGTGTCGAGGGCGAGGGCGAGGTCGGCCTCGGTGATCCCGCCGGCGAGCGTGGGCTTCACCGCCGCCAGGGCGGCGTCGGCGATGCCGGCGGCGGCCGCCATGCGCGCCACCTCACCCTCGTCCTTCACCCGGCGCAGCCCCTCCACCAAGCCCTCGGTGGGGACGAGCTCGGCGGACGGGAACCAGTCCGACGCGAAGGTGCGCTGGCGGGCCCAGGAGACGTTGGCCGCCTCCAGCCCGAGTTTGGCGACGGCCCCGGCGGCCTCGGCCAGGGCCTCGCGCTGGGCGGGCACCTTCCCGATGGCGATGTGCGCCTCGACGCCGGCGCCGGCCAGCTGCTCGGCCGACTGGAACTGGTAGCGGCCATCGGTGCTGAGCACCAGCCCGTCGGCCAGCACCAGCAGCAGGGCGGCCGAGCCGGTGAAGCCGGTGAGGTAGCGCACGTTGGCCAGGGTGGTGACGAGGAGCGCTTCGCAGCCGGCCTCACCCATGCGCTCGCGGAGGCGGGGCAGGCGGCCGGCGACGTCCATGGCGGGAAAGGTGGCGGGGACAGCAGTGGTCATAGTGCTGTCTTCTCCAACATCCGGGCCACCGCGAGGATGGCCAGCTGGTACCCGAGGCCGCCGAACCCGGCGATGGTGCCCTGGCAGACCGGTGCGATGACCGACGTGTGCCGCCACGGCTCCCGGGCGTTCGGGTTGGACAGGTGCAGCTCCACCACCACGCCGTCGAAGGCGCTGAGGGCGTCGGCGATGGACCAGGCGTAGTGCGTGAAGGCGCCGGCGTTGATCACGATGCCGCGGCAGCGCCCCCGGGCGGCCTGGATGGCCTCGACCAGGTCGCTCTCGCGGTTCGACTGCGTGTGGTCGAGGAAGATGCCGTGCTCCTCGGCCACCGCCCGGGCGGCAGCGACGTGGTCGTCGAGGGTCGCGGTGCCGTAGATAGCCGGCTCCCGCTCGCCCAGCAGGTTGAGGTTTGGGCCGGACAGGAGCAGCACCCGCGGCCCGCTCATCCTCGCCACCCCGAACCTGTCGGCAGCACGGCGCGAACTTCGCGGCGATTCGCCCGCGCGAACAGGTCGGCGGAGGTCACGATGCGAGTTCCTTCAGGATGGCCTCGACCTCGGCCGGGGCGACGTCGTGCACCGGCTCCACGCCGGCCGGACCGTCGAGCACGAAGCTGAGCCCGCCGCGCGACTTCTTGTCCCGACGCATGAGGGCGAGCAGCTCGCCGGTGTCGGCCCCAGCCGGCAGGGTACGGTCGAGCGCGTAGCTGTCGACCACCGCCTCGTGGCGGGCGACCCGCGCGTCGTCGATACGGCCGAGCCCGGCGGCCAGCCTCGCCGCGAACACGAGGCCGATGGCGACCGCCTCGCCGTGGCGCAGGTCGTACCCACCCGCCGTCTCCAGGGCGTGGGCCAGCGTGTGCCCGTAGTTGAGGCACGCCCGGGGGCGGCCACCGGCGCCATCGGCGTCCAGCAGCTCCCGCTCGTCACCGACCACGAACGACGCCTTGATCTCAACGCTGCGCGCCACCCGCGCTTCGAGGGCCAAGGCCTCGAGGTCCTCGCCTTCGCGCCCGAGGAAGTGGTACTTGGCCATCTCGCCGCAACCGCTGCGGTACTCCCGGGGCGGAAGGGTGCCCAGCACCTCGGTGTCGCACAGCACGGCGCCAGGTTGCCAGAACGAGCCGACCAGGTTCTTCCCCTCGGGCAGGTTCACGCCCGTCTTGCCGCCGAGGGCGGCGTCGACCTGCCCGAGCAGGGTCGTGGGGACGTGTACCACGGTGACGCCGCGGTGGTACACGGCCGCCGCGAAGCCGGCCGTGTCGGTGACGACCCCGCCGCCCACGGCGACCACCACGTCGCGTCGGGTGAGCCCGAACCGGGCGAAGCGGCTGCACAGGTCCTCGACGGTTGCCAGCGTCTTGGCCGCCTCCCCCGCCCCGATGGTGAAGACCTTCCGCTCGACGCCCGGCTCGACCTCGACCGGGACGGCCTCCTGCGTCACCACCGCGGCCCGCTCGGCGGTTGCGGGGATCACCTCGTGCAGCAGGTGGCGCGCGCCGGCGCCAACGGTGACGTCGTACGTACGGTCGCCGAAGTCGAACGGCACCCGGATCATCCGACCGCTCCGAGGATCTGCTCGACGGCCTCGTCGGGGGTGGCGGCGTCCACGTCGACCACGACGTCGGCCAGCTCGGCGTAGAGCGGCCTGCGTTCCTCGTAGAGGCGGGCGAGGGCGGAGGCCGGGTCGTCACCGAGGAGCGGGCGGCCCTCGCCGATCCCGACCCGGGCAGCCAGCGTCCCGACGTCGGCCCGCAACCACACGACCGTGCCGCCGCCGCGGATCGCGTCCCGGTTGTCGGGGTTGAGCACGGCGCCGCCGGCGACCGAGACGACGGCCGGGCCCGCCGAGGCCACCGCCTCATCGAGCACCCGCTTCTCCTCGGCCCGGAACGACGCCTCGCCGCGCTCGGCGAACAGCTGGGACACGGTTCGCCCGGTGCGGAGCATGACCTGCTCGTCGCTGTCGAGGTACACCCAGTCCAGCCGGCGGGCGAGGGCACGACCGACCGTGGACTTTCCCGCGCCCATCATCCCGACGAGCAGGATCCGCCTAGGCAAGGCCGGCAAGCGGGGTCACCACCCCACCATGCTACGACTGCGCGTGGGGGCCCGACCGCCTCAAGGCGACATCGGCCGGAGAAAGCCCCGTCCCGGCTGTCTGCATCCAACCGCACGCGCGACCCGAGCAGGCCCCGGGCGGGAAGAACCCGCCGTGGCTACTTCAGGAGTTCCTCGCCCTTGCACAGGCGGAACTGGTCGTCCCCGAAGAGGAAGCGCCCGCACCGCTCGGCCGTGTCGAGGGACACGACCTTGAAGTTGGAGGCGAAGCTGTCGCCGGCGGCGACCTTGGAGACCGTGTCGTTCACCCGCACGTTGGCGACGACCCGGCCGCCCTCGGTGAACACGTCGAGCAGCGCCACCCTGGTGGACCGGGCGGGTGCGGTGGCCTGACCACCGGCCGTTCCGACCTGGACGGCTGTGGCGGGCGCAACGGTGGTCACGGTGGCGACGGCTGCGGGGGTGGCGACGGCCACCGGCGTGGCCACGGTCCCCGGCTTCGGCGCCGCCGTCTGGGCGGCGGGTGCAGCCGCTGCCGAGGCGACGGCTGCGGTGCGCAGCGGCATGAAGGGGTTCTTGGTGTTGAACACCTCGAACGTCTCCACCGGGGCGGCCTCGGCCGGCGCCGCCGGAGCTACGGCCGTCGTGGCGCCGGCGGCGGGCGTGCTGACTGTGGGCGGGGTCGACGTCTCGGCGTCGCCGCCCCCCCCGCCACCGAGCACCTTGGTGACGAGGAAGAGCAGGAGCACCACCGCCAGCCCGCCACCCACCAGGAGCGGGAGTCGGTTGCGGGGCTCGGCGGCGACTTCAAGCGGGGCGGTCATGACCGGGCTCCAGAGGTATTGGCGGGAACGGCGGGGGCCGCCGTCGCCGTGGGCGGAGGAGTGGACGCGGCGGGGGTGGAGGTCACGCTCGCGGCTGCAAGCGGTGCAGCAGGAGCGGCCGGTGCGACGGGCACCCCGCCGAAGGCCGCTGGCACGGTCCGGACGAACATGCGTGCGGTGACGCCGACACTGAGCTTGGCCTTCTCGTCACTGCTGACGTTGAGCGCGTCGGTGATCACAAGTCGGGGCATCTCGTTGATCCGGTTGAGGAAGTCGAGCACCTGGAAGTACCCACCGGTGATCTGGAGCTGCAGCTTGACCTCGGCGGGCGGGGCCCCGGCGGTGGCCGGCGCCCCGCCAGCTGCCGTCGACGTGTTGACGGCGGCCACACCGGCGACAGCGGCTCCTGGCGCCGGCTCGCTCGGGGCGATGCTCATGAAGTCGATCCCGGACTTGGTGGCGGCGTCGTTGGTATCGAGGATGAAGGCGGCCAGATTGGGGTCGTCGGGGATGGTGGTGCGCAACGCCTCCACCTGGGCCCGCTTCATGGGCTCGTCCTTCTGGGAGGCACGCAGCCGGGTCACACGGATGGCCAGTTCGTCGCGCATGACCGCGGCCTTCTCCCGACGGTCCCTCGCCTCGGCGAGGTCGGCCTTGCGGGGCGACCAGAGGAGGACGTACCAGAGCACAAGGACGAGGCCGGCGGCGGCGCCGGCGATGAGCATGTTGCGCCGGGTCACGGCTTCTCCTCGAGGTAGCGCTGCGCCCTGTTCGAGGTGGCAGCGGGAGTCAGATCGGCATCCGATGAGAAGGTCACACTGGAGACGGTGCCCTCGGCGCTCTTGGTCGAGGTGGGGACCCACAGACCCGAAAGCGACTTGATCTCGGTGATGCGTTGCAGCCAGCGGGCCGTCGACGTCTGGTCGAAGCCCTTGGCCGAGAACTGCACGGCGCCACCGCTCTGGCCGGTGAAGGAGGTGAGCCACACGTCACTCGGCAGCACGGTCGCCACCTCGTTGAACAGCTTCGTCCAGGCCACGTCGCCGGCCAGCACCGACGTCACCTGGGCCCGGCGCCCGGCCAGCTCGGTGTCGAGGCTGACGGTGTCGGCCAGGCTGGCCTCCTCCTTCTGGAGGGCCTGCGCTTCGGACTCGGTCTTGTCGGCGGTCGCTCGCTCGTCGGCCAGCTGGCCACCGCGTGCGCCCCAGGCCCCGACGAGGACCGTCGCCAGCACAGCCACGCCGGCCCCGGCCAGCATCGCCTGGCGCCGCTGCTCGCGGACGACGGCGACCTCGCGGGGGACCAGGGTGATGCGACGGACGCCCTTGTGGACCTCGCCGGCCATGGCCAAGCCAATCGGCACGGTGAGCAACGACTCGACGTTGGCCAGGTCCGCCTCGCTCAGGCCCACGCCCTTGCCGATGCGGAGACCGGCGAGCGGACGGGCGGGCTCGACCCTGGCGCCGAGCTGGGCCTGGAGCCGCTCCATCAGCCCGGGTATGCGGCTGCCGCCGCCGGTGACGAGGACACGCTCGATGGTCGACGACTCGGACTGGGCCAGGTAGTAGTCGAGCGAACCCCGTACCTCCTCGACCAACAGGGAGAGGCGGTCGCGGACCACCTGGCCGGCACGGGCCACGCCCGGATCGGCGGAGGTGATGTCGGCCTGTCGCTTGAGCGACTCGGCTTGGTCGAGGGGGACGTCCAGCTCCCGTGCGATCGCCTCGGTCACGTCGTCGCCGCCCACCAGGAGGACGCGTACGAAGCGGGGCACGCCCTGATCGTGCACGACGACGTTGGTGACCCCGCCACCGATGCACACGATGGCCTCGGCGCCGCCCTCGAACTCGAACGGGTTGGAGGTCCAGCGCAGGGCCCGCACCATGGCGAACGGCACCACGTCGACCACGTCGGCCCGCAGGCTGGCGCCCTCCAGTGCAGCCAGGTGGCCGCGGACCATGTCCCGCTGGGCGGCGGCGAGCAACACCCGCATCCGCGGGTCGCCGTCGTTGGTGATGACGTCGTCGAGGATCTGGAAGTCGAGGATGGCGTCGTCGACCGGGATGGGGATCAGCTCCTGGGCCTCGTACCGGAGCGAGGCCTGCAGGTCCGACTCGGTCATGGTCGGCATCTCGGCCAGGCGGACGATCACCCGCTGGTTGGCCACGCCGATCACGACCCGCTTGGACTTGAAGCCGCCCTCACTCCAAAGGCGGCGGATGGCGACGGAGACAGCTCCGGCGTCCACCACCTCGCCGTCGCGGACGGCGCCGGGCGGCAGGGTGATCTGGGCGAAGCGCTCGAGCGTCGGCTCGCCGTTGCCCAGCGTCATCTCCACGGCCCTTACGCCGTAGCTGCCGAGGTCGA